>CAZTTB010000008.1:0-56115 GCA_964616005.1 uncultured bacterium | reverse complement strand
CGTCCGACAGCTTCTCGCCGGCGCCGTTGAAGAGCTTGAGGCCGTTGTCCCCGAAAGGGTTGTGGCTGGCGCTGACCACCACGCCGGCGTCCGCCTCGAGGGCCAGCGTCAGGTAGGAGACGCCGGGTGTGGGCATGACGCCGAGCCAGCTGACGTCCGCACCGCGTGACGCCAGACCCGCGGCCACGGCATGGGCCAGCATCGGTCCCGATCGTCGGGTGTCCATGCCGACCACCACGTGCGGACGCGCCGAGCCGCTGCGGCGCAGCCCCTCCGCGGTCGCGACACCGAGCCTGAAGGCGAACGCCCCCGTCATGGGGGATTCGCCGGCGACCCCCCGGATGCCGTCGGTGCCGAAGTACCGCCTATCTGCCATGAGGGCCATTCTAGCCCGGCCTTTGCCTATTTCGCTTCCAGCCAGTTGGAGCCCGAGCCGACCTCGGCTACGAGCGGCACCCGCAGGGTGTAGGCGCTCGCCATCGCCTCGCGCACGGCGACCGCGGCACGCTCCACGGCGGCGGTCGGCACCTCCGCCACCAGCTCGTCGTGAACCTGGAGCAGCAGGCGCCCACCCAGCGCACGCAGCTCCGGCACGAGCTTCAACATGGCCAGCTTCATGATGTCGGCGGCCGTGCCCTGGATGGGCATGTTGTAGGCCGTGCGCTCGGCGTACTCGCGGGCGCTGCGGTTGGGGCTGTGGATGTCCGGGACCTGACGGCGCCGGCCCAGCAGCGTGGTGACGTAGCCGTGTTCCCGGCAGAACCCGAGGGTGTCGTCGATGTAGGCGCGCACGCGCGGGTAGCGCTCGAAGTAGGTCGCGATGGTGCGCTCGGCCTCCTGCGGGCTGATGTCCAGATCGGCGCTGAGACGGCGTGGTCCCATGCCGTAGAGGATGCCGAAGTTCACCACCTTGGCGCGCCGCCGCATCTCTTCGGTGACGTCCCGTGCGGCGACGGCGTAGACCTCCGATGCCGTCCTGCGGTGCACGTCCTCGCCGCGGCGGAACGCCTCGATGAGGGTGGGCTCGTCGGCGATGTGCGCCAGCACCCGCAGCTCGATCTGACTGTAGTCGGCGACCACCAGCCGCGTGCCCTCGGCGGCGATGAAGGCGCGCCGGATCTGGCGCCCGAGCTCCGTGCGGACCGGGATGTTCTGCAGGTTGGGATGAGCCGAGGACAGCCTTCCGGTCGCCACCACGGCCTGGTTGAAGGTGGTGTGGAGTCGCCCGGTCACCGGATCGACCAGCTCCGGCAGGGGATCGAGATAGGTGCCCTTGAGCTTGCTGAGCTCACGGTGCTCGAGGATCAAGTCGACGGCCTCGTGCTCGCCCCGTAGCGGCTCCAACGCCGAAAGCGCGGTGCTGCGCTTGCCGGTGGCCGTGCGCCGGCCCGCGCGCAGGCCCAGCTTCTCGTACAGGAGCCAGGCGACCCGGTCGCGGGAGTGGACGTTGAAGTCCGCTTCACCGGCCAGCGCCCGCACCCGTTCCTCGATGCGCTCGATGCGTTCGGTCAGCACCTCGGACTGCCGCCGCAGCCGGTCGACGTCCAGGCGCACGCCGGCCAGCTCCATGTCCGCCAGGACCGTCTGGAGCGGGCGTTCCAGCTCCTCGTAGATCGAGCGCTGAGCGCCCTCCAGGCGCGGGCCGAGGATCCGCAGCAGCTCCGCCGTGGCGGCCGCGCGACTCCCGGCGTCGGACCCCCACTCGCCTGCGCCGTGGCGGCGGGCGAGCCGCTCGGCCGAGGCCCCGCTCGGGTCCAGCAGATAGGCCATGAGCAGGGGATCGTCACCGGCCCTGGCGTCGAACCCGCGCCGTCGCGCCGCCACCGTCAGGGCCTTGGCGTCGCAGGCGTCCAACGGGGAAGACCGCCCGAGCACGGCGTTGCGATCGGCTTCGCCGGGGGCCCGCGCGACCCTGCCGGAGAGGGCGAGCGCCAGCTCGGCGATCCCGGCGGTGGTGGCGCGCTCGCCGTCCAGCACGAATCCGATGGCTCCTTCCGGCGCCAGCTCCCGCCAGGCCACGGGACGGTACTCGGACCGTCTTGCCAGTCCCAACTCGTGGAGCACCGAGCCGAACTCGAGCTCCCGCAGCGCCTCGGCGAGCGCCTCGCTGTCCGGCGCACGCCGCCTCCAGTCCTCCGGCTCCACCGCCATGTCGACGTCGGTGTGGATGCGGGAGAGCTCGCGTGACAACGCCAGCGCGTCCCGGGCCGCGGCGATCTTGCGGGCCGCCGAGTCGGGCTCGACGGCGTCGAGATCGGAAAGGATGCGGTCGAGCGAGCCGTAGCGCTGCAGCAACGTGCGGGCTGCCACCGGGCCGATCCCGCGCACGCCCGGCAGGTTGTCGCTACTGTCGCCGGTGAGCGCTCGGTAATCGACCCATTGGTCGGGGCGTACACCGTAGCGCGCCTCGACCTCGTCCGGACCGATGACGTCGCGGCGCTCGGGAGGGCGCACCCGCACGCGCTCGCCGACGAGCTGGAGGGCATCGCGATCGCTGGTGACCACCTCGACCTGGTAGCCGAGCGCCGCGCTGCGAAGAGCGATGGTACCGATCAGGTCGTCGGCTTCGAGGCCCGGGATCTCGCGGCGCGGGACGCCCATCAGGTCGAGCAGGCGCTTGATCACCGCGAGTTGCGAGGGCAGGTCTTCGGGCGCCGGCATGCGGCCGGCCTTGTAGCCCTCGAAGCGTTCGTGCCGGAAGGTGGGCGCCGGCGCGTCGAAGGCGACCACGACGATGGCGTCGTCGTCGCCGAGCAGGCCGAGCAGCGTGCGCACGAAGCCGTAGACGGCGTTGGTGGGTTGTCCGCGGGAGGTGGACAGGTCGCGAACGCCGAAGTAGCTGCGGTAGGCGATGCCGTGCCCGTCGACGACCACCACGCGGCCGCGTGCCGCCGTGTCCCGGTGCGCACCGGCCGGGGCGGTCCCGGCGGCCGCCCCCGCAGCGCCGGGATCGTCGGGCGAAGCCGCGTCCGGCCCCTCGAACAGCGTGCCCTGCTCGGCGCTCCGGCGGCGCGGTCCCGGGGGGTGCGGATCGTCGCGGGCCATGGCGTCAGCATAGCGGCAGCCCGCCGTGTCGGGGCGGTCTCACGCGTTGGGGAGGCCGTCGGGAAGCGCCAGATGAAGGTGGTAGAGTCCTGCATGATCGGCGGCAATCGGCGCGTCACGCCCACCGAGGGGCGGGTGTATACCAACGAGTTCCGCCTCTACGGGCTGCTGCACCTGCCCGAGCTCGTGAGCACCGCGCGCTTGCTGAACCTCACCGATCGGCCGTACCTGCCGGTGACCCACTGCATGGTGTACGACGCGGGGTTCCGGCATCCACCGGAGAACGAAGCGCTGCAGTACGAGACCGACTTCGCGGCCGTCCCCAAGGAGCACATCCTGTGGGTGGTGGGTGGGCGCGCCGAGGAGGTCTCCGAGCACGTGCGGCGTGAGGCCCGACTGGTGTACATCATGTACGCCAGCTACGTGCTGACCGGTCAGCTGTACCTGATGCCCGATCAGCGGGTGTCGGACTACCTCCACACGGTGTTCACCGATCGCCCGTTCCAGGACCTGTATGGCGCGCGTGTGCTGTTGCCGCGCCGGGACGTGCCGCTGGAGTCGTTCGAGGTCCTGCAGCACCACGACTTCGTGACGGTCAACCTGAAGCAGGCGGGGGGCGTGTTCGATATCACCCGCGGCCGCGGCAGCCTGCAGTTCGACGACGAAGACTTCTAGCGATCCTCACAGGTTCCAGCCACCCGCGACCTCGAGGGTGGTTCCGGTCACATAGGCGGCGTCGGGCGAGAGCAGGTAGCGCACCGCCGCCGCCACCTCGCGCAGTCTGCCGGCGCGGCTCATCGGGATCTCGCCGGTGGGTTGCGTGACGCTGTTCTCCATCACGCCGGGACTCACCACGTTGACGGTGATCCCGTGACCCGCCTCGCTCCGGGCGAGCGCCTTGCTGTACAGGATCACGGCGGTCTTGGCCGCAGCGTAGGCGACGATGGACGGCCGCGCCTTGAGCAGCTCGGCGCCGGCGTAGCCGATGTTCACGATGCGGCCGCCGCCCTGCGCGCGCATGATCGGCACCGCCGTCTGGCAGGTGTAGAAGGTGGCGTGGAGGTTGCTGTCGAACATGGCGTGCCAGTGCTGTGCGTCGAGTTCGTCCAAGGGTCCGAAGTGGTAGTTGCCGACGTTGTTCACCAGCACGTCGAGGCCGCCCAGGGCACGGCGGGCGTCCTCGACCAGGGCGCGTGCCTCCGCCTCCGCCGTGACGTCGGCCCGCAACACGACCACACGCGCGCCCCGCTCACGTACCTCCTCGGCCACCCGGTGCGCCTCGCCGGCGTGGGTCCGGTAGTGGACGGCGACGTCATGGCCGTCCTCGGCCAGCATCAGTGCCAGCGCCCTGCCGATGCCTCGGGCCGATCCCGTGACCAGGGCGGCGGGGCGACGTTCGGGAGTCTCAGGCATGGGGCTCCAGCGGCGGCGTGTCGAAGCCGCGCTCCAGGAAGTGCCGCACCAGGACCATGGTGGGTCGGTTGAGATCCATCTCCAGGGCCTCCTTCGGGTCCACCCACGCGAACGTCTGAGCCTCGTCGTTGAGGCGCACCTGCTCGGAGCCGCTCCTGGCCACGAAGTTCAGCAGGAGGAAGTGGGCCGGCCGGTGGAACTCCAAGCTCTCGACCGCCTCCTGCACCGGCGCCCAATGGATGTCGGCCAGCTCCAGGCCGGTCTCCTCGCGCAGTTCGCGACGCACGGCCGCCGCCATGGTCTCGCCGTACTCGATCTTGCCGCCCGGCACGCCCCAGCGCTCGCGCCACTTGTGGGTGCGGATCAGCAGCACGCGGCCGGTCGGGCCGACGACGAGTGCACCCACCGTGGCGAGCGGGCGGCGGGGGACGGGCTCGCCGCTCATGCGGCGCTCCCGCGACCGCGCCGCACGACCCGCCGCAGGCGGACCACCCGCACGGCCTGGACCGCCAGTACGTACACGAGTTGGAGGTAGACGGCCACCACGTAGAGGTAGGGGCGGCCGAGCAGGCACAGCAGGCCGAGCAGCGCCAGCTGGCTGCTGAGGCCGAGGTTGACGACGCTGGCCGTCGAGAACAGGTCGTTCCACGCCCGCCTCAGACCGGCGGGGGCATCCTCTTCGGGGCGCCCCGAGGCGCGCTCGAACAGCGTCCGATCGAGTCTCCGCAGCCAACGGTCCTGGGGCGCGAACAGGACCCGGTACATCCCCTTGAGGAGGCCCAGGATCCAGGCTGGTGCCCCCGGCGGCAGCGGTGAGGGCGGCGCCGCGCCAGGGTCGTCCCGGAGCTCCCGGTAACGACCCTCGAGGTTGAAGTCGAGTGAAAGCACCAGCGTCACCACCACCAGGGCGAGCCAGGTCGGCACGGCGGGCCCGTGCCGGGTCAAGGCCGCGAACAGCGCGATGTTGACGATCAGGTCGGCGCCGGTGTCCAGGTAACGGCCGGCCTCGGTGACGCGACCGGTGACCCGCGCCAGGCCTCCGTCGACGTTGTCGAGCAGGGTCTTGAGCTGCAGCAGCACGGCGGCCGCCACCAGGGCAGCGCTCGCATGGCTTGTCAGCAAGCCGGCCGCCGCCAGGCCCAGCAGGGCGTGCGCTGCCACCACCGTCCTCGGATCGATGCGTCGCCGTGCTGCCCACGTCACGCAACGGCTCGCGAGGGGCTGGACCACGACCATGATCCACTCGCGACGAGGGCGGGGCTTGCGGGCCTCGGGGATGTCCACGACGTCCCATGCTACCAGAGGCCGCATCCTCTCGAAGCCGTCCCTGCGCACGTTCCTGCCGGTGCGCCGGAGGTGGTACCGACGCTGGGAGGATATACTCGCGGCGATGTTCCCGGGTCCATTCGCTTCCTTCGCGGACGTGCTCATGTACGCCGCGCTGCTGGTACTCGCGCTCGCGCTCTGGCGCGTGAGCTGGCGGGGGCGGACCGTGCCGGGCGTGCCCGGCCGGCACACCTTGCTGGTAGGGCACCGCGGCACGCGCGGGGTCGAGCCGGAGAACACCCTGGCCGCCTTCGCGCGGGCCTTCGACGAGGGCTTGGACGGCGTCGAGTTCGACGTTCAGCGGAGCCTCGACGGTGAGCTGGTACTCACCCACGACGACGAGGTGGGGGGCCGGCCGGTGGCCGGACAGAGCTACGGGCAGCTTCGCGAACGACTGCCCGAGCTGGCGACCCTCGAGGAGCTCTTCGGGCTGGCGCGCCGCTATCCGGGACGGTTGCTCAACCTCGAGATCAAGGCCCGCGGCTGGCGCACGCACGGGCTCGAGCGCGCCGTGATCCGTGCCGTGAGGCTCTCCGGTCTTGCCGATCGGGTGCTGGTGTCGAGCTTCAACCCGCCGTCGCTGGTACGCGTCCGGCTGCTGGCGCCGGGGTTGCGCGTGGCGCTGCTCTACGACGAGTCCACGGCGAAGCTCCCGGGCGGGCGCCCGCGGCCGGGCTGGTTGCACGTCGACGCCCTCCACCCGCGCTACCCGCTGGTGGACGAGCGCTACGTGCGGTCCGCGCATGCCCGCGGGCTGGCGGTCAACGTGTGGACGGTCAACGACCCGGAGGCCGTGCGCGCCTTGCGCGCCATGGGCGTGGACGCCATCATGGGCGATGATCCGAGCGAGCTTCGACGCTCGAGCGCAGGAGGGCAGGCACCATGGAACCCAAGTTCAAGTTGATCAGCTCCAACAACTTCGAGCTCTTCGAGACGCGCCTGAACGACTTCATCGCGTCCCTCGACCGGGATGCGTTGATCGTCGACGTGAAGTTCTCGTCGGCCGCGCTGGACACCACGATCGAGTTCTCCGCACTGGTCCATTACCAGGAGACCGAGGGCTGGGATGGCTGAGCTCGACGCGGCTGGTCGATTCCTTCATACACCGCCGACGAAGGCCCAGAGTAGACTCGGTTGATGTCGGCGACGCTGGTCATGGTCGTGGACGACGAACCCGGAATCCTCAAGGTCACGGAGTTGAGCCTCGTCGGTGCCGGGTACGCCGTGTTGACCTTCGACAATCCGCTCGAGGCCCTCGGCGAGTTGAACGAGGGGCTGAGGCCCGACGTCATCGTGTCCGACATCTCCATGCCCGACATGGACGGTTTCGAGTTCTACCGTCAGGCGCGCTCCATCCAGGAATTGCGCGCGGTGCCATTCTTGTTCCTCACGGCCCTGGAGGACCGCGGCTCGATGCGCAAGGGCATGGCCCTCGGTGCCGATGACTACCTCACCAAGCCCTTCAACAGGATCGAGTTGCTGGAGGCGGTCGAGGTCCGTCTCAAACGCATCGCGGAGCTGCGGCAGCCGCTCGAGGGCATCGTCACCGCCAAGGGGTTCGGTCATCCCGTCATCAACCGGGACGGAGAGAGGCTCGATTGGGACTCGCTCAAGGCCCTCGAGCTGCTGTTCTACCTGCTCGAGCACCGTTCCGGCGTCACCACCTTCGAGGTGGCCGAAGCGTTGTGGCCGGGCAAGAGTGAGTCGAAGGCCTCCAGCAGCTTCCACACGACCCTCTACCGTCTACGCAAGGTGATGGGCGGCGAGCTGGTGGAGTCGGCGAATCGCCGCTACTACCTGCACAGCAAGTTCAACATCGAGTACGACCTCGACCGGTACCGCAGCCTCGGCCAGCAGGCGCGTGAGTCCGGTGACCTGCGCGACTACCTGGAGGCCATGCAGGTCTACAGCGGGCATTTCCTCATCGGCTTCGACTCGGGCTGGATCGAGGCCATCCGGTCGAACCTGCAGGCCGAGCATCTCACGCTGTTGCAGGCGGCCGCCGAGCGCGCCGAAGAGCAGGGCGACCTGAAGCAGGCGACGATGGTCTATCAGAGGATGACCGAGCACGAGCCTTTCAGCGAGAGCGCCTGGGAGGGACTGGCGTCGGTGTGGGAGAAGCGCGGCGAGCGTGGCAAGGCCAGCGACGCGCGCGAACGCTTCGAGCGCCTCATGGCCGAGGGCTGAGCCAGGCAGCGGCGAGCCCGGATCCATAGCCACGGAAGGTAGACTGACGTTCGGCAAGCGAGCGAACGTCCACCGCGTGGTGTGCGCCGCGCAGGACGATCGGGAGGGATATTCATGTTCGGCATCGATCTGACCGGGAAGAACGGCTTGGTCATGGGGGTCACCAACCAGCGTTCGCTGGCCTGGGCCATCGCGGAGCCGCTGGCCCAGGCCGGTGCCCGCCTCGCCTTCAGCTACCAGGGGGAGCGGCTGCGGCCGACCCTGGAGAAGCTCACCGAAGGGCGCGCGGGAACCGTGCTGACGGAGTGCGACGTCACGAGCGACGCCCAGCTCGATGCGCTCTTCGACACGCTCGCGTCCGAGATGGGCCACCTCGACTACGTGGTGCACGCCCTCGCATTCGCGCCGCCGGCCACCTTCGAGCAACCGTTCGTGAAGACCCTGCGCGCCGACTGGCGCACCGCGATGGACGTCTCGGCCTACTCCCTGGTGGCTGTGGCGGAGCGTGCGGCGCGGCTGATGGAGGGCGGCGGCAGCATCGTGACGCTGAGCTACCTGGCGGCCGAGCGCGTGGTGCCCCACTACAACGTGATGGGCGTCGCCAAGGCCGCGCTCGAGTCCAGCATGCGCTACCTCGCCTACGATCTGGGGCCGCAGGGCATCCGAGTGAACGCCATCTCCGCCGGACCGGTGCGAACGGTGGCCGCGCGGTCCATCCGCGGCTTCGGTGATCTGTACTCCGAGGGGGGCGCGCGCAGCATGCTCGGACGCAACATCGAGAGCCGGGAGGTCGGCGGCATGGGGCTGGCACTGTTGTGCGAAGAGTTGGGCAGCGGCGTCACCGGAGAGGTCGTCTACGTCGACGCCGGCTACCAGGCCATCGGGATGTTCCTACCCGACACCCCCCGGGGCTGAGCAGCCGGCGCTCGGGGTGCCCGCGGATCGTCCCCGCTGCGCGGGCCGGACTCGGTATACTCTCGCCATGTCCGTGCTCCATTCCTGGACCGGGATCCTCGGGCGATGGCGCCACAGCCTCGTCTGAGGTTCGCATGATCGGCCGCCCGGCAGCGGTCTGCCCCCCGTACGGAATCGGAGAACCCCCCTTTGTCTGACCCAGCTCGTGTCCTAGGCCGCGTGCACCCGGTGTACCGGGAGTTGCTGGCCGACCTCGAGACCCCGCTCACGGCGTACCTGAAGGTCGCCGGCCATCCGTCGTTCCTGCTGGAGAGTGTCGAGCAGGGCGAGCACGTGGCGCGCTACTCGTTCATCGGCACAGGCCAACGGCGCCGCATCGAAGTACGGGGCGAGCAGGTGACCCTGACCGGCCCCCGCGGGACCGACAGCTTCACCACGAACGACCCGCTGCGTGCGCTGTGGGACATGACGGTGCGCCCGGCGGCGGCGCCGGCCGAGCTGCCGCCGTTCTGGGCGGGTGCGGTCGGCTACGCCAGCTACGATCTCATCCGACTCTACGAGCAGTTGCCCGACGCCAACCCCGACGAGCTGAACGTTCCCGACCTGCTGTTCGTCGAGCCCGAAGTCCTGGTCATCTTCGACCACCTGTTGCGGCGCCTGTACGTGGTCGCGCCGGCCATCGACGGTGATCCGGGCGACGAAGCGCGCGCGCAGGCGCTGGTGGATGCCACCTACCAGCGGCTACGGGGCCCGCTGCCCGGGGTCCCCGGCGATCGCGCCGGCCGCGTGAGCGATTTCATCAGCAACTTCACGCGGGAGGGCTTCATGGCCGCGGTGGATCGCGCGGTGGAGTACATCCGCGCCGGCGATGTCTTCCAGGTGGTGCCGAGCCAGCGGCTGAGCGCGGAGCTGGGCGTCCACCCGTTCGCCATCTACCGGGCACTGCGTTCGATCAACCCCAGTCCGTACCTCGGCTACCTCGATCTGGGCCCGGTCACGCTGGTATCGAGCAGCCCCGAGAGCCTGGTCCGGAGCGACGGCGTGCGGGTCGAGACGCGCCCCATCGCGGGCACCCGTCCTCGCGGCGCAGATGTTCGCGAGGACACGGCGCTGGCCGCGGAACTGCTCGCCGACGACAAGGAGCGCGCGGAGCACGTGATGCTGGTGGATCTGGGCCGCAACGATCTGGGCCGGGTGTGCCGCTTCGGGAGCGTCCAGGTTTCCGACCTGATGCGTGTGGAGCGCTACAGCCACGTGATGCACCTGGTGTCCCGAGTCGAGGGGGTGCTGGCTCCGGGGCGCACGCCGCTGGATGCACTAGCGTCGACCTTGCCCATGGGGACGGCATCCGGCGCGCCCAAGATCCGTGCCATGGAGATCATCGACGAGCTCGAGCCGACCCGGCGCGGCCCCTACGCCGGCGCCTTCGGCTACCTGAGCGTGTCCGGCGCCATGGACATGGCGCTGACGCTGCGCACGGTGGTCGCGACCGGCGGCCGTCTCCACCTCCAGGCCGGCTGCGGCGTGGTCGCCGACAGCGATCCGGCGGCCGAGTGGCAGGAGTCGCTCAACAAGCTGGCGGCGCTGCGCCGCGCCGTCGAGATGGCCACCGAAGGGCTCGGGTGACGGCGGTGGCCCAGGTCCTGATCATCGATAATTACGACTCGTTCACGTACAACCTGGTGCAGTACCTGGGTGAGCTCGGCGCCGAGCCGGTGGTGTGGCGCAACGACGCGTTCGAGCTGGACGAGGTGGCCCGCATGGGGCCCGCCGGCATCGTGGTGTCGCCGGGCCCGTGCACGCCGGCCGAGGCCGGGCTCTCGGTCGAGGTGGTGCGCCGCTACGGTCCCAGCGTGCCGATCCTCGGAGTATGCCTCGGTCACCAGGCGATCGGCGCGGCCTACGGCGCCGCCGTGGTGCGGGCGCGGCGTCTCATGCACGGCAAGACCAGCCCGGTGGAGCACGACGGCAGCGGCATCTTCCGGGGCCTACCCAGCCCGTTGACGGCCACGCGCTATCACTCGCTCGTGATCGAGGACCTGCCGAGCGACCTGGCGGTCAACGCCTGGACCGATGATGACGGCGAGCGGGTGGTGATGGGGGTGGCGCACCGCGAGCACCCGGTGTGGGGGGTCCAGTTCCACCCCGAGAGCATCCTGACGGACACCGGACACGCCATGTTGCAGCGCTTCCTGGACCGGCTGTAGGCGGTCGCGCCGTGCCCTGCCCGTACATCAGCGTGCTGACCGTCGCCGGAGGGCGGCCGCGCGAGTTGCGACGCCAGGCCGAGGCGTTGGCGGCGCAGACGCTCGATCCCGAGCGTTTCGAGTGGGTGGTGTGCCTGAACGGTGGGGACGATGGCAGCGGCGCCACCCTCGAGGCCCTGCGCCTTCCGTTCTCGCTCAAGCTGTTCGAGACACCCGAACGGCTGCCCGCCGGCGTCGCCCGCAATGCGTGCGCCCAACGCACCTGCGGCAGCATCCTGCTGTTCTCGGACGACGACTGCCTGCCCGCGCCCGAGGCTCTGGCCCGCCACGTGGCCGAGCAGGAGAGCGGGTTGTGCGTCGCCATCGGCAGTGTGGCGTTCGAAGCGGGCGGCGAGCGACGCTGGTGGAGGCCCGGCCGGGTGGGGTTCTGGAACCTGAACGGGGCCAACAGCAGCGTGCCGGCGGTGGCGTTCCGGCAGGTCGGAGGCTTCGACGAGACGCTGCCCGGCTACGGCGGCGAGGACCTGGAGCTGGGGTACCGCCTCGCGCGGGCGGGGGTGCCGTTCCGTGCGTTGCCGGAGGCCTCCGTCGTGCACCTCGGCCCCGACCCGCGGGAGGGCGGCGACCTGGCGAAGGCGCGTGCCGCCGGCGCCAACGCCGCGCGCGTGGTCGAGCGTCACCCGCCGTTGCGTTGGCGGCTCGGCCTCCACCCGCTGCAGGTGGTCGCGAAGCGGCTCATCTTCGGCGTCGGTATGGGAGGCTGGTTCCAACGGCTCGGCGGCGGCAGCGTCGCCTACGAGCGCGCCTACCTGGAGGGCGCATGCGAGCGTGAGGGGAGTACCGTGGAGGAGTCCCTATGAGCGAGCAGCCGAACCCGAAGTCCGATATCGCGGCGATCCTGGGGGCCGTCTTCGAGGGCGAGACGCTCAGCCGAGACACCGCCCGGGACGTCATGGGCCGATTGATGGACGGCCAGCTCTCGCAGATGCAGGCCGCAGCGTTGCTGGCCGCGTTGCGCACGCGCGGCGAGACCGTGGACGAGATCGTCGGTTTCGCCGAGGCCATGCGTGAACGCGCGATTCACGTGCCGGTGCGTCCCGACGGTCCCCTGCTCGACACCTGCGGCACCGGCGGCACCGGCATCGAGACCATCAACATCAGCACCAGCGCCATGTTCGTCATCGCTGCGGGGGGCGTCCGTGTCGCCAAGCACGGCAACATCGGGATCACCCGCAGGTCCGGCTCCGCCGACGTGCTGGCGGCGCTGGGCGCCGATCTCGGCCAGAGCCCCGAGCGCCTCGCCGAGGCGATCGACCGCATCGGCCTGGCCTTCATGTTCGCCCGCAACCATCACCCCGCCATGAAGTTCGTGGCGCCGATCCGTGCCGATCTGAAGGCGCGTACCATCTTCAACAACCTCGGCCCGCTCACCAACCCGGCGTCGGCGGACCGGCAGCTCATGGGCGTCTACGACGCCGAGCTGACGGAACGGTTGGCGGACGTGCTGGCGGGGCTCGGGGTAGAGCGCGCCCTGGTGGTGCACGGCGACCGGATCGACGACTTCACGGTGAGCGGTCCGACGAAGGTGACCGAGCTGATGCCCGGCGGCGAGCGCCGGACCTACGTGGTGACGCCCGAGGAGGTCGGGCTGGAACGCGCCCGTCTGGAGGAGATCGCCGGCGGCGACGCCGAAGCCAATGCAGCCGCCCTTCGCGGTGTGCTCGATGGCAGCATCGAGGGCGCCAAGCGTGACGTCGTGGCCTTCAACAGCGGCGCTGCGCTCTACCTGGCCGGCGTGGCCGACGACCTGCGCGGAGGCGTGGCCCGCGCGCTCGATCTCATCGCCGACGGCTCGGCACTTCGGAAGCTCGACGACTACATCGCCTTCACGCGATCCTGAGCCCGGCGCCTCGCCGGGCTGCGGCGCCGGGCGCCGTCGCGTATACTCCATGCGGTCGCGGTGGGGCTGCGGCACAATGGAGTTGGACGAAGGCGAGCGCGCGCCCCGGGCCGACGCCCGTGCCGGCGTGCTCAGCTGCCGGCGCGAGGGCCGGGCGAAGGCGAGAAGGAGTGGCCATGGCAGAGAAGACGGTGGGCAGCACCAAGGTGAAGACGGGCTTCGCCGAGATGTTCAAGGGCGGCGTCATCATGGACGTCGTCACGGCGGATCAGGCGCGGATCGCGGAGGACGCCGGCGCGACCGCGGTCATGGCGTTGGAGCGCGTGCCTGCCGATATCCGGGCTCAGGGCGGGGTCGCCCGCATGAGCGATCCCGGGTTGATCGAGCAGATCATCGACGCCGTCTCCATCCCGGTGATGGCGAAGGTGCGGATCGGGCACTTCGTCGAGGCGCAGATCCTGCAGGCGCTGGGGGTGGACTTCGTCGATGAGTCGGAGGTCCTCACGCCGGCGGACGAGGCCTACCACATCGACAAGTTCTCCTTCACGGTGCCGTTCGTGTGCGGTGCGACCACCATCGGCGAAGCGCTGCGGCGCATCGGCGAGGGTGCCGCGATGATCCGTACCAAGGGTGAGGCCGGGACCGGCAACGTGGTCGAGGCGGTGCGCCACGCGCGCGCTGTGATGGGCGAGATCCGCGCCATCCAGGCGTTGCGTCCCGAGCAACTCATGGCCTACGCCAAGGATCACGGTGCGCCCGTCGACCTGGTGCGCACGGTGCACGAAACGGGCAAGCTGCCGGTGGTGAACTTCGCGGCCGGAGGCGTGGCCACGCCGGCGGACGCCGCCATGATGATGCAACTCGGCCTCGACGGTGTGTTCGTGGGCTCGGGCATCTTCAAATCGGCGATGAGCGAGCAGGACGAAGGCAAGCGCCACGAGGCGTGGCTGCGCCGGGCCGAGGCGATCGTCAAGGCCGTCACGCACTTCGAGGATCCCGAGATCCTGGCGCAGGTGTCGCGCAACCTCGGCGAGGCCATGGTCGGCATCAACCTCGACACCCTCAAAGAGGAGGAGCTGCTCGCCACGCGCGGTTGGTGAGCGCAGCGGGCCGTTGGCGGCCGAGCGGCCGCCGGCCCGTCGGGGGCGGGGCCGGGGCACGAGCATGAGGCCCCGAGCGTGGCTCCTTACCTCCGGCTCATCGGCCGCCCTGGTAGCATGAACCTCGTGAAAGTCGTCCAGGGGCTCTACTTGTTCGCCCTCACGGCGATCCTGTCGCTCGTGGCCCTACTGGGCGCGTCGTTCCTTCACTGGGCGCAGGATCTTCCTTCGCTCGACCAGGTCGACGCGCTCGAGTACACCTCCAACACCGAGGTGTACGCGCAGGACGGAACGCGCATCGGGACGATCGTCCCCGCTGTCGGGAAGGACAAGGCGCCGACCAACCGCATCCCGGTGACGCTGAGCCAGGTGTCCCCGGCGGCGCTGGAGGCCATCGTGGCGTCGGAGGACGACCAGTTCTTCCGGCACTACGGTTTCGACCTTCCCGGGCTCGCCAAGGCGACCTACCAGGAGTTCTTCGCACACTCCAACCGCGGGGGCTCCACCATCACCACCCAGGTCATCAAGAACACGGTGTTGCAGAACATCGCCAGCGAGCGCTCGCTCGAACGCAAGGCCAAGGAGATCATGCTGGCCATCGAGCTGGAGCGGCGCCTGACCAAGCCGGAGATCCTGCAGCGCTACATCAACGTGGTGTTCTGGGGCGGCAACGTGTACGGCATCCGCGCCGCCTCGCAGGCCTACTTCGGCAAAGACCCGATCGAGCTGAACCTGGCCGAGGGTCTCTACCTGGCCCGGCTCATCCCGGCGCCCAACGCCATGCACGAGGACTTCCTCGCCGCCCGGCAGGGGATGAGGGACGTGCTGGACAAGATGGTGCGGCGTGGCACCATCTCCAAGGAGACCGCCCAGCGGGCGTGGGACTTCAAGCTCGAGCCGCGCGGCTGGAAGGTCACCTACGACGACAAGGGCGACGTGGTGAAGGCCACCCGCACCGGCGAGAACGTCGTGGTGCAGGCGAGCATCAGCTCCGACCTGTCGCGCGGCGTGGTGCTGGCGGTCCGTAACTGGCTGACGCAGCGCTACGGCGAGACCATGGTGTTCGGCCGCGGCGGCCTCAAGGTCTACACCACCATCGACGTGCAGGCGCAGAAGGCGGCGAACGAGGCGAGCCGGACCACGCAGGTCCCTCCGGGCGCCCAGATGGCGATCGTGGGCATCGACCCGCGAACGGGCGGCGTGCTGGCGATGGTGGGGCAGAAGCTCGGCCCCGGCCAGCCCCCGCAGGAGTTCAACCGCGCCATCCAGGCCTACCGTCAGCCCGGCTCGTCGTTCAAGCCCATCGTCTACGCCACCGGCGTCGAGCAGGGGGCGTTGAACCAGGCGAGCATCCTGGTCGACGACAAGACCATCTTCAAGGTCAAGGGCCAGCCCGACTACCAGCCCAAGGAATGGGACAACGCCTACGACGGCTTCCAGACGGCGCGCGAGAACCTCGACCGGAGCCGCAACATCCCGGCCGTCAAAGCGCTGGAGGCCGCCACGCCGGACGCCGTGGCGGAGAAGGCTCGGGAGCTGGGTTACAGCGTGAAGCCGTACCTCGGCATGGCGCTCGGCAGCTTCGAGGTGACCCCGCTGCAGCATGCCGCGGCCATCGCGGCGTTCGCCAACGGCGGCGTGTACACCGTGCCCTACTTCGTCAACAAGGTCGAGGACTCGCAGGGCAACGTGTTGTACGAGGCCCATCCGCGTCGTGCGCGGGTGTGGAGCCCGCAGACCGCCTACGTCATGCTGGACATGATGCACGGCAACATCGTCGATCGGAAGCCGTACTGGGCGCTGTCGTGGCGCGCCAACGTACCCGGTCACTGGCTGGCCGGCAAGACCGGCACCACCGACTCGGAGCGCGACATCTGGTTCGTGGGCCTCACCCCCGGGCTGGTGGGAGCGGTGTGGATCGGCAACGACGACAACAAGCCCATGCCCAAGTACATGACGGACACCGACGGCACCCGTCACCTGGTGACCAGCTCGCAGCAGCCGATCTTCGCGTTCAACACCTTCGCCCAGGGCGCGTTGCGCGGTCACTCCGCCGACCCCACCGGCTTCCCGGTGCCGGACGGCATCGTGTTCCATACCATCAACCTGAAGACCGGCGCGCTCGATCCGACCGGCACCAAGGCGGCGTTCAAGTCGACCACCGACCTAAGCAGCCAGGGCTTCCAGTCCACCGTCAAGCTGCAGCTTCCCATCGACAAGCGCACCGGGAAGCGGGCCACCATCGACACGCCCCCCGACCAGATCAAGATGATCGAGGTCGATCCCAAGAATGTCGACCAGTACCTTCCGGCCGGGGCGCAGGTCGGTGCCGCGGCTTCACCGGGCGCGACATCCCCGTCGGGCGGCGGCGCCCCCACCTCCACCAACCCGGCCGGACCCTAGCGCGGACACGATCGAACGGCGGGAGCCGTCGTCGTGTTCGCCTCCACGTGGCGAACGAGCGGCCGCGGAGCCTGGGAGGCGACCATGCTGAACGCCAGCCTGACAGCTGTCGAAGGCGTCCATGTCGGGCACTGGACCCACGCTGAAGCGCGTACCGGGTGCACCGTGGTGCTCGCACCTCAGAACGGATGCGTGGCGTCCGGGCTGGTGCTCGGGCCCGCCCCCGGCTCGCGCGAGACGGCGCTGCTGGAGCCGGAGAAGAGCGTGCATCGGGTCGACGCAGTGCTCCTGACCGGAGGGAGTGCTTTCGGCCTGGCGGCGGCCGACGGCGTGATGCGCTGGCTCGAGGCGCACGGCCGTGGCTTCGAGACGCCGTTCGCCCGCGTGCCGATCGTGCCGGCTGCCGCCCTGTTCGACCTGGCGGTGGGGGACGCTTCCATCCGCCCCGACGCCGAGGCCGGTTTCGCGGCCGCGGCGGCGGCGGGTCCGCAGCCGGTGCTCGAGGGCGCCGTGGGCGCCGGTACCGGCGCCACCGTCGGCAAGCTGGCCGGGATCGAGGGGATGGTGCGAAGCGGCGTGGGAAGCGCCATGCTGCGCCTCGAGGGAGCCACCGTTGCGGCGCTGGGCGTGAGCAACGCCGTCGGCAGCCTGGTGCACCCGGAGACCGGGGCGCTGGTGGCCGGTCCCGCCGAGGCGCTGACGCCGGCCGCCGCCGCGCTCGCCATCGACCCTTTCGGGAGCAACACCACGCTGGTGGTCGTCGCCACCGACGCACCCCTGGCGAAGGCCGAGGCGCGCGCTCTGGCGCAGAGCGCACACATGGGAATCGCGCGCGTCACGCGCCCCTCGCACACGCTCCACGACGGCGACAGCGCCTTCGTGCTGTCCACCGGTCGCGGGCCTCGCGTTCCCCTGGTGGGGCTCTCCATCGCCGTGCAGGAGGTCGTCGCGCGTGCGTTGGTGCGGGGAGTGGAGGCTGCGTCGCGCGGTGCGCCGTAGCCGTGCTCGCTCACCTGCCCTGCGTCCACCGGGACCGGGGGATCGGAGCGTCGCGCGAGCCGGGCCGGCGGTGGCCGTTGCCGTGACACAATGACTGCCGTGGACGACGCCTCCTCCTCCCGCCGCATCGGTGTGCTGGCCCTCCAGGGTGCCTTCCGCGAGCACCGACAGGCGTTCGAGCGCCTCGGCGCGACGGTGGTCGAGGTGCGCTTACCGCGTCATCTGGACGGCCTGCAGGGAGTGGTGATCCCCGGCGGGGAGTCGACGACCATGGCGAAGCTGATGCGCGACTACGGGTTGGATGTTGCGTTGAAGCGCTTCCACCGCGAGGGCGGGGCGCTGTGGGGGACCTGCGCCGGCGCCATCGAGATGGCGGTGGACATCGTGGGCTTCCCGCATCAACCCCGCCTCGGCGTCATGGACATCTCGGTAGCCCGCAACGACTACGGCCGCCAGGTGGCGTCGTTCGAGGCCGACCTGCACATCGAGGGGCTCGACGAGCGCTTCCACGCCCTGTTCATCCGGGCGCCGCGCATCACCCGGGTGGGGGAAGGCGTCCGGGTGCTGGCTCGCTACGACGACGACGTCGTGGCGGCCGTCGACGGGCGCCTGATGGCCACCGTGTTCCACCCCGAGCTCCTCGGTGACGACCGCGTGCACGCGCTGTTCCTGGAGACCGTGTGCGGCGTGCGGGCGGAACCCGCTCTCGAGACAGGAGAACCCACGTGACCAACCTCAAGGACATGAGCCCCGGCGAGAACGCACCGGACGTCGTGAACGCCGTCATCGAGGTGCCGTCCGGCAGCAGCAACAAGTACGAGTACGACCCGGAGCTCGGGATCTTCCGGCTCGACCGCGTCCTGTACAGCCCCATGCACTACCCGGGCGATTACGGCTTCGTTCCCGGCACCCTCGCCGACGACGGCGACCCCGTCGATATCCTGGTGCTGATCACCCGCGCTACCTTCCCGGGTGCGGTGCTGCGCGCGCGGCCGCTCGGGTACCTGGAGATGAGCGATGAGAAGGGGCGCGATCAGAAGCTGCTCGCGGTACCGGTGGACGACCCCCGCTACGACAGCAATCGCCACCTCGACACCATCTCGCGCCACCGGCTGCGCGAGATCGAGCACTTCTTCACCATCTACAAGGAGCTCGAGGGCAAGCACACCCACGTCGACCAGTGGCACGGCATGGACGAGACCCACGCCCTCATCGGATCGACCATCGAGGCCTACCAGCGCCAGCGGGAAGCCGCGATGGCCGCGGCGACGGACGGCTAACCGCCGCAGGGAACGCCGACGCCGGCTCGCCTACAGGGTGATGCCGGCGTTGTTCTTCTCGAGCGCCCGCTCGGCACGGTACGAGCTGCGCACCAGCGGGCCGGAGACCACCTCGAGGAAGCCCAGCTCCAAACCGATGTCGCGGTAGCGCCGGAAGTCCTCGGGGGGCACCCAGCGTTCCACGGCCAGGTGGGCCCGGCTGGGGCGGAGGTACTGACCGAGCGTGAGGATGTCGACGCCGACAGTGCGCAGGTCGCGCATGGTCTCGAGGATCTCGTCCTCGCGCTCCCCCAGGCCCAACATCAGGCTGGTCTTGGTGAGCACGTCCGGACGCGCCTTCTTGGCGTAGCCGAGGACCGCCAGCGTCTGGTCGTAACCGGCGCGCGGGTCGCGGACCGGGTGGGTCAGGCGGCGCACCGTCTCGATGTTCTGGGCGTACACCTCGATGCCCGAGTCGAGCACCCGTTGCACGTCCTCGGTGCGTCCGGCGAAGTCGGGGGTCAGCGCCTCGACCGCCGTCTCGGGGCTGGCCTGCTTGATGGCGCGCACGCATGCGGCGTAGTGGGAGGCGCCCCCGTCGGGGAGGTCGTCGCGGTCGACCGAGGTGAGCACCACGTAGGTGAGCCCCATGCTCTTCACCGATCGCGCGGCGAGCTGCGGCTCGTCGGGATCGAGCAGGCCGGCCGGGTTGCCGGTGGCCACGGCGCAGAACTTGCAGCCGCGGGTACACACCGAGCCCATCAGCATGATGGTGGCGGTACCGGCGTTCCAGCATTCGGCCATGTTGGGGCAACGTGCCTCCTCGCACACCGTCGCGAGACGGTGCCCGGTGACGTTGCGCTTCATGTCCTGGTAGGCGCCGCCGGACGGCAGCTTGACCTTGAGCCAGGAGGGCTTCTGCCCGAGCCCGCCGTCCTCGGCGAACTCCTCGCTGCGGCGGATGCCGCCCTCGACGGCCTTCACCTGGTTCTTGAAGTCACGCGAGTTGATCATGGGGTCGCCCGCTCTCCTGCCATCGCTCCCGGCACGGCCGACGCTTCGTCGGGTGCGTCCTCGCCTTCGAACACCGTGCGCAGGGCGTCGACCACCTTCGGCTTCACCTCGTCCATCGGGACACGGCGGCCGGTGAGCGAGGCGATGCTCGCCACGCCCTTGCCTTCCAGTCCGCAGGGAACGATGGTGTCGAAGTGCGAGAGGTCGGTGGTCACGTTCATCGCGAAGCCGTGGAAGCTCACGTCGCGCTTGATGGCCACGCCGATGGCGACCACCTTGTCGTTGCCGGCCCAGACCCCCGCGTAGCCGGGGCTCCCGACCGCTTCGATGCCGTAGCCTGCCAGTACGCGCACCATGGCGGCCTCGAGGTTGCGGAGGTACTCCTGAACGCGACGCCCCACCGGGAAGACGGGGTAGCCGACGAGCTGACCGGGGCCGTGGTAGGTCACGTCGCCGCCGCGCTCGATGTCGAACATCTCGAAGCCGCGTGCGCGCAGCTCGTCCTCCGGAACCCTCAGGTGTTCACGCCCGCCCTTCTTGCCGAAGGTGATGACGGCTGGATGCTCGACCAGCAAGAGCGTCGGCGGCACCTGACCGGCCACCACCCGGGCGTGCACCCGGAGCTGCTCGTCCCACGCCGGTCGGTAGGCCATGTGGCCGAGGTCGCGCACCACGAAGTGTTCCACACCCGGATTGTACCAGCGCCCCCGACGGCTCCCGCGGAAGCTGCACGTCATGGGCCGGACCGGCTCACGCCGTCACGGCACCAGCCTGTAGAGGACGCCGCCGCCGTAGTCGACCAGCAGCAGCTCGCCGCGATCGTCCTGGCCGAAGCTGGCGATCGCGAGCCCGGTGTCGAGGAGCTTCGCGACCTGCCAGGCACCGGAGGCGTTGCGACGGGCAGTCCACACCCGGCCGCTGCCGAAATCGGCGAACAGGTAGGCGCCTCGCAGGGAGGGGATGGCGGCACCGCGGTAGACGTAACCGCCGGTCACGGAGTTGCCCCAGGAGGCGTCGTGCGGGTAGGTCACGATCGGCGGCGTCTTGCCGGAGGGGTCGCAACCCCGCACCGGTCGGTAGCAGTGATCGCCCTCCATCACGTTCCAGCCGAAGTTCTGTCCGCCCTGCGCGCCGGCCGGCAGGAAGTCGATCTCCTCGAAGGCGTTCTGACCTACGTCACCGATGTAGAGGTCGCCCGTCGACCGGTCGAAGCTGAAGCGCCAGGGATTGCGCAGGCCGTACAGCCACACCTCCGGACGGGCGTCCGCACGCTCGAGGAACGGGTTGCCGGCGGCGGCCACGGCGCCGTCGCCCGAGACGTCGAGGCGCAGGATGGTGCCGAGCGGCGTGGCGGGGTCCTGTCCGTTGCCCTGCGGGTCGCCGCCGGAGCCTCCGTCACCGAGGCCCCAGTAGAGGAAGCCGTCGGGGCCGAAGACCAGGTGGCCGCCGTTGTGGTTGGCGTACGGCTGGCGGACCCGCAGCAGCGTCCGGCCGCTCGCCGGGTCGCCGCGGACGGCGCCGTCCACCTTCGCGAAGCGCGCCAGCACGCTGTTGCCGTTCCCGTCGGTGTAGTCGACGTAGAAGCGAGCGCTGCTGGCGTAGTCGGGAGGGAACGCCAGGCCCAGCAGGCCGCGCTCTCCGCCGCTGCGGACGCGGTCGCGCAGGTCGAGGAAGGGAGCGTCGGCGAGGGCGCCGTTCTCCACCACGCGCACGGTTCCCGCCTGCTCCACGATGTAGAGGCGCCCGTCCCCGGCCGTTGCCACGGCCAGGGGTTGCGACAGGCCGCGGGCCACGGGCTCGAGCCTCTGCCCGAAGCCGCACCCGGCGCCGAACAGGCCGATCACGAGCAGGGCGCAGACGATGGAGGAACGTCGCGCGGCACGCGTAGGCATGGCCCCAGCCTAGCCGCTCTCCCGTTCGGCGTCAGCGAGCGTTGCCACCGTGTCGGCCGGTAGCGACCCATCGGGGAGGAGCCGAGGGAACGGCAGCCCGCGTGCCTCCAGCCAGCGGGCCTGTCGTGGGTGGAGCCAGCGCAGCGCCAGTGCGTTGCGCTCGGCCTCATCGAGCCGGTTGCCGTCGTAGAGCCCGGCGCGGCGGCGCTGGCGTTGCGCTTCGAAGAGGATGACGGCGGTCGCGACCGAGACGTTGAGGGAGCTCACCATGCCGAGCATCGGGATCAGCACGTGCCCGTCGACGGCGGCGGCGCAGTCCGGGGTCACCCCCTGCTTCTCGTTGCCGAACACGATGCAGGTGGGCCGCGTGTAGTCGACGGCGTCGTAGAGCACCGCTCGGTCGGAGAAGTGTGCCGCCAGCACCTGCATGCCCTGCCCGCGCAGGTGGGCCAGGGCGCCTTCCAGCGTGTCGTGGACGAGGAGGCTCACCCACTTCTGGGCCGAGCCGCTGGTGGCGTTGTAGGTGGGCACGCCGCCGGTGGGCCGTACGGCATGGACGGTGCCGATCCCCACGGCGTCACTGGAGCGCAGCATGGCCGACAGGTTGTGCGGTTTGTACACGTCCTCGGCGAGGATCGTCAGGTCCGGTTGGCGCCGGTCCAGGACCTCCTGGATGCGGCGATAGCGGCGTTCGGTCATGTTTCGAGGATACCCGCGGGCGGCATCGCGGGGCCGGCGCGATCGTGGCGCGCTCCGGCCAGGAGCGGCTGTCCTTGACACCTTCCCGGCGTCCGACGTAACATCTAGTTTGCGCGCTGCACGGCTGCTCCGCGGGCTCGCCGAGGTGGCGGAATTGGTAGACGCGCTAGCTTGAGGGGCTAGTGACCGCTTAGGTCGTAGGGGTTCAAGTCCCCTCCTCGGCACCACGCGCACGGGCCGGCAACTCGCCGGCCCGTTCTCCGTTCTCCGTTCTCGGTGCTCGAGGCGTGTCCCCTGGCGCCGGCGTAAGCGTTCCGTTACCGACGCAGGCGCACCCTGGAACCGTGGAACAGACGTACCTGGGCGGCGACGCCCGCGCGAGCATCGAGAGCCTCCATCGGCGCAACCACCTGCAGGTCCTGCTGGTGGGCTGGGCCGTGTACGTGGTCGACGTGATCGTGAGCTGGAACGGGGTATGGGGCTACGGCGGCGACGCGCCGGAGCGGGTGCTGTTCATCCTGATCGGGGCGGTGTTCATCGTGCGTTTGCTGGTGCGGCGCGCCGTCGCCCCCGCCTGGGAGCGGACCGGCTTCGTGTTGCTCACGCTGGCCTTCCTGGGGCACGCGTTCCTCTCCATCTCGGTGCAGGGGCTGAGCGCCTCGACCTTGCTGTCCGCCGGTCTGTGGCTCTACCTTGTCTACGTCTACGCCTTCTACGTGCTGTCGGCGCGGGGCGCGCGCTGGTACACCGGCGCCACCTGGGTGCTGGCCTGGCTGGCGGGCCTGCCCGCGGCGCTGTCGCCGTCGGCCACCGCTGCGAGCCTTGCCGCTTTCGTCCAGTTCCAGGGAGGCGGGCTGGTGGCCATCATCGTGGCATCGGCGCTGGCCGTGTGGCGCACGGCTCTGGGCGAGGCCCAAGTCCGGGTTCAGGAGGCCGAGCAGGACTCGCTCACGGACCTGCTCACGGCCCAGGCGAACCGGCGCGGCGCCGAGCTCGCCGTCCGGCGAGAGCTGGCGCGGGCGCGGCGGACGGGCGAGCCCTTCGGGCTGATCCTGCTCGACATCGACCACTTCAAGGAGCTCAACGACACGTACGGGCACAGGATCGGGGACGCCGTTCTCAGCGAGCTGGCGCGCGTGGTGCGCGAGACGCTCCGCGGTGAGGACGAGCTGGGCCGGTGGGGCGGAGAGGAGTTCGTGGTGGTGGCGCCGAACACCGGTCCCGACGAGGCGTTGCACCTTGCGGAGCGCCTCCGCGTGCGGCTCGAGGCGCACCGCTGGCAGGCGGGGTCGGTCACCGCCAGCTTCGGGGTGACCGTCTACCGGCGTGGTGATGATCTGGAGCGACTGGTCCGACGGGCCGACGATGCCATGTACCGAGCCAAGGGGCTGGGACGCAATCGCTGTGAGCTCGAGCCGGCGCCGTCCGGCGGGGCCGGTGACGCGCAGGCGTGAGGCGAGTCTCGGTGCCGTGACGCCTGGCCCATGCCACGTCGGTGTGGCGTCGATGCCGGGTCGATGCCACCGGACCGTTGCCGAGGCCACGCCGGCCCGCCGCCGGAGCCGTGATAGCCTGAGCCGTGCCTTCGGGCAGTTTCCCCTTCTCCAGCTACCGCAACGGCCAGCGCGAGGCGCTCGACGCGGCGCGCGACGCCTTCGCCGAGGGCAAGCGCTTCGTCATCATCGAGGCCCCCACCGGGTCCGGCAAGTCCGCCATCGCGGTGGCGCTGGCCCGCGAGGCCGGCTCGAGCTACGTCCTCACCGCCCAGAAGGTGCTGCAGGAGCAGTACACTCGCGACTTCCCCGAGCTGGCCCTGATGAAGGGGCGCAGCAACTACCCCTGCCTGGTGGCGCCCACCCACGCCGCGGCCGCGCCGTGCATCGCCGGCCGTCGCTTCCCCGCCTGCGACGGCTGCCCCTACTTCATGGCCAAGGACATCGCCATGGCTGCGTCCTCGGCCACCCTGAACTACGCCTACTACCTGGCCGAGCTCAACTACGCCGGCGGCTTCCGGCAGCGTGAGCTGCTGATCCTCGACGAGGCGCACAACGCCGAGGGCGCCCTGATGGGATTCGTGCAGGTCACCCTGGGCGAGGGCTGGCTGGCGCGGGCGGGGATCGAGCGGCGCCTGCCGCCCCCGCTGGGGACCGACGCCTACTTCGATTTCGCCGAGGAGCTGGTTCCGGAGCTGCTGGAGCGCGGGCGCGAGCTCGACCTCGAGCTCCGCACCGAGGATCTGCCCGAGAGTGCGGCCCTGTCGCGGCTGCAGGCCAAGCAGTGGCTCGACGGGCAGCTCGCGCGGCTCGAGCTTCTGGTCGACAGCCGCAACGAGGACGGCGTGGAGTGGGTGGTCGAGCGCCGCCGTTCGCAGGCCGGCGAGGCGCTGGTGTTCAAGCCCGTCGAAGTGGCGCCCTTCGCGGAGCCTCTTCTGTTCCACCGTCATGAGCGCGTGCTCATGCTGTCGGCGACGGTGCTCGATCCGGTGACCTTCCTGCGCGGGCTCGGCATCGAGCCCGACGAGGCCGCTGTCATCCGTACGCCTTCGAGCTTCCCGCCGGAGAACCGGCCGCTGGTCCTGCTCCCCACCACCCGCCTCACACGCCACTACCTCGCCTCCGGTCTGCCCAAGCTGGTGCAGGCCATCGCCGAGCTGTGCGAGCGGCACGCCGATGAGAAGGGTGTCATCCACGCGCACTCGTACCGCATCGCTCAGGCCATCGAGCGCGGTCTGCCCCGCGAGCACGCCTGGCGCCTCGTCACCCACCACGACAGCAGCGAGCGGGACGCCGCCCTCAACGCCCACCTGGAGTCCGACGAGCCCACCATCCTGCTGTCGCCGAGCATGACCGAGGGGATCGATCTGGCCGAGGACCTGGCGCGCTGGCAGGTGCTGTGCAAGATCCCCTACCCGTACCTGGGCGACCCGCAGGTGGCGCGCCGCATGGAGCTCGATCCCGGCTGGTACGACTGGCGCACCTGCCTCAGCGTGGTGCAGGCGTACGGCCGCTCGGTACGCAGCGAGGACGACTTCGCGGTCACCTACCTGCTCGACGCCGACTTCCCGAGCTACCTGCGGCGGCAACGAGAGCGCCTGCCACAGTGGTTCCTCGAGGCCTTCCAGCAGGATTGAGGGCGGCTCCGCCACGACCGTGGCGGAGCCGGGGCCGCGCTAGAAGCCGTCGGCCTCGGCCAGGAATGTCGGCTGTCCGCGCGTCAGCTCGGCCAAAGCGCGCAGTGGCTCGGGGTCGCCACCTGCCTGCCCGGTGACGAGCAGCGCCTCCGGTGTCGCCGCCTGAGCGAGCAGCGCCGCCAGCGCGCGCACGTGGAGTCGGGTGCCGGCGGGCGTCCGGCTGGGCGTAGCCGAGCAGCCGGCCTCGGACAGGGTCAGCTCGAAGGTGCCGTCGTTCCAGGGACAGACCTCGTCGCGCAGCTCGATGTGCCAGCGGCTCTCGCGCGGGGCGCGCAGCGGCGTCAGCGCGGCGGCGAGATCGACCAGCCGCACCTGGATCAGGGGCGAGCGCACCCCGTGCCGGGCCTGCGTGTCGAAGAGCAGCGGTTCGCCGGGCGGGAGGTGGATGCGCACCTGCCGGGCCTGCCCCCGGAAGGCACCGACCAGCGACCACAACCGCGCTCGGGCCTCGGGCGTGGCGTAGGCGAAGTCGGTGACGTGGAGCCTGCCGCCGTCGTCGGCGAGGTGGAAGACCAGGTAGGCGTCCTGGAGCAGATAGACGTGTCGAGGTGGTCCCACCCAGGGTCGCAGCAGCCGCCCCCAGGCATCGCGGGCGTCGTCGTCGCGCGCAAGGGCGAAACCGTAGCGGCGGGCGAAGGCGGCATGGAGCGTCTTCAGCGCCGACAGGTCGCCGTCGGTGAGGTTCTGGGCGTCGGGCGGCCGGTCCGCGCCGAAGAGCTCGGGCGCGATCTCGACCGCCTGACCGTTCGGCACCGACTGGAAGCCGTAGCGCGCATAGAAGCGGGGGTCGAAGGGCTGCTCGGCGCACCAGGCCACGCCCCGATCGTGCAGGCGTTCGAGCCAGCGCACGAGAAGCGCGGCGACGTGGCCGCCCCTGCGCGCCCAGGGAGCGGTGGCGACCGAAGCGAGCCCACCCAGCGGCTGCCGCACCCCGCCGATCCAGGCCTCGAAGGGGAACATGGTGGCGGCGCTCGCCAGGCGGCCGTCCTGGAAGCTGCCCAGCGTGTGGGGCAGCGCCCTTCGCAGGTGCTCCCGGAACTCCGGCTCGGTGCCCACCGGCAGCGGACCGAACGCCACCGTGCCGTTGTGGATCAACTCCTCCAGGTGCGCTTC
Organism: uncultured bacterium; assembly: GCA_964616005.1. Taxonomy (GTDB): domain Bacteria; phylum Deinococcota; class Deinococci; order Deinococcales; family Trueperaceae; genus JASBRS01. Next base: position 29,453 of record CAZTTB010000008.1, on the reverse strand, counting down.
GGACACCGGGCGGATGTCGCGGTCGGCGCGTTGGCGGCTCAAGAGGCCTCGAACGGCAGGTACATGGGGCGCTCGGCACTGGTGCGCAACACCATGGTGGTCTCGGTGCGTTCGACCCCCTCGAGCATGAACAGGCGGTCCAGGAAACCGTCGAGCGCCTGCGTCGAGGGGACGCGCACCTTGGCGACGTACGAGTAGGTGCCGGCGACGGCGTGGAGCTCTTCGATCTCGGGCAGGGTGAGCAGGCGCTCGACGAGACCCTGAGCCGGCTTGCGTGGCTGCGGAGCGATGGCCACGAAGGCGCAGATCGGAAGACCTGCCCCGTGCGGGTCGAGGACAGCGCGGTAGCCGCGGATCACCCCGGCCTGTTCGAGCTTGCGGATGCGCTCGCCGATCGCGGGCGCGGACAGGCCTACCGCCTTGGCGATGCTGGCGTGCGAGGCGCGCCCGTCCTCACGCAAGATGTGCAGGATCCTCCGGTCGACGGGGTCGAAGTCCATGATGCATCGAAAGCCTAGCACGACCGCCGCCGCAGTCCGGCGGTGAGCGGTGCCCGGCACACCCCTGGTAGCATGCGCTGTGCGCGTCCTGTTCATCGGCGACATCTTCAGCACGCCCGGCATGAAGGTGGTGCAGGCCTACCTGGAGCAGGCGCGCCACGAGTACGACTTCATCATCGCCAACGGTGAGAACGCCGCCGGCGGCTTCGGCCTCACGCGCCGGCATTTCCAGCAGCTCCGGGAGGCCGGCGTCGATGTCGTCACGCTCGGCAACCACGGCTGGGACCAGGCGGAAGCCGTCGAGCTGGCGGAGGAGACACCGCGGCTGGTGCGGGCCGCCAACTACCCTCCCGGGACGCCCGGGGTAGGCGCAGCCACCTTCCAGGCGCGGGGCGGCGAGCGCATCACCGTGGCGCAGGCCATGGGTCGGGTGTTCATGGACGCCTTGGACGATCCCTTCCGCGCCCTCGACGCGGTGGTGGAGGAACTGCCGGACGGGCAGGCGCTGGTCGTGGACTTCCACGCCGAGGCTACCAGCGAGAAGAAGGTCATGCTCTACCACCTGGCGGGCCGCGCCAGCGCCGTCATCGGCACCCACACGCACGTGCAGACCGCCGACGAGACCGTCGTGCGCGGCACCGCCTACATCACCGACGCTGGGATGAGCGGCGTCCAGGCGTCGTCGATCGGTATGGGCTTCGAGGAGGTGCACGACCGTTTCGTGCACAAGCTGCCGCGGCGCTACCGGCCCGCCCAGGGGCGCGGCACCCTCTCGGGTGTGGTGCTCGAGTTGGACGGCCCCCGCGCGCGCTCGATCCGTCGCCTGCAGTGGGCGGCGCCGGACGCGGATCGAGACGATTAGCGGCGTGCCCGGCGCTACGGACCACGGCTCGATCGGCGCTGCGACGGGCCCGCGATCGGGAATCTGCGCCTCGCCGCGATAGAATCGGCCGCGTGGAGCGTGTCGGCGACAACGATCGCGAGAGCCAGCAGGACGCCTTCGAACAGCTCAAGGCGGACGTCGGATTCCTGGGGAGCGCCTTGGGAACGGTATTGCGCGAGCTCGAAGGCGAGCGGCTCTTCGATCTGGTGGAGACGGTGCGCGCCGGCACCAAGCAGCGGCGCGCGGGCCTGGCGGGAGCCGCGGACGCGCTGAAGGAGCGCATCGCGGCGCTCGACCTGGCGTCGGCCGAACGGCTGTTGCGGGCCTTCACGGTCTACTTCCAACTCATCAACCTGGCCGAGGAGATCCACCGGGTGCGCGTGAACCGCCTGCGGGAGGCGCGCGCCACGCCGGAATCGCCGCGTTCCGAGTCGGTGGCGGCGGCCGTGACGAGCCTTCGCGAGCAGGGCTGGACGCGCGCGCAGGTGCGCGCGTTCATGGAGAAGCTCGACGTCGGGCTCACCCTGACGGCGCACCCGACGGAGGTCAAGCGTTACACCGTTCGACTCAAGCTGGAGCGCATCGCGGCCGCACTGCGGCGCACCGGCGAGCACGAGCTGTCACCGCAGGAGGTCCTGCGGTTGAAGGACGAGGTCTTCGCCGAGATCGCCACGCTGTGGCAGACGCGTGAGCTCTTCGCAGCCAAGCCGACCGTGCTCGACGAGGTGAAGAGTGCGCTGTACTACTTCCGGCGCTCGTTGCTCGACGCCATCCCGCGCCTCATGCGGGACATGGAGGACGCGCTCGACGCCGTCTTCGGCCCGGCGGACAACCCGCCGCTACCGACGGTGCTGGGCTTCCGCTCATGGATCGGCGGTGACCGCGACGGCAACCCCTACGTCACGCCCGACATCACCCGCGAGGCGGTCACGCTGCAGGCGGAGGTCGCCCTCGACGCCTACCTCGCCGACATCGACGCGCTGGTGCAGCGCCTGTCGTTGTGGGAGCGGCGGGTGACGCTCACCAAGCCCTTCCGCGACGACCTGGCGGGCCTGGCGCGAACGGAGGGTCCGCCCGATCGCTTCCCGGAGGAGCCCTACCGGCAGAAGCTCGCGTACGTGCACCGGTTCCTGGAACGCGAGCGCACGGCGCTGCGCCGCGAGGGCGGGCCCGGCCGCGCCGAGGTCGCGGGCTACCCGGGCGGCGCCCAGGCTCTGGTGGACGATCTGGCGCTGGTGGAGGGCACGCTCGAGGCCAGCCAGGGCGCCCGCGCCGCGCGGGCGTTCGTGCGTCCCGCGCTGCACCGCGCCAGCGCCTTCCGCTTCCACCTGGCACCGCTCGACCTGCGCGAGCACTCGCGGGTCCACGAGCGGGCCGTCGCCCAGCTACTGAGCTTCGCCGGCGTCGCCGACGACTACGCGGCACTCGATGAGGGGGAACGGGTCGGGCTGCTCGAGCGGGAGCTGGCCTCGCCGCGGCCGCTGGCGCCGGCGGGCGCGGCGTTGGGTGAGGAGGCCGAGCGCGCGCTGGCCTTCCTCGAGGAGGTGCGGCGGACGCAGGCGCGGTTCGGCGAGCAGGCCACCGGCAGCTACGTCGTGAGCATGACCGAGGGCGTGTCCGACATCCTGGAAGCGCTGGTCCTGGCCAAGCAGGCGGGCGTCTCGGCCATCGACGCCACCCCGTTGTTCGAGACCGAGGCCGACCTGCGGGCGGCGCCCGACGTCATCCGGCGCCTGTTCGCGGTCCCTGCCTACCGCCGTCACGTGGAACGACGCGGCGTGCAGGAGGTGATGATCGGCTACTCCGACTCGAACAAGGACGCCGGCTTCCTGGCGGCCAACTGGGCGCTCTACCAGGCGCAGGACGGTGTGGCGACGGTGTGCCGCGAGGCCGGCGTGCCACTGCGGATCTTCCACGGTCGCGGCACCAGCATCGGGCGTGGCGGCGGGCCCGCCGGGCAGGCCATCCTGGCGCAACCGCCCGGGAGCCTGGGGGGCCGCATGCGCATCACCGAGCAAGGCGAGGCGCTGGCGGCGCGCTACGCCGACCCCGACCTCGCCCACCGCCATCTGGAGCAGGTCGCGTACGCCTTCATCCTGTCCTCGGCACGGGACGCGGGAACGCTCCCGCAGCTGCCGGAGCGCTACCGCGAGGCGATGGAGCGCGCCTCGCGCGCGGCGCGGGAACGGTACCGCGCGTTGCTCGAGAGCGAGGGCTTCCTCGATTTCTTCCACACCGTCACGCCCATCGAGGAGATCAGCCGCCTCGACATCGGCTCGCGGCCGGCGCGGCGGGCCGGCGACCGCTCGCTCGACAACCTCCGCGCCATCCCCTGGGTGTTCTCCTGGACGCAGTGTCGGGCGAACCTGCCGGGTTGGTTCGGGCTCGGCTCCGGGCTGGCGGTGTTGTCGCCGGGGCTCAGCGCGGAGATGGTCCGCCACTGGCCGTTCTTCCGGACCCTCGTCGACTTCGCGCAGATGAGCCTGGCCAAGGCCGATCTGGACATCTTCGAGCGCTACCTGGAGCTGGTTCCCGAAAGGTTGCGGCAACGCTTCCGCACCGTCATCCACGAGGAACACGCGCGGACGGTGGAGCAGGTCGAGCGCGCCACCGGCCACGGGCTGCTCGAGCACGACCCTACGCTGGCGCGCTCCATCGAGCTCCGCAACCCCTACGTCGATCCCATCAGTTTCCTGCAGGTCGAGTTGCTGGGCCGCCTGAGAGCGTTGCCCGACGAGAGCCCGGACCGGGAGGGGTTGGAGTACGCGGTGCTGGTGTCGCTGCTCGGCGTAGCGGCGGGGATGCGCAACACCGGCTGAGGGCCCCATCCGGAGCGTCAGGGTTGATGAAGTCGCGTGAAGCCTCTGGTATAACCATCTCATGGCGTTCATGGCGCTGCCACCTATGCTGACGGTCCTACGATGAGGAGTCGAGCATGAGTCTTCTGATGAGTGGCGGCCCCGTTCTGGTCGCGATCCTGCTCGTCTCGCTGTACGCCGTCTACCTGTTCTTCGAACGGTTCTTCAAGCTCTCCAAGGAGCGGCTCGACAGTGACGTCCTGATGGGGCGCGTCAACGCTGCGGTGCGCGAGCGCGATCTCGAGCTGGCGCTGGCCGCCTGCGAGCAGCACGGCGGCCCGGTGGCCCGGGTGTTGCGAGCGGCACTGTTGCGACTGCCGTACGGCCGCGCAGCCGTCGAGGCTGCGTTCCAGGAAGCCTCCCTGCAGGAGGAGCAGAACCTGACGCGGGGTCTGCGACCGCTGGCGGCCATCGCCCAGATCGCGCCCATGCTCGGGCTGCTCGGAACCGTCACCGGCATGATCCTCGCCTTCTCAGAGATCGCCAACCAGGGCACCGGCAACCCGTCGGTGCTGGCCGACGGCATCGGGCAGGCGCTGGTCACCACCGCGGCCGGCCTGATCGTCGCCATCCCAACCGTCATCGGTCAGAACTACCTGGCGAGCCGGGTCGACACCATCCTGATGGAGATCGACCGGCGCCGCGAGGAGCTGATGGGGAACGTGGTGCAGGCCGTCGCCGCACGCAAGGAGGAGACGGCCCGGGCCGAGCCCCAGGGGACCGTGCGTGAACCCTCCGGCTCGCCGCGGGCGGCCTCCTCGCAGGTCTAGGGAAGCACCATGCGTGATCGACGCGGCCGCAGCCGACTGAGAGCCTCACCCACCCTCGACCTCACCCCCATGGTCGACGTGGTCTTCTTGCTGGTGATCTTCTTCATGGTCTCCACCACCTTCATCACCATGGAGTCGGGCCTGCCCGTCGACCTTCCGTCGGCGCAGACGGCCGTCAGTGAGCCGTCGACCCTGCCCGCGGTCACCATCACCAAGGACGAGCAGATCTACGTTGGCGGCAACCAGGTCTCGCAGGCGCAACTGGTCGATGTGGTGCGCGCCCGGATGGCGGCTACCGGGTACACCACGGTCGTGCTCCGCGCCGATGCCAGCGTGCCCCACGGCCTCGTCGTGCGCGTCATGGACCTGATCAAGCAGGCCGGCGCGAAGCGCCTCGCCATCGCGACAGGGGGCTGATCACGGGCGTGACCCGCCTCGCCCAAGCGTGGCGCGATCCGGACAGACGGCGCGCCCTCCTGCTGTCGGTCACCGTCCACCTGGTGGCGCTGCTGCTGTTGGCGGTGTTCCTCAGCGCTCCCAAGCCGCGCAAACTCGATACCTACCTGGTCATCACCCTCGGCTCGCCGCAACAGTCCAACGTCACGACCCAGGCGTCGACGGCCGAGGCGCCCGCTCCGCAGGCGTCCCAACCGCAGGTGGCCTCCGGCACGATCGGTGAGCCGCAGGCCCGAAGTGCGCCGCAGCCGCAGCCGCAGGCGCCCGAGCCCCAGCCGGTCACGGCGCAGCCGGCGGCACCGGTGCAGCCGCAGCCGCAGGCGCAACAACCGGCCGAACAGCCGCAGGCCCCCCCCGCGCGCACGGCCGAAGCACCGGCTCCCAGCCTGACCCCGCCGACCGCGGCGGCGCCCGCCACGCCGGCGACGGCGCAACCGTCTGGGGACATCACCGCGGCCACCCTTCCTCCCATCAACCCGGTGCAGCTCCCGCCCCAGCGGGCGCCTCCGACGTTCACCATCCCTCGGCCGCAGGCGCAGGCCGACGTACCGCAGGCGACCACACTGGCCATCACCCCGCAGTCCAGCGTGGCGCGGGCCCAGAAGCTGCCCACGCCGCAGTCGCAGGTCCAGGTGAGCGCCGCTCAGGCGGTTCCCCAGCCGCAGGCGTCGGTGAGTGTTGCGCAGAGCCTCAGCGCGCCGCAGGCACAAGTCCGAGTTGCGGCGGCGCAGCCGCTCCAGGCGCCGCAGGCGTCGGCCCAGGTGGCGGCGCCGCGAACGCTGGTCACCCCGCAGGCGTCGGCTTCCGTGGCTGCCGCTCGCGCTCTGCAGGCGCCTCGAGCGAGTGCCACGGCCGGCACCGCACGCAACGTGCAGGTGACGCCGCAGGTCTCCGTCAGCGCCGCTCGCCAGGTACCCGTCCCTACGGTGCGGGCCGAGGTTCGTGCGCCGACGCCCGCTGCGGGCGCGCCCGGCAACAGCGGCGCGCCCGCCGGGAACACCGACGTCGCCACCAACCGTGCCGGCAACCGCACGCCGGGCGGGAACGCCCCATCGGCGGGGCAGGTCGGCGGACCGACCCAGGCCAACGCCGCCGGCCGCGGCAACGTCTCGTCGCCGGACGGCACCGCCAACGGCACGGGTTCACCCTTGACGGCACCGGCGCCCTACCGGCAACAGCTCGAGCGCCCGCTGGCCGTGCTGGTCGACAACGTCCACGGCTACCCGCAGACAGGGTTGAAGCAGGCCTCGAGCATCGTGGAGATGCCGGTGGAGGGCGGCCTGACGCGGCTCATGCTCGTCTACGACAGCACCGATCCCGGTCAGGTCGGCCCCATCCGCAGCGCGCGGGACTACTTCGTCAAGATCGCCGAGTCCATGAACGCTGTGCTGGTGCATGATGGCGGCTCACCAGGCGCGATGATCGCGATCGCTCACGGGGCCCTGCCAACGCTCGATGCCCTCCATCGTGGCGACCTGTTCGAACGAGCCGGCCAGCGGAAGGCGCCCTACAACCTCTACAGCCAGGGCGATGCGCTCCGGCGAGCGGTGAACCGGCTGATGCCGCAACGCACCCGCGTGCTGAGCGGCACGCTGTACCGCCCGCCCGCCGATGCTCCTACCGTCACCAGTGTCACCGACCGCATCGGCGCCAACTACAAGACGGGCTTCCGGTACTTCCCGACGCTCGACAACTACCGGTGGATCCGCAACGGCGTCGGGGCCAACGACGCGTCAGGCGAGAACGTGCTGGTGGACGCGGTGGTGATGGCGAAGATCAGCGCGCGGCCGCTCCCCGACGATCCCGAGGGGAGGCTCTACATACCGTTGCAGGGGGGCCCTGCCACGCTCTACCTGCACGGGCGTGCCGTCCGCGGCCACTGGGACCTGGCGAACGGGCTGCGATTCGTCACGGCCGACGGGCAGCCGGTCGACCTGACACCGTTCCGCACGTGGTTCGTGATGACCCCGACGTACGACGCGCGGGTCGAGCAGTAGCGGGTCGAGCCGTGGCCGGTCGAGCTCAGCCGTCGGCGCGCGCCACGGTCTCGTCGAAGAACAGCCCGCGCATGCGGAGCCGGTAGCGCTGCTCGGCGATGTCGATGTCGAGGAAGCTGTACTCGTCCTGGTAGCCGTTGGTGTCGAGCAGGATGGCCCGTCCCTGGGAAGCGATGTTGACGCCGCCGCGTACCGGCGTGTGGCCGTAGACGCCGAGACGGTAGGGGGTGCCTTCGAGGAAATCGCGCTCCTCATAGATCCAGCGGCGGCGGTTCTCCAGGTAGAAGCCGTTGTCGTAGGTGTTGTGCTCGGTGAGCGGACCGACGTGCGCCAGGTGCAACTCGTCGACGACCACCTCGGAGGGCCAGGCCAGGATCCACTGGCGGATCTCCGGGTCCATCTCGCCGCCGTAGCCGACCTTCCACTCCAGGTGCGAGACGTCGTCGGTGCGCAGCGGACCCTGTTCAGGGTGGACGGCGTTGAAGTCGTGGTTGCCCATGAGGATCACCATCTTGTCCTGGGGCAAGCGGTCCTGGAAGCCCTTGACCTCGCGCAGGAAGGTCGTCTGCGCCTTCTCCGCACGCTCCAGGTGACGCGGGTTGTACTCGTCGTAGCGGCGCACGTTGATGAGCTCGGCGTAACGCTCGCGGCTCTTGGCGTGCACCAGGTCGCCCAGCAGCACCAGGCGCGTGTCTCCCTGCACGAACGCGGTGGTGGGCCGGTGCCCTTCGTCGGCGAGCTCGGCCTCCTGCAGGATCCGCCATAGCTTGCCGGCCTGCATGTGGATGTCTCCGATGACGATCAGGCGCACGTCCCACCTCGGAACGTCCACCGGGATGCTGTCGCCGGCTGGAGGTCACAGCGCAAGGGTTCGGTCGGAGGAACGGCGCCCATCGGCGGGGGTGGGCTCAGCGACTGGCTTGCGTCTGGAGGAGCGGGAGCGGGTCTACCGGCTCGTTGTCGACGCGGATCTCGAAGTGCAGGTGGGGGCCGGTCGAGTGACCGGTGGTACCGACCCGTGCGATCACCTGGCCCTCCTGGACCTGCTGTCCCTGTTGTACGAGCAGGGCGGAAGCGTGGCCATAGTAGTACGCCGTGTTGCCGTTCTTGATGATGACGCAAAGTCCGTACCCGCCGTTCCAGCCCGCCAGCACCACGGTTCCGCTCACCGCAGCGTGGATGGGCTCGCCGGTGTTGCCGGCGATGTCGAGGCCGGTATGGAAGTTCGAGCCGTCGACGCGAAGCTGGCGGTAGCCGAAGTGCGAGGTGATGGGACCGTGGATGGGCCACATCATGCCCGCGGCGGGCGCGGGCGTCGGAGCGGCGAAGCTGGTGCGTGCAGCACCGAGTTCGCCGGCGGGCACGATGCGCAGCGTCTGCCCGGCGAAGAGATCGGTGGAAGGGAGATCGTTGGCGCTCATCAGCGCCGCTACGGTGGTGCTGTAGCGGTGCGCGATCGACCATAGGCTGTCGCCCTTGTTGACCGTCACCGTGGGCGGCACGGGACCGCCGGTATCCGTGCTGGGACCGGCGTAGCGGCCGGGGACGGTGAGGCTGTCGCCGGGGTGGATGACGTCCGCGGATCCCAGCTTGTTGGCGCTCGCCAGTGCCGAGACCGTGACCTGGTAACTCTGCGCGAGGTTCCACAGCGTGTCGCCGGGCTGCACCGTGATGACGAGCGGCGCCGGAGCCGGCGTACTCGGTTGCAGCTTGAGCGTCTGCCCCGGCTTGATGGTGGAGCCGCTGAGGTCGTTGTAGGCGATGAGGTCGTCGACGCTGAGGTGGAATGCGAGCGCGATGTCGTAGAGGGTGTCGCCCGGTTGGACCACGTAGGCATCGGGGGTGGCGTTGCCGTTCTGTGGGAGTTTCAGGGTCGTGCCCGGCTGCAGCGCGCTGCCCACCAGGCTGTTGGCTTGGCGCAAGGCGTCGACCGTGGTGCTATAGCGTTGCGCCAGACCCCACAGTGTGTCACCGGGATGCACCGTGATGGTGCTGTTCTGGGCCCAGGCAGCCGTGACGATCAAGAGCACGAGCAGCGAGGCAAGGGCGAAGAACGGTCGGCGACGAAGCATCGCCGCCAGATTACCAGAAGACGTGGCTCCTGAAGTGGAAAGAATTCATGTCCGACGGGGCGATCGGGACCGCCGACCGGTGGGCCCGGGCGGGGTACGGTCAGTCTCGTGGGTCGAGAAGCGCGTCCAGCGCGTCGGAAAGCTCGCACGCCTGGACCTGACGGCGGCCCAGCTCGCTCGCGAACGCGACGAAGGCATCGATCTCGGCGGCGTCGGCGACGCCCGCGATGAGCCTGTGCTCGAGGCTGCGCGCCTCGTCGGCGAGTACCCGGGTCGGAAGCTGAGAGAGAGGTTCGAACATGCCGGCCCCTTTCGGTTCGGATCGAGCGAAGTCTAGCAACGGCCCGCTTACGGCTTTCTCAACCGGCGTGGGCCAGCACTCGGGTACCGCCCGAGCCCCGCAGAGCCAGACGCGCGCCCTCGGCGCTGCGGCCGTCGCCGATGACGGCGAACGGAGCGCCTAGCTCGATCGCCCGCAGGGCGGCCTCCACCTTCGGGATCATGCCGCCGTCGATGCGTCCGTCGTCGATCCGTTGCCGGGCGCCCTGGCTCGTGAGCGTGGGCAGCAGGCTGTCGGCCCGCGTGGGGTCGTCCAGCACACCGGGTACGTTGGTCAGGAAGACGCATCCGGCGGCCAGCGTGCCCGCGACGGCGCCGGCGACATCGTCGGCGTTGACGTTGAGCAGCCCCCCGTCGGGGTCGAGCGCGAGACAGGCCAGCACCGGCACGACGTGCGCTCCGAGCAGCGCTCGGAGCGCCCCACGGTTCACGCCCGTGACGCGACCGACGCGACCGAGAGCCGGGTCGCGCAGCTCGGCGCTCAGCAGCGTGTGGTCGCGTCCGCTCAGGCCCAGGGCGGGGCCGATGTCCTGCGCGAGCCGCTTCCCGAGCAGTGTGAGCACCTGCTCCACGACGGCGAGTCCCTCGGGCGAGGTCACGCGTAGGCCGCGCACGAAGTGGTGGGCGATGCCTGCATCGTCGAGGGCGTCGTTGATGAAGGGGCCGCCGCCGTGCACGACGACCGGGTCCTCGCCGGCCTCGAACAGGGCGCGGATCTCCGAAGCCACCGCCAGGCGGGTGGCGTCATCGGTCATGGCGTTACCGCCGTACTTGACGACCACGGGCATGCGCCAGTCTAGCCCGACGCGCTCGTCGGCGGTCCGGCCAGGACGCGGTTCCAGCGTGCCGAACGGGGTGCGTGGTAGATTCGGGCGCGCCTCGTCGCGGAGGCGGCCGGCCGTCGTGCCCGGCGCCGAACGCGGCTCGAGGGGGGAGAGGAGACGAGGTGGACCCTTCCACATCGCTGGTCTTCGGGACCGATGGTTGGCGGGACGTCATCGCCGACCGCTTCACCGTCGCCAACGTGCGCCGCGCCGCGGCAGCCTATGCCGAGCACCTCCTCGAGCGGGACGCCAACCTCGTGGTGGTCGGACACGACACGCGTTTCGGGGGCGAGCTGTTCGCGACCGCGGCGGCGCGTGAGCTGGCGGGCCACGGGCTGCGGGTGTTGCTCTCCGAAGCCTACCTACCGACGCCGGCGCTCTCGTACGCCGTGGCGCACTTCGGAGCCGACGGCGGCGTGATGTTGACGGCGTCGCACAATCCGCCGCACTACCACGGCTTCAAGCTCAAGGGACCCTACGGCGGAACCGCCACCGATGACATCTACCGTGACGTGGCGCGGCGCGTCACGACCGCCGCGCTCGCCGACCAGACGGGGGACGCGCGGATCGAGCGATTCGACGTGCGCGAGGCGTACTATCGGGCGCTCGAGGGCGTGCTGGACATGAGCGTGTTGGCTCGAGCGCGGGGCAGCGTGGTCCACGACGCCATGGGCGGGGCGGCCTGCGGCTGGCTGACGGACTTCGCGTCCTCGCGCGGGTTGGAGCTCGAGGTGCGGCCGCTGCGCGGCGAGCCGCATCCGTTGTTCTACGGCGTCAATCCCGAGCCGATCCCGGTCAATCTGGCCGAGACGCGGGAGGACATGCGGCACTCGGACGCGCTGTTCGCGGTCGCCACCGACGGCGATGGCGACCGGCTGGGCGTCGTGCTCCCCGGCGGCACGTTCTTCGACGCCCACCAGATCTTCGCGGTGCTTCTCGACGAGCTCGCCCTCGGGGGACGCGCCGGCTCGGTGGTGAAGACCTTCAGCGTGTCCCGCGTCGTCGAGCGCCTGGCGCGCAGGCGCGGCCGCGCCGTCGTGGAGACCCCGATCGGCTTCAAGTACATCGTCGACGCCATGCTGGCCGGCGACGTGTTGATCGGCGGGGAGGAGTCCGGCGGCATCGGGGTGGCGGGGCACCTGCCCGAGCGCGACGCCATCGTCAACGCGTTGCTCCTGGTTCAGAGCGTGGTGCGTAGCGCGCAGCCCCTGGCGGAGCGCTTCGCGGCCATCGAGCGTGAGACCGACTGGCGCCACGCCTACGATCGACTCGACCTCCACCTTGCCGATAACGCCCTCAAGGAGCGGGTCATGACCGAACTGCGCGACCCACCGCAACGGGTGGGCACGCGCGAGGTCCGCTCGGTAGAGCGTCTCGACGGGGTCAAACTCAACCTGGACGAGGACGCCTGGTTGCTCTACCGGGCCAGCGGCACCGAGCCGGTGCTCCGCGTGTACTGCGAGGCGCCCACCGCCGCCGACGTCACGACCCTGCTGGGGGCCGCCCGCGCGTGGATCGGCACGCTCGGCTGAGCCGACGCACACCGTCCGCGCGACCCCTGCTTCACGATCCTGACCTCAACCTTGCCGCACCGTCAGAGCTGCCGGAACGTCTTGGGACTGTTCGACAGCACCTCGTGCCCGTCCTCCGTGACGATGGCGAGATCCTCGATGCGGACCCCGCCGAACCCGGGCAGGTAGACTCCGGGCTCGATGGTCACCGACATGCCGGGAGCCAGCACGTCGTCGGAACGGGTGGAGAGACGCGGGCCTTCATGGATCTCGAGCCCCGTGCCGTGCCCCAGCGAATGCGAGAAGGCTTCGGCGAGGTCGTGCGTGGCCAGCAGGTCGCGTGCGATCGCATCGAGCTCCCGGCCCGTGCGGCCCGGCGCGACCGCCGCGAGCGCGGCCTGCTGAGCCTCGAGGACGGCGTCGAACAGGCGCCGGAGCTCGGGCGCGATCTCCCCGACCGCCACCGCCCGCGTCATGTCGGCGTGGTAACCCTGGTACACCGCACCGAAGTCGATGGTGACGAGGTCGCCGGACTCGATCACCTTGTCCGAGGCCACACCGTGGGGCATGGCGCTACGAACGCCGCTGGCCACGATGATGTGGAAGCCCGAGCCGCCCGAGCCGGCCAAGTGCATGTAGCGCTCGAGCTCGAGGGCGACCTCGATCTCGCGCACGCCAGGCCGCAGCATCGGGACGACCTTGTCGAACGCCTCGTCGGTGATGCGCGCGGCCTCCCGCAGTCTGGCGATCTCATCGTCGCTCTTGACGAGCCGGAACGATGCCAGGAACGCCTCGGTCGCCATGGGCTCGCCCCCGAGCCGCTCGGCGATGCGCCGGAAGCGCTGCAGGCTGAGATGCTCGCTCTCGACGGCCAGGCGCCGCGCCCCGACCACCTCGGACAGGTGCTCCTCCCAGTTCGGGGTGATGACGACGTCCAGGCGCGACTCCTCGCCCGCCTGGGCGGTGTAGCGACCGTCGGTGAGCAGGACCGCTCGCTCGTCGGTGACGACGACGACGCCGTCCTCGGGGCTGGTGAAGCCGGACAGGTAGCGCACGTTCGCGGGCGCCGTGACCAGCAGCGCCTCAGCGCCGATGCCGGCCAGCTTGTTCCTGACGTCCTGGAGCAGGTTCATCGCGCGGCCTCCACGATCGCCAGGAGCTGGTCGGCATCGAGGCTGGCGCCGCCGATGAGGCCGCCGTTCACGTCGTCGCGTTCGAGCAGCTCGGCCGCGTTGTCGGGCTTCATGCTGCCTCCGTAGAGCAAGCGCAAGGCGCGTCCGGCGTCGCCGAAGCGCTCGACGACGGCCTCGCGGATGGCGGCGCCCATCTCCTGGGCGTCGTCGGCCGTGGCGGTGCGGCCGGTGCCGATCGCCCAGACGGGTTCGTAGGCGATGACCAGGGCGTCCGGGCCCGTCGGTTCGATGCCCTGCAGGCCGCCTTCGAGTTGTCGCAGGACGATCTCACGGGCCCGACCCGCGACCCGCTCGTCCTCGCGCTCGCCGACGCACAGGATGGGCACCAGCCCGGCCTCGAGCGAACGCACCAGCTTGGCGTTGACGAGGGCGTCGTCCTCGGCGTGGTAGGCGCGTCGCTCGGAGTGACCCACGACGACGTAGCGTGCCCCGGCGTCACGGAGCATGGCGGCCGAGATCTCGCCGGTGTAGGCGCCCTGTTGGTGGGCGCTGACATCCTGGGCGCCGAGCATGACGTCGGTGCCGCGGGCCAGCACCGCCATCGGCGCGAGGTGCGTCGAAGGCACGTTGAGGAGCACGTCGCAGTGGCCGTGCTCGGTGGCTGCCAGGTCCTCGAGGAAGGCACGTAGCCAGGCGGTGGCCTCGCTGGGCAGTTTGTGCATCTTCCAGTTGCCGGCGATGAGTGGTCGGATGCGGTGTTGCGACGATGCCATGCGCCAGGATACCGCAGCCGCGGGGCGTTCCCGGCGCTCGGCGGAGCCCACGAGAAGGGGTCGGGCCGTGCGGCCCGACCCCTCGGTTCAGGACAGGGTGATGCGGTGGGTTCAGGCCTGGACGCCCGCCTCGCCGCCCTTGCCGCTGCGGCGGCGGCTGCGCTTGCGGCCGCCGCCGCCGCCCGTGGTGCGCTTCTCGAGCGCTTCCACGCCGCCGACCAGCGCCAGGTCGAGCACATCGTCGAGATCGCCGACCTCGTGCAACTGCAGGCTCTTGGTTAGGTGGGTGGCGATGTCCTTCATGTCGGCGCTGTTCTTCTCGGGGAAGAGGATGTGCTTGATGCCCGCGCGCTTGGCACCCAGGATCTTCTCCTTGAGGCCGCCGATCGGCAGTACGCGCCCGCGCAGCGTGATCTCGCCGGTCATGGCCACGTCCTTGCGCACCGGCGTCGCCGTGAGCGCGCTGATCAAGGAAGTGGCGAGCGCCACGCCCGCGCTGGGACCCTCCTTGGGGGTCGAGCCCGCCGGCACGTGGATGTGGATATCGCTGTTGTCCAGCGTTTCGCGGGCGATGCCGAAACGCTCGGCGTTGGACTTGGCGTAGGTCAACGCCGCCCGCGCGGACTCCTTCATCACGTCGCCGAGCTGCCCGGTGAGCACCAGCCCGCCCTTGCCGGGTGTGATCGAGGTCTCCACGAACAGGATGTCGCCGCCCACCGGCGTGTAGTACATGCCGGTCGCGACGCCGACGAGGTTGTCCTCGGCTTCCGATTCCGGGGTGAAGCGGTGCGCGCCCAGGTAGCCCTCCAGGCTGCGTTCGGTGATACGCACCCGTTTGGCGTCGCCCTCGGCGATACGCCGGGCGGCCTTGCGGCAGAGCGTGCCGATGATGCGCTCCAGGTTGCGCACGCCGGCCTCTCGCGTGTAGGAGGTGACGACGCTCGACAGGGCGCCATCGGACATGCTCAATTGATTGGCCTTGAGGCCGTTCTCGGCGACCTGGCGCGGCAGCAGGTAGCGCTTGGCGATCTCCATCTTCTCCTGCTCGATGTAGCTGGAGAACTCGATCAACTCCATGCGGTCGGCCAGCGCCTCCGGGATCTGCTGCGCGTAGTTGGCCGTGGCGACGAACAGCACCTCGGAGAGGTCGAACGGAACGCCCAGGTAGTGGTCGACGAAGTTGTTGTTCTGCGCCGGGTCGAGCACCTCGAGCAGGGCCGACGAGGGATCTCCCTGGTAGGAGGCGCCCAGCTTGTCCACCTCGTCGAGAAGGAACACCGGATTCTTGGTGCCCGCCTGACGGATGCCCTGGATGATGCGCCCCGGCATCGAGCCGATGTAGGTGCGCCGGTGACCGCGGATGTCGGACTCGTCGCGTGCGCCGCCCAGTGAGATGCGCACGTACTCGCGGCCCAGCGCCTTGCCGATCGATTTGGCGATGCTCGTCTTGCCGACGCCGGGAGGACCCACGAACAGCAGGATGGGCCCCTTGTTGACCTCGAAGGCGTCGAGTTCCCCCTTCTGGGCGCGCTCTTCCTTGAGCTTGCGCACCGCCAGGTACTCGAGCACGCGGTCCTTGACCTTCTCCAGACCGTAGTGGTCCTCATCGAGGATCTTGGCGGCCTTGCCGATATCGAGCCGGTCCTCGCTGCGTTTGTTCCAGGGCAGCTCGGTGATGGTGGTGAGGTAGGTACGGATGACCGACGCTTCGGCCGAGTCGGGGTGCATGCGCGACAGCCGGCTGAGCTCGCGCTGCGCCTCCTTCATCACGACCTCGGGGAGGTCGAGAGCTTCGAGCTTCTCTCGGAAGGCCTCGATCTCGTCCTCGTCCTCGTCGCCGCCCGAGAGCTCCTTCTGCAGCGCCTTGATCTGCTCGCGCAGGAAGAACTCCCGCTGGTTGCGGTCGATCTCCTCCTTGACCTCACGTTGCAGGCGGCGCTGGGTCTCCTGCAGCTCGAGCTCGGTGTCGATCAGCAGCAGCACCTTGTGCAGGCGTTCCTCGACGGTGGGCGCCTCGAGCACGATCTGCTTGTCGGGGAGTTTGAAGTCCAGGTGGTAGGCGACGTAGTCGGCGAACTGACCGGCGTCCTCGAGGTTCATCACGAACTGTGCCACCTCGTGCTGCACCTGCCGGCTGCCGTTCTCGACCAGGTCGGCGAACTTCTCCTTCAGCTCGCGGAAGGTCGCCTGGACCATCACCTGCTCGCCCTCGGGCACCTCGATGGGGCTGACGTCGGCCTCGATGAGTCCGACCGAGCCGTGGAAGCGGTCGATGTGCACGCGCGCGAAGGCCCGCACCAGCATCTGGATGCTGCCGTCGGGGTTCTTCTTCATGCGCATGATGTTGCAGGCAGTACCGACCTCGTACAGGTCTTCGGGTTTGGGTTCTTCGACGTCGCGGTCGCGCTGGCTGACGATGATGATGGTGCGGTCGCGGTCGAGCGCAGCGTTGATCGCCCGGATGGAGATGCCACGGCCCGCGTCGATCGGCATGACCATGGTCGGGTAGAGCACGCTGCCGCGCACCGGGCACACCGGGATCGGAGCGCTGAAGTCGGTGGGGGTGGGAGTCTCTGCCATGGTCTCTCCTAGACCGCGCGTGGCGCGGGGCGCTGGGAACGAGGGTCAACTGGGCGGTGTGCGGGCCTGCGGTCCGCGCACGGAAGGAGCGGTGAAACCTGAGTCAACACTTATCAAGTTTACTGCAGTTGCGCGACTCAGCTGGAAGGTGGCTTACCATCTCCGGTTCTTCGCCGCATGCCACCGCACGCTCCCGGCGGCGCCCTCGAGGCAGGGGCGTCGCGCCAGTCCCAACAGTATATGCCGCCCGTCCCGGCGCCGCCCAGGCACTCCCGGCCGAGGGCGCTACCCGCCGGGAAAGCGCGGACAGGGCCTTGTGGTAGCGTGAGCGCGCCATGGCCGACGTCACCCACGCCCTACGAGACGCCGTCCGGGCCGCCCTTGCGCGCCTCGGGGCGGAAGCCGACGAGGTCTCCATCCAGGAAGTGCCCGCCGACAAGCCCGGCAACTACGGTACCGCCGTCGCCTTCACGCTCGCGCGCGCCCTGCGCCGGAACCCGGCCGCGATCGCTCAGGACCTGATCGATGCACTCGAACTACCCCCCGGCGTCGACCGCGCCGACGCCGTCGGCCCCTACATCAACTTCCACCTCGACCCCGGCACCTTCGTCTCCCAGGTGGTGCAGGCGCCCCCGCCGCCGGCGGGGGCAGGCCTCAAGGTGGTGGTGGAGCACACCTCGGTGAACCCCAACAAGGAGGCGCACGTCGGCCACCTGCGCAACATCGTGCTGGGAGACGCCTGCGCCCGCATCCTACGGGCCGCCGGGAACGAAGTCGAGGTGCAGAACTACATCGACGACACCGGACGGCAGGCGGCCGAGAGCCTGTTCGCGGCCGAGTACTTCGGCGAGCCCTACGACGGCGCGCGCAAGTACGACCACTGGCTGGGCGAGCTCTACGTCCGCTTGGGCGAGGCGAAGGAGGACGACGGCGACCGCGTCGACAGCGGTGTGTCGGCGGTGATGCATCGGCTCGAGCGCGGCGAGCTGCGCGCGGAGGTCGAGCGCGTGGTGGCGGCGCAGCTGGAGACGTTCCACGCCCTCGGCGCCGAGTACGACCTGCTGGTGTGGGAGTCCGACGTCGTGCACGGGGGTTTCCTGCGGCGCGGGCTCGACGTGCTGGAAGCCAGTCCCTACGTGTCCCGGCCGAGCGAGGGCAAGTTCGCGGGCGCGCTCGTGATGGACGTGTCGGAGTTCCTCCCCGGCCTCGAAGAGACCCACGTGGTGCTGGTACGCAGCGACGGCAACGCCATGTACGTCGCCAAGGACATCGGCTACCAGTTCTGGAAGGCGGGGATCTTCGAGGGTCTGCGCTTCCGCAGCTTCGAGCGCCAGCCCTCGGGCAAGCTGCTCTACACCAGCTCGCCGGAGGGCGAGACGCACCCCGAGGGCCGCGCCTTCGCCCACGGTCAGGAGATCATCAACGTCATCGACGTTCGCCAGAGCCACCCACAGACCCTGGTCCGGGCCGCGCTGGCCCTGTCGAACACCGAAGAGGGGCAGCGGGCCTACCGCAACTCCCACCACCTGGCCTACGAGGTCGTCACGCTGGAGGGACAGCCGATGAGCGGCCGCAAGGGCGTCACCCTCTCGATCGACGACGTGCTGACCGAGGCGGTGCGTCGCGCCCGCGCCGTGGTGGAGGAGAAGAACCCGGAGCTGCCGAGCATCGACACGGTGGCGCGCCAGGTCGGGGTGGGGGCGCTGCGCTTCGGGATGCTCAAGAGCGAGGCCCGCAAGGTCATCGACTTCCGCTGGGAGCAGGCGCTCTCGCTGCAGGGGGACAGCGCCCCCTACGTGCAGTACGCGCATGCCCGGGCGTGCAGCATCCTTCGAGCGGCCGGGGCCGAGGGCGTTGACAGCGACGGCGCCGATTTCGCGGCGCTAGGCGGTCTGGAGGTGCGACTCGCGCAGGCGATGCTCCGCTTCCGTACCGTCGTGGAGGCGGCCGCGCGCGACCTGGCGCCCCACCTGCTGGCGCAGTACGCGCTCGAGCTGGCGACGGCGTGGAACGCCTACTACAACCACAAGGGCGCCGACGGGCGTCCGGACACGCAGGTGCTCAAGGCCGGGGCGGGCCTGCGCGAGGCGCGTCTGGCGCTCGTCGACAGGGTGCGGTCGACGCTCGCCGAGGCGCTGGGGCTGCTGGGGATCGAGGCTCCGGAGGAGATGTGACCGATGGGCCATGGCGCGAGGCCACGGCCCATCGGAAGACAGGGGTTACGGGAAGTAGACGACGTAGTCGGCGGTCAGCAGCTGGCCGTCGAGCTTGAAGGTCAACCGGCCAGTGATGATGTGGCCGGACGCGGGAACGGGGCTGAACTGCACGTGGATGCAGCCCGCGGCCTGCGTGGCGTTGAAGATGCTGTCGAACAGGGCGCTGAGGTCGGTCGCGTCCTGCACCTGGGTGTAGGTCCCGCCGGTCTGCGAGGCGATGTCGATCAGATCCTGCGAGTCGACGTAGCTCCCGAGACCCACCGTGTAGACCTTCACGCCGGCCGACTGGGCAGCCGAGACGACGTTCGCCGGCGTGCTCGAGGAGCTGTTGTCCGCGCCGTCGGTGAGGAGCAAGGCCATCTTGTTGCTGCCGGTGACCGAGGCGAGGTAGTTGGCGCTGTCGACGCCGGCGTCCCACAGGTTGGTGAGGCTACCGTTGAACGTCGCCGCGTCGATGGCGGTGTCCAGCAGGGTCTTGTTCGACGTGAGTGGCTGGTGCAGGTAGATGGCCAGGTACCCGGACGTGGGCGTCGTGCCTGTGTCGAACGAGGCGACGGCGGCGCGATCGGTCGAGGCCATGCGGGCGACGAACCCCTTGGCCGCGTCTGCGCGCAGCATGGTGGGGTCGCTCGAGGACATCGAGCCGGTGGCGTCGAGCGTCAGGATGCCGGTGATGTCGCCGCTGCTGCCGGTGATCTGGCCGCAGATCGTGGCGGTGGCCGAGTACGACGTCGAGATCGGCCCACCGCTGTCAGCCACCGACGTCACCGTGATGGCGACGTCCGAGAGCGTCCCGGTGGTCACCACCTTGCCCTGGCTGTCCAGGGCGCTGATGCTGAAGTCGGCGGAACCGGCCACCGGGTCGAGCGCGGTCACCCCGTTGAAGGTGGCCTTCGTCGCGCCACTGCTCGAGGTGGTACACGCCGACAACATCAATGCCGAGGCCGCCAGCGCAAGGCACAACAACACGGCCCGTCTCATCATGAGACCCCTCCTAAGGGAACTCCGCGGCAATGACCGCGGCACGACAGGCCGCTCCACGAGGCCGATCTAATGCATGGTACGCGCAATCCCTGGCGGGCGCCGGGCAGCCGTCACCGTCTCCCGACGGGCGTACACGCCCTCCATCCCCGCGGGCGGCGGGGCGGTCGGCGCTCGCCGGCGCCGCGGTCGGATTCTGCGTTCGCGACGCAAGCCGGCCCTCAACGACGCGGGGCGAGCGCCTCCTCCAGCACCTCGACCACATGGCGCGCCTGCTTGGAGGTGCCGTCCGCGATCTGACCACGGCAGCTGAAGCCACACGCCACAACGTCCCCCTGGTGCTCGCGCACGGCGGGGAAGAGGCGTTGCTCGCCGATGGCCATCGACAGGTCGTGGTGGCCGTAGCCGAACGACCCGGCCATACCGCAGCAGCCGGAGTCGAGCTCGCGGACCCCCTCGGAGACCCACTCCAGCACGGCTCGCGTCGACGCGGTCCCCAACACGGCCTTCTGCTGGCAATGGCCGTGCAGCATCGTCTCTCCCGGCCGCTTCTCGAAGGCTGTGGACGGATCGATCTCACCCCGGGTCCAGGCCTTGGCCAGGAACTGGTCGATCATCACCACGTTGTCGGCGACGGCATCGGTCCTGGCGCCCGGTAGCAACCCCCGGTAATCGTCGGCGAGAGCGGTGACGCAGGACGGCTCGAGCCCGACCACCGGGATGCCGCGCTCGACGTAGGGGTGGAGCCGCTCCACGTTGCGCCGCGCCATCCCCTTGGCCTCGCGCAGCAGGCCCTTGGACAGTTGCGGGCGACCGCAGCAGCCGTACGGCACCAGCTCGACGGCGTAGCCGAGCGCCTCCAGCACATGCACGGCCGCTCGGCCCGGCGCCGTCTCGTTGAACATCGTCCAGGTGTCGGCGAACAGCGCCACCCGTCGGTCGGCTCCGGCCGTCGGCGCCGCCGCGTGCTCGCGCTCGTACCAGTGCCGGAACGTCTCGCTGGCGTAGCGCGGCATCACCCGCCGCCGGTCGACATCCACCAGCTTCTCCATGGCCCAGCGCACCGGTGCGCTGGGCAACAGGGCGTTGCTGAGCGGGGCCAGGCGCTGCGCCAGCGGCGCGATGCGCGCGACGTTGCCGACGGCACGCACCGCCAGCGGGGTGCCGTGATCGTCATAGTAGTGCTGCAAGAACTCGTACTTGATCGTTGCCATGTCGACCTGGCTGGGACACTCCGCCTTGCAGGCCTTGCACTCCAGGCACAGGTCGAGCACGTCGTACACTTCGCGGCTTGTGAGCCCGCCCGACATGCGGCCGTTGAGAGCGTCGCGCAGGACGTTGGCGCGCCCGCGCGTGCTGTGGTCCTCGTCACGGGTGGCCATGTAGCTCGGGCACATGGTGCCGGTGCCGACCTTGCGGCACGCGCCCACGCCGTTGCAGTTCTCGATGGCACCGAGGTAGCCGCCGTCGGCAGAGAAGTCGAAGTGCGTGGGCACGTCCACCTCGGGGTATCCCGCGCCGTAGCGGAGATCCTCGGTCATGGGCGGGCCGTCGACCACCTTGCCGGGGTTCATCAACCCCGCCGGGTCGAAGGCGGCCTTGATCGCGCGGAAGTCCTGGTAGAGCACCGGGCCGAACATGGCGGGATTCTGGTAGGAGCGGATCAGGCCGTCGCCGTGCTCACCGCTCCAGGAGCCGCCGTACTTCTTGACCAGCTCGAACACCTCGCGGCTGATCGCCTGGAAGGTCTCGACCCCGTGCTCGGTCTTGAGATCGAGGTGGGGCCGCAGATGGATCACGCCCACCGAGGCGTGGGCGTAGAACACCACATGAACGCCGTGCCGCCGGCAGACTTCGGTGACGTCGGCGATGTAGGCGGGCAGGTTCTCGACCGGAACCGAGCTGTCCTCCACGAACGGAGTCGGCTTGCTGCGGCCCTTCACCGTCGAGTAGATGCCCAGGCCGTCGCGCCGGAACCCGAGGATCTCCGACTGCTGTGCGGCTTCGTCCGCGATGTAGGTGGCATAGGCGAGGCCGGCGACCTCCGGATCCCGCTGCAGGCTCTCCAGCCCGGCCCGCATCTCCTCCTCGGACGTCCCGTCGAACTCCACCATGAGCACCGCACCCGGGTCGCCCTGCAGCCAGCCGAGCAGCGGTGCCAGGGTACGGTTCTGCCGGCCGAGCACGAAGATGTCGCGGTCCATCAGCTCGACCGCCGAAGGTCCGTGGCGATTGACGTGCTGGACCGCGGTGAGTGCCTTGTGAAGGGTCTCGAAGTGCAACATGGCGAGGAGCCGGTGGGTGGGGATGGGATCGAGGCGGATCGTGACCTCCAGGATCACGGCGAGGGTACCCTCGCTGCCGCACACCAGCTTGGCCAGGTTGAACGGCCGGCCCGGCGCGAACTCGTCGAGGTTGTAGCCGCCCACCCTCCGCATGATCTTCGGGTAGCGCACGTCGATCTCGTCGGCGTGCTCGGTGGTGATCCGGTGCACGGTGCGGTAGAGCTCGCCCTCGCGGTCCTGCTGCCCCAGCCGGGCGTGAAGCCCGGCCTCGTCGACGGGTCCGAGCTCCAACTCGGTTCCGTCCATCAGCAGCACGCGCATGCTCTGGACCTGGTCGACCGTCTTGCCGTACTTGATGCTGCGTGTGCCGGCGGCGTTGTTGGCGACCATCCCGCCGATGTTGGCGCGGCTCGTAGTCGAGATGTCGGGCGTGAACTGCAGACCGTGCGGCTCCAGCAGGGCGTTGAGCTGGTCGCGTACGACACCGGGCTCGACCCGCGCCCAGCGCTCCTCGAGGTTCAGCTCGAGCACCTTGTCGAGGTACTTCGACACGTCCAGGATGAGCGCCCGTCCCACGGTCTGACCCGCCAGGCTGGTGCCCCCACCGCGCGGCAACAGCGGTACCCCGTGGCGGGCGCAGACCTCGACCGTCGCGCGCACGTCGTCGGCGTTGCGGGGCAGCACGACGCCGATCGGACGGATCTCGTAAGGGCTGGCGTCCGTCGCGTAGAGCGTGCGCGCGGTCTCGTCGAAGCGCACCTCACCCTGGAGGCGTGCCTTCAGCTCGCGCTCCAACGTGACGGCGGTCGAAGGATCCACGGGAAGCGGCGGCGCGGCGAGGCTGGTCATGCCGTCAGTATCGCACGCGCCTCACGGCTTTCTGCCCGGTCGATCAGGAAGCGGGCACGCCGTCGGTCGCGACGTCGGCCGCGACGTCGGCTCGGCCCGCTTCGTCGGCTCCCGTCCGACCGGGGCCGGTCGCCTCCGCCGCGGCGTCGGAGCCGAACAGGGTGTGCACGCTGTACGCGAAGCCGGCATCGTCCAGGAAACGGAACGCAGTGACGAAGCGCAGCAACAGGTGGCGCTGCAGCAGGCCGTCGAGCAGCGTGTCCGAGGTGTACGGGTCACGCTTCTGGCCGCTCAGCACGTGGCCGCTCCCGTCGAGCAAGGCGAGTTCCTCCAGCACCGCCCGCGCGCGTTGCGCCTTGATCTCCTCGAACGGCAGCGCGAGGCCCCGTTGCAACGCCACGAATCCGCGGCGTACCTCGTCGAGGGTGGGGAAGCGCATGGCCTCCGCCTGCAGGGCGGCCAGCGCCGGCTCCCCCAGGTCGAGGCCGATCCGCGACGCCCGCTGCATCAAAGCACGCAGTGCGGGGACGGCGCCGTCGTCGGGCAGGCCACGCAACCACACGGCGGGCGCGCCGTCGGACGCGCCGTTCAGGGCCTCGAGCAGGCTGCCGAGGTCGGGCGGGTCGAGGGGAGGGAGTCCGGGCAGCGCGCCACGAACCACGCGCAGGGTGGCGGCGTCGGCGGCGCCGGTACCGCCGTGCGTCGGGGCGAGGCCGAGCCGTTCGGCGGGGCGCACCGCTTCCGCGACGAATTCCAGGGTCTTCCGCTCCCGCCACTCGTTCTCCGCGAGCGTCACGGCCGCGTTCACGGACTCGCCCAGGGGCAGCGTCTCGGCCAGCGTGCCCATCTGCCAGGCAACGCCCTTGACGCCCCCGATCCTGAGCTGCAGAGTGGCACCGTCGCGGCCGACGGCACGGGCGCTGTCGAGGCGGTCCGTGAGCGCGAAGACCGGGGCCGGGTGGCCCTCTCCGAAGGGCTCGAGCGTACGGATGGCCTGCCATAGCCCGCGTTCGACCTCGCCTCCGGAGAGCACGGCGTCGGCCGTGATCTGCGGTTGCGGGCGTGGGAAGCGCGAGGCGTAGGCGTGGATGGCGTCACGGAAGGCGGGAAGCTCCGCCATGTCCAGGGCGAAGCCGGCGGCCTGGGCGTGGCCGCCGTAGCGCAGGAGGTGCTCGGAGGCTGCGCGTAGCCCGTTCACCGCCGAGATGCCGGGCGTGGAACGGACGCTGCCCTTTCCCTTGGCGACGATGTAGACGGGCTTGTAGAAGCGTTCGAGCAGCTTGGAAGCGACGATCCCCATCACACCGGGGTGCCAGCGGGCGTCCTCGATCACCAGTGCCGGGGCGTCCGGATCCACGATCTCCAGCGCCTGGGCGTACATCTCGTCCTGGATCCGGCGCCGGTCCTGGTTGCGCGCGTCGAGGTAGGCGGCGAGCTCGTTGGCGCGGCGCTCGCTGGCCGTGGTGAGTAGCTCCAGCCCCAGCTCCGCCTCGCCCAGGCGGCCGGCGGCGTTCAACCGGGGCGCCACCACGAAGGCCACCTGGCGGGCGGAGATATCGCCGCGCAGGTGCGATTGCCGGACGATCGCGCGTACGCCGGCCCAGCGCGAGTCGGCCAGGCGCTGCAGCCCCGGAACGATGAGGGCGCGGTTCTCGCCGAGAAGCGGAGCGACGTCGGCGATGGTGCCGATGGTCGCGAGGTCGGCGTAGTCGTCCGGCCGATCGAGGCCGAGTCGTCGGCGTAGCGCCCACAGCAGATGGAACGCGACACCGGCTCCGGTGAGTTGCGGCAGGCCGTCATGGGCCAGCGGCGAGGTGGCCGGATGGACCACCAGGCAGTCGGGACGGGCGTCACCGGGCGTGTGGTGGTCGGTGACGATGACCTCGACGCCGGCGTCCTGGAGGCTTCGGATCTCGGCGAGGTTGGTGATGCCGCAGTCGACCGTGACGAACAGTTCGCACCGCTCCGCGTGCTCGGGGACGCGTTCGGGGTGGATGCCGTAGCCGTCGGTGAGTCGGTTGGGGATGAAGGGTTCGACCCTGGCCCCCAGCTCC
Source organism: uncultured bacterium (assembly GCA_964616005.1). Lineage (GTDB taxonomy): Bacteria > Deinococcota > Deinococci > Deinococcales > Trueperaceae > JASBRS01. The sequence goes on along the minus strand of CAZTTB010000008.1, from coordinate 4,372 downwards.
CGCAGGCCCAGGGTCAGGACCGCAGTGCCGCTGATGCCGTCGGCATCGTAATCGCCGTGCACGAGGATGCGCTGGCTGCCGCGGATGGCTCGCTCGAGCCGTTCGGCGGCCGCGTCCAGGTGAGGGATCCGGGTGAGCTCCAGGGGCGGGTTGAGGTGCTCGGGCGCGTCGTCGCGCAACCCACGGGACCACAACATGGCCGCCAGCACCGGCGGCACACCGAGGCTGCGCGCCAGCGAGCGAACGGCGTGCGGGGGCGCGGGCGGACGCAGGAACCAGAGGGGCGAAGGCGGCCGAGCGTCGTCGGCCGGGCTCACGACGACTCGGTTCCCTCGTCGCGCTGTCGGGGTCGGTCCGGGATGACGGGGAAGCGGTCCGGGATGACGGGGGCGCGCTCGCCGGCATCGGTCTCCCGCGCGGTGTGCTCACCCTCCAGCTCGTTCAAGCGCTGACGCAGGCGACGGATCTCGCGAGCTCGGCGCCACAACGCGAGCCGGGTGGGGAGCCAGCCCACCAGCCAGCCGGCCAGCAACGCGACGACCACCACGATCACCGGCGGCATCGGGATCAGCATGGGGAGAAGCGGCAGCGTCAGGGGGTCCGGGTTCACGTTGTTGAACGCCACCAGATAGAGCGCCAACACGATGACCAAGACGAGCTGCAGGATGCGAGCGCCTTTCACATCCACCTCCGTGCGGACCAGTCTACCCCACGTGCGCCGCGCTCCCCGAAGAGGGTGTCGCTCATCTCGGGTCATGCGCGAGTCGGTCGGATACACTGATGGGCCGTGGAACGGCTCAGTCCCATCCCGAAGCGTGCTGCCGCTCCGAAGGTCCTTAGTGCCATGTCGGGCGGCGTCGACTCGTCGGTGGCCACCGCGCTGTTGCGCGAGGGGGGCTTCGAGGTGGTCGGTACCATGGCCCGGTTCTGGCCCGATGACGGCCCGAGCGGCGCCTTCGACCTTTGTTGCAGCCCGGCGGCGGCCTACGACGCCCGTCGTGTCGCCGACGCCGTGGACATCCCCTTCTACCTGCTCGACTTCCGTGACCGGTTCCAGGAGATCGTCGTCGATCCTTTCGTGCCGGCCTACGAGGCCGGTGAGACGCCGAACCCGTGTGTGTGGTGCAACCGGCACATCAAGTTCGGCGCCTTCATCGAGCGGGCGCGGGTCCTGGGGTGCGACTTCCTTGCCACCGGCCACTACGTGCGGCGGGTGGAAGGACCCGACGGCGTCGAGCTGCACCGGGGCCGGGACGACGACAAGGACCAGACGTACTTCCTGTGGGCGCTTCCGCGCGAGATCTTACCGTACCTGCTGTTCCCGCTCGGGGAGCTGAGCAAGGGCGCAGTACGTTCTCTCGCGGCCGATCGCAGTCTGCTCACGGCGGAGAAGAAGAGCTCGTCGGGACTGTGCTTCGTGCCGGACACGGTCCGCGGCTATCTCCAGGACGCGAGCCGGGAACGGCCGGGCCCGGTGGTGGATGCCAGCCAGGGAGACGCGGTTGTCGGCGAGCACCGCGGCGTTCAGTTCTACACGATCGGCCAGAAGAAGGGATTGGGTCTGTGGAAGTCGCACCTCGAGCGTTTCGTCATCGACCTCCGCCCCGAGGACAACACGGTGGTAGTGGGTCCTCGCGAGATGTGCTTCTGGTCGGGACTCACGGCTGAACGCGGCAACTTCCTGGTGGACGAAGCCAAGCTTCCCCGGCAGGTGAACGCTCAGGTCCGCTACCGGCAGACGCCGGTGCCGGCGATGTTGACGGCCACGGGTGACGGCTTCCAGCTCGATTTCGAGGAACCGCAGTTCGCGGTCACGATCGGGCAGTCTGCCGTCCTCTACCAGGGCGACCGTCTGCTGGGCGGCGGCGTGATCCGCCGTCGATCGTCTTGACGACCTCCGCAGCAGGCCGTGACGGCAGGTCGACGTAGATTTTCGCTCTGCGCAACCGCTGCCGTCCAGTAGACTGAACGCCAGGAGGTCTTATGGCGACCATCGTGGTGTTGGTCATTCTGGCCATCCTGGTGATCTCGGCCGTTGGGGTCTACAACCGGATCATCAGTTTGGAGAATCGCTACCAGAACGCGTGGAGCCAGATCGACGTTCAGCTCAAGCGGCGCGTCGACCTGATCCCCAACCTCGTGGAGACCGTCAAAGGCTATGCCGCCCACGAGAAGGCCGTGTTCGAGGAGGTCGCGCACTCGCGGCAGGCGCTCATGAACGCGAAGAGCGTCGGTGAGTCGGCCGAGGCCGCGAACCAGATGACGGGCGCGCTGGGTCGGTTGTTCGCCATCGCCGAGAACTACCCGGAGCTCAAGGCCAACGAGAACTTCAAGATGCTCCAGGAGGAGCTGTCCAGCGTCGAGAACAAGATCGCCTACGCGCGGCAGTTCTACAACGACGCCGTGCTCCAGTTCAACAACGCCATCGAGACGGTGCCGGGTGTGTTCCTGGCCGGTCCGATGAACAAGAAGCAGGCCGTCTTCCTCGAGATCCCCGAAGCCGAGCGCGAAGCGCCGAAGGTGTCGTTCGCGGGCTGAACTGAGCCGGCGACGGACCCATCATGACGTCACGCGGCGCAGGGGTCCTGCCGAACGTCATCACCGACGCGGCCACCGGGAGGCGGATCAACCTCCTCGACTGGCAGGCGTCTAATCGCAGGATGTCGTGGGTCCTGGGATTGATCATGGTGGCGCTGTTGGGTGCCATCGGATACCTCCTGGCGCAAGTGACGAATCCGGGGTCGGCGCTGTTCTTCGTGTCGGTTGCAGGGTTCATAGGCGCCGGGCAGAGCGTGGCCGCGTACTGGTTCAGCGATCAGATCGCGTTGGGCGCGGCGGGCGCCCGCAAAGCGACCAAGGACGAGCATCGCTACCTGGTCAACGTCACCGAAGCGGTCGCCCTCGGGGCGGGAGTCCCGACGCCCAACATCTACGTGATCGACTCGCCCGCCCCCAACGCGTTCGCCACCGGGCGCGACCCTCAGCACGCCTCGATCGCGGTCACCCGAGGTCTCATCGACATGATGGACCGACAGGAGCTCGAGGGGGTGGTCGCCCACGAGATGGCGCACGTGCGCAACTACGACATCCGGTTCCTTTCGATGCTGGCAGCGACCATCGGCGCCATCGTGATCCTGCGCGATCTGGTGTTGCGCTGGTTCCAGTTCGGTGCGTTCGGTGGTTCGCGAAGCCGGCGCAGTAGCGGGGGCGGGTCCGGCCAGGGCAACAACCGTGGCCAGGGCATCATGGTGGTCCTGCTGATCGCCCTGCTCGTGCTCGGGCCGATCCTGGCGACCATCCTGAGGTTGGCCGTCAGTCGCCGCCGGGAGTTCCTGGCGGACGCCACCGGCGCCTACATCACGCGCAACCCGGAGGGGCTGGCGAGCGCTCTGGAGAAACTCGGTGCTTACCAGGGCGAGGGCTTGGAGGTCTCCGAGGGCGTGCGCCACATGTTCATCGTCAATCCCCTCGCGCACCACAACAGCATGGATCTGTTCGCCACCCACCCGCCGATCCAACAGAGGATCGACCGCCTGCGGCGGATGTAGCGGCTCCGGCGGCCCCCCAACGTGGATCGGGGCGGGGGCCAGGGGCCCCGTCAGCGTGACCGCAAGCAGAAGGGGCGTCGCTCGATGAGCGACGCCCCTTCTGTCGTGCAGGTTCGAGATCAGGCGTTCGAGGTTTCGGCGTCCTCCGCCTTCTCCTCTTCGGCCGTGACTTCGGCCTTCGGCTCCGCCTTGGGCCGCTTGCCCTCGCGGAACGCGGCCGTGAGCATGGCCGCGGCCTCGGCCGCGTCGATGGCGTTCTCGGGGTCGACCTCGTCGGAATCGGCCTGCTCGGCCTTGATCGCGGCTTCAGGCTGCGCACTCACCGCGGCGGGCTCTTCGGCCTGGACGGCTTCCTCCGCGGCGGCGGCGACGGGCTCGCTCTGCATGTCGGTCGCCTCGGCGGCGGCCTGCGGCTCGTCGGCTGCGGTCCCCTGCTCCGCGGACGCTTCAGCACCGGCCTCAGCCGCTTCGGAGGCGCCGGCCGTTGCCTCGTCGGTCCCGCTGGAGCCCTCATCCTGATCGCCCTTGTTGTCGGTCAGACCGAACTGGGCGAAGAGGTCAGCGTAGACGTCGCCGAGCTTGGTGGTGGCCTTGGTGTTGACGTCGGAAGCTGCGTAGCTGTAGTCGTAGTCGATGTCCGAGCCGCGCCGGCTGCGCCGGCCCCCGCGACGGGCGCCGCCGCGAGAGGCGGGGGCGCCGGTGCCGACGGATTCCAGGTCGGTGGCGGAGAAGGGGAGGAGCCGCTTGCGCGACAGGCTGGCGCGCTGCTCGACCGGATCGATGTTGAGGATCACCGCGGTGACCTCGTCGCCACGCTTGAAGTG
>CAZTTB010000007.1:0-59070 GCA_964616005.1 uncultured bacterium | reverse complement strand
CGCTGGTCTGGTAGGCCACCGGGCAGATGCCGCAGATGCGCGCGGTGATGTCGGGGGGCTCGGTGTAGGCTCGCCCGCGCAGCAGCGCCTCGAAGAAGCGCGGGGGCTCGTAGATGTCGAGCGCGACCTCCTCGACGGTCGTTCCCTGCACCCGGATGCGCATGGCCCCTTCGCCCTCGACACGGGCGAGTGCCCCTACGCTGATCCTGCGCATCTCACGTCGGTCAGAGGTCATGGTGACCGCTCCCGTCGCCGCCCGCCGCCGAGCCGCCCGCAGCGAACGGATCGGAACGGGCGAAAGCCGGTGCCGCGGCGTTGAAGGTCCGCAACGCCCGCCGGCTCGCGTCCGCGTCCATACCGAGCGCGTCGCGCCACCAGCGCATCAGCGACCCGACGTTGGCACTCTCTGCGGGACCGAAGCAGCCGTAGCAGCCGCGCCCCACGGCCGGGCACAACGCCCCGCAGCCGGCCTGGGTGATCGGGCCCATGCAGGGCACGCCCTGGGACACCATCACGCAGGGGATACCGCGACGCTTGCAGGACTGACACACGCTGACCGTGGGAAGGTTCGGCCGGCGCCCGTGGAGCAGCGCGCCGACGGCCTCGAGCAACTGCTCTTTGGCGATGGGACAGCCTCGGAGCTCCAGGTCGACATCGATGTGCGACGAGAACGGGGTCGAAGTCGGCAGCACGTCGAGCGCCTCCGGGTGCGCGTAGACCATGCGAGCGAAGGTATCGACGTCGGCGTAGTTGCGCAGCGACTGGATGCCACCGGCCGTGGCGCAGGCCCCGATGGCGATCACCGTGGCCGACTCCCGCCGGATCGTCTGGATGCGTTCCCGCTCGTCGGGCGTGGTGATCGAGCCCTCGACCAACGACACGTCGTACGGGCCTTCGACCACGGCGCTCGACGCCTCCAGGAAGTAGGCCACCTCGAGCCGGTCGACCAACGCCAGCAGCTCCTCCTCGCAATCGAGGAGCGTCAGCTGGCAGCCGTCGCACGAGGAGAACTTCCACACGGCCAGCCTCGGCCGGCGCCGGTTGGCACCCTCAGCGGCGCCGGTCGGCCGGGCACCCCGCCGTTCGTCCGCGTCCGTCCCGTTCGTCCTCACCTCGCGCCTCACGCTTCCGCCACCTGCAGGAGGTCTTTCACCCTTCCGAAGGGATAGACCGGGCCGTCCCGGCACACGAAGCTGGGACCGAACTGGCAGTGGCCACACAGTCCGACGCCGCACTTCATGTTGCGTTCCATCGACACGTAGATACGCTCCTCTGCCACGCCCCGTTTCAGGAGCTCGAGCGCCGCGAAACGCATCATCAGCTCGGGGCCGCACACCATCGCCACCGCCTCGGCGGTGTCGACCGGCGCCCTCCCCACCAGCGTGGTGACGAAGCCCACCGAGCCCTTCCAGTTCTCCGTCGCGCGATCGACCGTGACGGCGACGTCGAGGTCGAGACGCGAGCGCCAGCTGCGCAGCTCCTCGACGAACACCATCTCCTGGGGACGGCGGGCGCCGTAGAGGAGCGCCACCCTCCCGAAGCGCTCACGCTGCGACAACACCTGGTAGAGCACGGGGCGCAGCGGCGGCAATCCGATGCCGCCTGCCACGATGACGAGGTCACGTCCCTCGGCGGCCTCCACCGGCCAGGCACTTCCGAACGGGCCGCGTACCCCGACCGTGTCCCCCGGGCCTAGCGCGCTCAGGTGGCGCGTGACCGCGCCCACCGCGCGAACGGTGTGGATGAGGCGCTCGCCGTCGGCGGGGTCGCCGCTGATCGAGATCGGCACTTCGCCCGCCCCGAACGCATAGAGCATGTTGAACTGGCCGGGAAGGAACGCCGGCGCCGGGGGCGCCGCGACCGCGTCCGACACCCCGTCCTGTGCCGGTCGCAACTCCATCGTGAAGGTGTCGGCGGTCTCGCTCCAGCGCCGGACCACACGGTACGGACTCGGGAGCATCACCGCTTGCACGGTTCGCCCCCGCGCGACCTCGGAACGGCTATCCATACAGGTCCAGGAGCTGCAGGCGCGTCGCCTGCAGGCGCGCCGCCACGATGCCCGCGAAGCGCTTCATGAGTTCGTAGCCGAGGCTGGGATCGTGGTCGCACTTGTCGCGCAGGCAGGAGCCGTCGAAGGCGGTCGCGCGCACCTCGGCCATGGCGCGGGCATCGAACTGCCAGGTATAGGGCGGGAACAGCCAGGACCAGCCCAACACCTCCCCCTCCCCGAGCGTTTCGATGCGACGCGCCGGACCGCCGGCGAACCGGATGTCGATGCTGACGCTGCCGCCACGCAGGACGAAGAACCGGTCGGCCGGCTCACCGAACTTGAAGATGGTGTCGCCAGCGCGGAAGTGGACGTTCCAGCCGCAACCCGCGATGAAGTCGATCCGGTCGCTTTCGAGACCCGCGAACACGGGGCTGGCGCTCAACAGCGCCGTCATGTCACGCATCATGGTCGTGCTCCCCTCGTCGGGGGTCCCCTCCTCGAGGGCTCCCGTTGCGCATCCGCAACCGCCTCGCCGTGCTGAGCGATCGCCGTTGTTGCTTCCTGAGTGATGTCGATGCCGACCGGGCACCAGGCGATGCAGCGACCGCAGCCGACGCAGCCCGCCTCCCCGAACTGATCGAACCAGCTGCTGAGCTTGTGCGTGATCCACTGCCGGTAGCGTGACGACACGCTCTGTCGGACACTGCCGCCGTGCAGATAGCTGAACTCCAGGCCGAAACACGAGTCCCAGTGACGGCTGCGTTCGGCCACCCGACCGGTGAGGTCGGTCGTGTCCACGACGGTGGTGCAGAAGCAGGTTGGGCACACCAGGGTGCAGTTGGCGCAGGCCAGGCAGCGCTCGGCGACCTCCGCGAACAGCGGCAGCTCCGCTCCCAGGGCCAGCGCCGACCGCGCCGAAGCCAGGTCCAGCGAACGCTCCATGCTCCGCGCCGCTTCTTCGACCGCGGCCGCGCACTCGTCCCGTTCCCCTTCGTTGGCCGGCCGGCCCTTCATCGTGTCGAGGACCTCGGCGCCACGTGCCGTGCCGGCACGCGCCACGAACCCGTGACGTCGCTCGTCGATCAGCTCGGTCAACACCAGATCGGCGCCGGAGCCCGCCTCGCTGCCGGCGGCGGAAGCGCCGTCGACCCCGGGTCCCGTTCCCATCGATGAACAGAAGCAGGTGGCTCCCGGGCGAGTGCACTCCACGGCGACGAGGAACGCGCCTTCACGGCGCGCCGCGTAGACGTCGTCGACGTGCGGGCCGTTCAGGAGCACGCGGTCCTGCACCCGGATGGCGGCCAGGTCGCAGGGCCGGATCCCCACCAGGGCCAGGGGACGCTCGGGTCCGGGCTCGGGACGCACCTCCAGCCCGCCGGCGCGCTCGCGCCGGGCGGTGAACAGGCGGGTCTCGGGCGGATGCAGGTAGCGCTTGTAGCTGTGCGCGCCCACCCGGAAGCCGAAGCGTTCGGCCGCCCGCACTGGGTCGTCCTCCATGCGGACCAGCCGGTAGTGTCCGGGAGACGCCTCGTCGGACCAGCCGCGCGGCAGCTCGTCGCCTGAGCCGACTTCAGCGAGGATCAGGGTGTCGTTCTCCACGCGGGGAGCGATCACCCGGTAGCCGCGCGCGCCCAGTGCCTCCACCAGACGCTCGGGTGCGTCACCTTCGAGCCAGACCGGGTCGCCCGTCACGCGTCACCTCCAGTGTTGCCAGTTCGTGCCGCTGGCACGGCGGACCCGTCCTGGATCCTGGTCCTGCCTTCCTCGGCATGTCTTCCGACATTCACCATGCTCGGCGCTCGACCTCCAGCTCCGTGCCAGGCACGCCTCGCGACCCCGAGTTCACGCTACGAAGGCCGTCCGTGAGTCAGCCACGGCAGTTCCACGACACCCCCTGTCGGACTTTTACCGACCGTTGGCCACACTTGAGCGTCCTCTCACCGAGGCCGGCTCTCGTCCTGGTAGAAGGGGCCATGCGCCGACCGTTCCAGCTCCTGGCGATCTTGCTGCTGCTCGCCTCGGCTTCGGCCGCCACCCCCTTCTCCGTCGGCGTGATCGTGTCCAAGGAGGGTACGGCTCGGGTCGCCGGCGATGCCGAGTCGCTGGCGGCCATCGCCTACGCGTCCCGGCTGCGGGCCTCCGGCGGCATCTTCGGGACTCCCTTGGATCTCCGCGTCGAGGACGATGCGGGCGATCCCGCGCAGGCGCTGGACGCGGCGCGGACGCTCATCGGCGACGGCGTCGACGCGCTGGTGTGCTGCACCACGCAAGCGGCCTCCGAGCAGGTAGCGCGCCTCGCCGAAGCGTCCGGCGTCGTACTGCTGTCGCCGTCGCCCCTGGAAGGCGTGCCCGGCACCCCCTACTGGAGCTTCTCGCTGGCGCCGCGCGACAAGGACGCGCTGGCGGCGGTGGTGGCCGATGCCAGCGCCCGTGGGTTGGGGAGCCTGGCCTTGATGACGTTGAACAACGGTTTCGGCGACAGCACGCTCGCCGACCTGAAGGCCCTGCTGGCGGTCGCCGGGCTGAGCTACGCCGGTGATGCGCGCTATCCGCCGGGCGCCACCGTCCTCACCCCCGAAGCGCTCTGGGTGGCCACGCGCCAGCCAGGCGCGGTGGTGGTCTGGGGTCTCAAGGACGACCTGATGACGGCACTCGACGCCCTCGACCGCCGCGGTTATCGGGGGCCGGTGTACGCCCGCAGCGCCCTGCTCAGACCCGTCATGGGGGGGCTGCCGCTGGGTCGGCTCGAGGGCGTGCGCTTCGCCGTGGCGCCGGTGACGGTGGCTCAGGGTCTGCCCGATGGCGCGACCTGCGCCGACGCGGCACGTTCGGCGGCGGACCGGCTTCGCGCGCTGTACGGCGGGGTCATCGACCTCGCCCCCGCCGCCCCGGCGTACGACGCCATCGACCTGCTCACGGCCGCCTTCGAGCAGGTCGCCGCGCTGCGGCTGCCCGACGCCAGCGTGTCGGCGCGCCGTCAGGCCGTGCGCGACTCGCTGGTGGGGCTCCCCCCGACCTGCGGCGCGGGCGGCCTGTACGATCTCCGCGAAGGCAGCCATGAGGCGCTCCAGCCGGCCGGTCTGGCCATCGCGATGGTGCAGGGCGGCCAGCTGGTCGCCGCCCCCTGAGCGCGGGCAGCGGCACGGAGCTCATCACACGGAGTTCATCACACGGAGCTCATCACTCGGGACGCGTCATGCGGAGCGCTGCGAACGGTGCGCGGCGAACGGCCGGCCCGGCGCCGGCGCGCCGACCCTGCGACCGGAGGCGCCGGAGGCCCGCGGTACACTGGCCGCAATGATCGAGAAGCTGAATACCCTCACGGACGAGTTCGAGACGCTCGAACGAAGTCTCGCGGACCCGGCGCTCATCGCGGACACCGGGCGCTACCGCGAGGCCATGCAGCGCTACAGCGAGCTCAAAGGGATCGTCGATGTCTTCAGGGAGTACCGCGAGGCCAGTCGCCAGCTCGATGAGGCCCACGACCTCCAGTCCGATACCGAGCTCGGCGACGAGGCTCGAGCCGAGGCGGAGCTGCTGCAACCGCGCGTCGAGGAGCTCGAGCGCTCGCTGGAGCGCATGCTGCTCCCTACCGACCCGTTCGACGACAAGGACGTCATCGTCGAGGTGCGGGCGGCGGCGGGCGGCGACGAGGCCTCGCTGTTCGCACGGGAGGTGCTCGAGATGTACCTGCGCTATGCCGAGGGCCTACGGTACGTCACCGAGTTGCTCGACTCCCACCCGACCGACGTCGGCGGCCTCTCCAAGGTCTCCTTCGAGATCCACGGACGCGGCGCCTACAGCCGATTCAAGTACGAGTCCGGCGTCCACCGCGTGCAGCGCGTACCCGCTACCGAGGCGCAGGGCCGGATCCACACCAGCACGGTCACGGTAGCCGTGCTGCCGGAGGCCCAGGACGTCGACGTCGACCTCACCCCGGCGGACTACCGCGTGGACGTGTATCGCTCCAGCGGTCCCGGCGGGCAATCGGTGAACACCACCGATTCGGCGGTGCGGGTGACCTACCGGCCAGGGACCGCGGACGAGATCGTGGTCACCTGCCAGGACGGAAAGTCGCAGATCAAGAACAAGGAGAAGGCGCTGGCGGTGCTGCGGGCGCGGCTGCTCGAGCGCGAGCGTGAGCGCGCCCAGAGCGAGGCTCGCGAGGCACGCCTGGTCCAGATCGGCAGCGGCGAGCGCAGCGAGAAGGTGCGTACCTACAACTTCCCGCAGTCGCGGGTGACCGATCACCGCATCGGCTACACCACCCGTGACCTGCAGGGTGTGCTGCTCGGTGATCTCGCCGAGCTGACGGCGGCGCTGTCGGAGGCCGAGCAAGGGCGGCGGCTGGAAGCGATGGCGGCGAGCTCCACCGGCGGCGAGGCCGCGGCGGCCGGTGGCACGGCGTGAGTTCGTCGTTGCCGCGGCGATCCTGCTGGACGCTCAGGGCCGCGTCCTGCTCGTAGGCAACGACTGGCAAGGGTACGGGAACGTCCGCTACACCCTCCCCGGGGGCGTGGTGGAACGCGGCGAGTCCACCCTGGACGCGCTGAGCCGCGAGGTCCGTGAGGAGACGGGCCTGGTCCTGACCGAGATCACCCATCTGGCGTACGCCGTCCACGTGGAGGACCGCCGTCGCAACGATCGCGCCGTGTCCTTCGCCTTCCACGCCCGTTACGACGGGCTCTTGAACCCCCGCGATCCCGACGGCTTCATCGTCGAGGCGCGCTTCTTCCCCGCCGAGGACGTCAAGGGCATCATCCCCATCCCGCCGCTGCGCGACCCGCTGGTGGCCTACCTGCAGGGGCAGCGCCCCGGTACCTTCTACACCTACGCCGGCTGGGACGGCCGCGGCGTGCAACGGGCCTGAACCCAAGACCGGCCACGCCGGCCTGATAGCATGCCGCCATGGACGTACCCAGCGGGCTCGCTCCGGCCGATGCGCTCGACATCCTCCAGCAGGACGCTCCCACCCTCGGCAGCGAACGTGTCGAGCTGGCCGACGCGATGGGGCGCATCCTGGCCGAGGACCTGGCCAGCCTGTGCGACCATCCGGGCGTCGACAACTCGGCGCTCGACGGTTACGCCTGCCGCGTACAGGACACCGCCGGCGCGCGCGACGGGGCACCGGTCAGGCTACGGCTGGTGGGCGAGGCGCCGGCAGGGCGACCGTTCGCGGGAACGGTGGGGCCCGGCGAGGCCGTCCGCATCTTCACCGGCGCCGCCGTGCCCGACGGCGCCGACGGCATCGTTCCGGTCGAGGCGAGCCGGGAGGTCGAGAGCGACGCGGTCGAGCTGCTGCAACCGGCGCGCGCCGGCGACATCCGGCGCCGCGCGCAGGACCTGATGGATGGACAGGTCTATCTACGGCGTGGTCGACGCCTCGACGCGGCCACCATCGGCCTCGCCGGCGGCATGGGGCACGCTGCGGTAGCCGTGATCCGGCGCCCGCGGGTGGCGCTCCTGACGACCGGCGACGAGGTCGTGGGCCCGGGCCGGCCGCTGGCGCGCGGCCAGGTCTACGACAGCAACGGCGCCTCCCTGTTGGCGTTGGGGCAAGCAGCGGGCGCGGCCATGATCCGGTTGCCGCGCGTAGGCGACGATGCGGACGCCTTGGAGCGCGCGTTGGAGCAGGTGGGCTCGGTCGACCTGCTGCTCACCTCCGGCGGCGTCTCGATGGGACGCTACGATCGCGTGCGAGACCTGCTGTTCGAGCGGGGCGCGGTGCGCTTCTGGAAGGTCGCCATGAAGCCCGGCGGCCCCGCCCTCTACGGCCGGCTCGGCGATTTGCCGGTGCTGGGGCTACCCGGCAATCCGGTATCGAGCATGGTGGTGTTCCTGGTTCTCGCCCGCGGCTTCCTCGACGCCGCGCTGGGCCGCAGCGATCCACCGCCGTACCTCGACCGCAGACCGGCGCGCGCTCGCAGCCCCTTCCACGGCGCCATGCTCAAGGAGAGCTTGCCGCGCGCGCTCCTGGCGCTGGACCAGGGCGGCCTCGCCGCCACGGCGCTTTCGAACCAGTCGTCGGGCGTGCTGCGCTCCATGAGCGAAGGGGACGCGCTCGCCGTGGTGCCACCCGGGCGCGTCGTCGACGCGGGGGACCCGATCGAGGTCATCCCGCTGGCGCGGCACCTGCGGTGAGCGCCGCTCGGGCCCGGATTCCCGGCGCCGCGGACGACCGCGACGCACCCCTGCCGCGCGCCTTCTACGCCCGCCCCGCGGACGTGCTGGCGCGCGCCCTGTTGGGGCAGCGCCTGTGCGTGGAGCGGAGCGGGCTCCGCTCGCTCGCGCGCATCGTCGAGACCGAGGCCTACCTCGGCGAGGAGGACCTCGCCTGCCACGCCTCGCGCGGGCTCACGCCGCGCACCAGGACCCTCTACGGGCCGCCGGGCACCGCCTACGTCTACCTCGTCTACGGCCTGCACCACCTGTTCAACGTCGTCGCCCTGGCCGAAGGCGCACCCCACGCCGTGCTGGTGCGCGCCGTCGAACCGCTCACGGAGGTGGTCGGACGCACCGACGGCCCGGGCCGGCTGACCCGCGCGCTCGGCATCGACCTCACGCACAACGCCATCGGACTACACGGCCCGCCGGTCTCGATCCTTCCGGGCGACCCGCCCACCGCGGTCGGCGTGGACCGTCGCATCGGCGTCGACTACGCCGGAGACTGGGCAGCCGCCCCGTTGCGCTTCGTCGAGATCGGCTCGGCCTACCTCTCCCATCCGATGCGGTCCTGACGCGCCGTCGTCATGGGCGGCCATCGCGCCCGCAGCGTGCTCAGCGGCCCTGCGGGAACTCCTCGCGCGGTGTCAGGCTGGCGTCGCGCACGCCCGCCTCGAAGGGCTCGACGTGCACCGTGGTCACCAGGTCCGAGAGATCGCTGTGCATGCTGTCCTCGAGCCGCGCGATGAGGCGGTGTGCGTCGCGCACGCTGAGCTCTGGATCGACGAAGACGTCCACCTCAGCGAACCGCAAGCGGCCGGCGCGGCGCGTGCGCAGGCGATGGTAGCCCATGACCTCGGGCGCCTCATCGAGCACCCGCAGGATGATGCGCTCCTCGCCCTCGGGGAGCCGCTCATCGAGCAACTCGGAGACCGATCGGCGGAACACGCCCGCGCCCACCGCCACGATGTTGCTCGCCACCAGGATGGCGATGATGGGGTCGAGCGGGTCCCAGCCGGTGATCGCCACCAACGTCACGCCAAGCACCACACCGATCGACGTCCACACGTCGGTGAGGAGATGGCGGGCGTTGGCCTCCAGCGCCGCCGAGCGCTCGCGGCGCCCGGTTCGGAACAGGAAGGCGGCCAACCCGCCGTTGACCGCAGCGGCGAGCGCCGCGATGCCGGCGCCGAGGACGACGTGTTCGAGCGCCTGCGGGTGCAGCAGCCGCTGCACCGCGGCGGCAACGATGACCACCGCCGCCACCACGATCAGAGTCGCCTCGAGCACGCTGGAGAGGTACTCCGCCTTGGTGTGACCGTACGGGTGACGGTAGTCGGGCGGCGTCCCGGCCACCGACATGGCGATCATCAGCGCCACGGCCGCCACCAGGTTCACCACCGACTCGGCCGCATCGGACAGGAAGCCGACCGAGCCCGTGAGCCCGTAGGCGCCGAACTTCAGGACGAGGATGACCAGGGCGCCGAACAGGCTGACGCGCGCGGCTCTGCGCCGCACGGCGCCGCCGTCGGCAGCCTCTGCGTTCACGCCGGGTCGTCCTCTTCGGAGGCGCCATCTTCGGAGGCGCCCTCGCCCGACGGCATCTCCCCGGTGCCCAGCAGCTCGTCGGGATCGGCGCCGGCCGCGATCGCGCCCATGATGGCGTCGAGTTCGTCGCCCTCGAAGTCGGTGACGGTGTCCTCGATGAGGGTCAGGGCGCGCTGCGCATCGGCCTCGGGGACCAGCACCAGCGCCGCGCCGACCCCGCCCGCGCCCAGGTTGGAGAACACGTCGGTGAGCAGATCGTCGCCGCGCACCATGGCGACCATCCCCTCGTCTTCGAGGAGCGCGGCGACCATCTCCGCCAGCGCCTGCGCCGGCGCCACGTCGACCACCGTCCAACGATCCCCGTTGATGACCACCGTCTGCCCTTTCACGTCAGCTCACTCCCTGTCCCAGGTAGGCGCGCGCCAGCGCCCGGTAGCCCGCCCGCGCCGCGTGGAGGCTGGTGACCTCGACGCTCTCCCGGGTCGTGTGCGCGAGCTCCTCCTCGCCCGGCCCGAAGCCGATCACCACACCGCCGCTGCGGGCCAGGTGAGGGGCGTCGGTGGCGAACCACCAGGTGCGCTCCCGCAACCCGAGCCCGCTCTCGGCCAGCGTCGCTCGCAACGCCACCCGCGCGGTCTCGACCACGGCGCTCTCACCGGGAGCCAGATAGGCGTCGACCGAACGCGGGTACTCGCGCCGCAGCGTGCCGTCCTCACTCTGGGCGTGCTCGGTCGGCACGGCGATCACCACGCGCGGATCGGCGGCGAGCCCGGCGAGCCGCGCCACCACCGCCTTCTCGTCGTCGCCGGGGATGGTGCGGTAGTCGACGGTCAACAGCGCCGAACCCGGAACGACGTTGACGCCGTCCTCCGGGAAGGTAACCAGCCGGGTGGGGGTGGCGCTGGAGCCGACCAGTGGGCCGCCGGCGGGCAGCTCGAGGCTCGATAGCCGCTCGACGAAGCGTGCGGCGTTCAACAGCGCGTTCTCGCCCAGCTCCGCCTTGGCGGCGTGCGCGATGCGGCCGGGGAAGCGCACCTCGAGCTCGATCCGCCCACGATGCCCCAGCATCAGGTCGAGCTTGCTCGGTTCGCCCAGCACGATCACGTCGGCGGGCAGGGTCTCGCCCAGGAAGCGGGCGCCCAGCCCGCCGACCTCCTCCTGGACCACGCCCGCCACCACCAGGGTGCCGGCGAAGCCGTCGCGGGCGGCATCGGCGGCCGCCATCGTCATGCACGCCAGCGCGCTCTTCATGTCGCACGCTCCGCGCCCCCACAACCGCCCGTCCACGACCGCTCCGGACAGCGGGGGATGCGGCCACAGCGAGGCGTCCCCCGCCGGCACGGTGTCGAGATGGCCGTTGAACATGACTACCGGCCCATCGCCGCGCCTGAACACGCCGAGCGCGTTGCCCGCTTCGTCGCGCCGCACCTCGTCGAAGCCGAGCGCGGCGAACGCTCGCATCAGCACGTCCGCCGCGGGGCCCTCGCTCCCCGACGGGCTATGAGCGCGGATCAGGTCGGACGCGAGCGTCACCAGGGCGTCGGAATCCATGCCTGGCATCATACGAACTTTCCCATGTCCGCTCCGCGCCGCGTCGGCTATCCTCCGGACATGACGTCGCTCGCCTGGGAGTGCACGGCCTGCGGTCACCACAACGCCGCCGGGGCGGTGTGCGAGGCCTGCGGGGTCGCCAAACGCTACCTCGACGATCCTCCGCTCGACCTCCCCTACCCGCCCCGGCTCACCGCCCTGCCAGGCTTCTACCTGGGCTCGATGTGGGCCGTCCTGGCACTGCTGGCCGCCGCGCTACTGCTGGCGCCGGCGTGGCGTGCGGCCCTCGGGCTCGGGCCGGTCTTCCTGGGCCTTGGCCTGGCTTCGGCGGCGGGCGCGGCCTGGTCGTCGATGCACGACGCGCTGTGGCAACACTCGTTCAACGAGATGCGACTGGAGGTGCCCGGGACCGCCAAGAGCGGAGAGCCCTTCGAAGCCACCCTCACCCTGGTCCCCTACGACCGCGTCGCCGCCGTGCACGTGAGCTTCACGCTGGTCGACAACTTCTATCAGCACACCAGCGACGGGAGCATCCAGACGCGCACGCGCCGCCTGGACCGCCAGCTCGCGATGCTCGGTGAGCCATTGAGCGGACGCCATAGCCACGTACTCAAGGCGCTCTTCGCCGCGCCGTTCCCGGCATCACGCCACACCGACCTCGTCGCCGAGGCCGTCGCATCGCTGCTCGGCGTCTTGGGGTTCGTGGTGCCGGGGCTCGGCTTCACCGCCCGCAACCTGAGACAGCACGGCGGCTACTTCGTCAGCGCCACCGTTCGCGTGGGCTGGCTCCGCCGCACCTTCAAGCGCCGCGTGATCACCTACTTCGTGGGCACCGACCTCTACGTCGGCTGAGCGGAGCCGTCGACCATGCGCAGCGCCAGCTCGTCATCGGGCCACCAGCCGAAGCGGGCCAGGTCGATCCGTCCGCCGTCGAAATCGACGCCTTCGGCGCGCAGCAGCGCCGTCTGCAACTCGCCGTGGCCCACCTTGTAGGTCGAGATGCCGCCGCGCGCGTTGACGACGCGCTGCCACGGAACGTCGCCATCGTCCTGTCGCAATCCGCGCATGACCGCCCCCACCGCTCTCGCCGCGCCGGGCCGGCCGGCGAGCAGCGCCACCTGGCCGTAGCTCACCACCCGACCCTCGGGCACGCACCTCACCACCTGCAGCACCGCACTCCGGAAGGCATCCATGGCCCATGGTAGGCCGGCGGCACGGCGCTCGCGCCCGCCAACGAACGTTCACGGTCCCTCCCGCCGGGGCCCAGCAGGTCGCCGTAGACTGCGCCATGCTTCGCGCCCTGGCACGCACCCTGCTCCGCGTCCCGACGCCTACCCCGCAAGCTGCCATGCCGCCTGGCACAGTTGGTGTCCCGCACCGCGGGAGACGGTCCCGCGCCCTGTCGGGCGCGCTCGTCGTCGCCCTCGCCTTCACCATCGCCCTCGCCGCGCCCTTGCCCCTCCCGGCGCGCGAGCCGATCCCGCCCGCCGATGCCGCCCTGGAGGCGGCCCTGCTGCACGCCACCAACGCCGCGCGAGCGGCCCAGGGGCTCGCCCCCGTCCACCAGGACGAAGGCCTGGCGCGGGCGGCACGTGAGCACGCCGCCGAGATGGCGCAGCTCGACTACTTCTCGCACGGCTCGCCTCTCCCAGTGCACGACTCTCTGCAGAAGCGCCTCGCCCTGGCCGGAAGTCCCCTGGTCGACGTGGCAGAGAACATCGTCATGCTGGCGCAGCCCGGCGGCGACACAGCGGCCGCCGGCCAGGCGGTCGACGACTGGCTCCACTCCCCGCCCCACCGCAGGAACCTGCTCGACGCCCACTACGACCGCGTCGGATTCGGCGCCAGTCGCAACGCGCAAGGAGAGCTCTTCGTGGTGCAGGACTTCGGCGCCGAGCCCATCGAGCTGCTCGACGCCAGCGTCGTCCGCACCTCGCGCACCGTCGTCGAGGTGAGCGTCGAGGTCCACGCGCGGGTGGCGACGCGGGCCCTGTTCCACCTCGGCACCGAGGCGCCGCAAACGCGCGATGTCACGGCCGGCACCTCCACGGTCACCTTGACCACCGATGCCGGCGGGACCGTCAGCCTGGTCGTCGGCGTGCCGCTGGCGGGCGATCACTACGTGGTCGACGACGGCGGTACGCTCGACACCACGAGCGGCCGCTACCTCCCGGACCCCGGCGAGCCCCGCACCACCCTTGCCCTGCTGGGAGCCACGACGCGTCGCGTGGTCGAGCGCGGGGCCCAACTCCGGCTGCGCTACGCCGCCAACGCGACCGGCCGCCTGGCCCTGTTCGTGCAGGGCGACTACCGGCCGAACGCGCGTGTGGGAGTGGGCACCTTCGAGCTGTTCGTGCCTGACACGCAGGGCCCCACCACCGTGTCGGTCGGCCTGGAGCGCAGCGGCAACGAGGTCAGCATCCTCCACCGCTTCCACCTCGACCCCGGCGCCGCAGCGCCCGCGCTGCTGGCCGGCAAGGCTCCCTAGCCGGTATCCTCATCGACGTGCCCGGATCGCTCTCGTTCCTCATCCGCGCCGCCGCCTACCTGTTCCTGGTGGGGATCGTGCTGGTCGTGGCGTCCCCGATCCCGGCGCTGTCCCGGCGCTTCCCGCGGCTCTACCTGCTGGGCTTCCTGCTCTCGGTGGTGAGCGTGTTCCTGGTGCTGGCGGGCGCCCTGCTGCTGCATTGAGGGCGTCGGCCCGCGGTCGACCGGGCGAACGGACCCCTGCTAGAATGGCCGCCGCAGGAGGGCGGTGCGACGGTCCGAGCTCGCGCCGGAAGGGACGGAGTCATTCGCGCGCACGTCATCACCTACGGGTGTCAGATGAACGAGTACGACACCCATGTCATCCAGTCGGAGCTGGTCGCCGGCGGCCATCAACTGGTCGAGCACCCGGCCGACGCGGATCTGCTGCTGCTCAACACCTGTGCCGTACGGGGCAAACCGGTCGAGAAGGTGGTTTCGCTCCTCGGTGAGCTGCGCAAGGAGAAGCAGCGAGGCCGCGCGCTGGTGGTCGGCCTGATGGGCTGCCTGGCCCAGCTCGACGAGGGACAGGCCATCGCCGACAAGTTCGAGGTCGACCTGCTCGTCGGTCCCGGCGCCATCTCGGACATCCTGCCCGCCATCGAGGCGGTGGAGCGGGGCGAGGGCGGTTACCGCAGCCTGCGCTTCCGCGACGACCTCGACCGCGTGGTGCCCCCCGCGCCGGATGCGCTGACCGGCTTCCTGACCATCATGCGGGGCTGCAACCATCACTGCACCTACTGCATCGTCCCGACCACACGCGGCCCGGAAGTCTCCAGACCGGCCGACCTGATCCTGCGCGAGGCCGAGGCCATGCGCGACGCCGGTGTGCAGGAGGTGGTGCTGCTCGGCCAGAACGTCAACTCCTACGGCCTGGGGGACGCCTCGCTCCCCTCCTTCGCCGAGCTGCTCCGGCAGGTGGCGTCGGTGGGCATCCCGCGCGTGAAGTTCACCACCAGCCACCCCATGAACTTCACCTCGGACGTCATCGACGCCATCGCCGAGGAGCCCAACGTCTGCAACTACATCCACCTGCCCGCGCAGAGCGGCAGCGACCGGGTGCTGCGCCGTATGGCGCGCGAGTACCGGCGCGAGCGTTACCTGGAGATCGTCCGCGAGATCCGGGCGAAGGTGGAGGGCGTGGTGCTCAGCACCGATCTGATCGCCGGCTTCCCGGGCGAGACCGAGGAGGACTTCCAGGCGACCCTGTCGCTCTACGACGAAGCGCGCTTCGACCACGCCTACATGTTCGTCTACAGCGCGCGACCCGGCACCCCTTCGGCCGAGCGCTTCGACGACCTGCCCAAGGACGTCAAGGTAGGTCGGCTGCAACGACTGATCGAGCGCCAGAAGCACTGGTCGCTGGGCTCCAACCGCGCTTTCGAGGGTCGCGAGGTGCGCGTGCTCATCAAGGACCTCGGGCGCGACGGCAGCTACGGGGTAGGGCACTCCGACCAGAACCACACGGTGCTGGTGCCGCGTGAGCAGGTGACGCGCATGGGGTTGCATCGGGTGCGTATCAACCACGCCACGCCCCACACCCTGTACGGCGATGTCGCCGGCGCGGACGTGAGCGCGGTGCCGCTGGTCATGGCCCGGTGAGCGGGCGCGGACCGGCCGCGACCCGGCCGGTCGGGAACGGGCCGGTCGGGAACGGGCCCGCCGTCACCCGCGACTTCGCGGCCACCGTCTTCGTGGCGTGGCGCGGGCGGCTGTTGATGCACAAGCACCGCAAGCTCGGCCTGTGGCTGCCGTGCGGCGGTCACGTCGAGCCGCACGAGCTGCCCGACGACGCCGCCGTGCGCGAGGTCCTCGAGGAGTCCGGGGTCCGTGTCGAGCTGGTGGGCGAGCGCGCGCTGGCGCTGTCCGGCGCGCCGCGGCAGCTGATGCGCCCGCGCGGAGTGCAGCTGGAGGCCATCCGACCCGGCCACGAGCACATCGACCTGATCTACTTCGGCCGTCCGCTCGAGCCCTACCACGGCCGCCTGTCCACCGGCGAGGAGGGGATCGGCTGGTACGACGCCCCCGCGCTCGAGACCCTGGACCTCACCGACGAGGTGCGGGCCTGGACCCACCTCGCGCTGGCCGAGCTAGGCTGAGCCCCGCATCCGACGAACGCCGTCCTGCAGCCGAACGACCGCCTCGACCACGCTTGTCGCGCCCTCCTCGGGACGTGTATACTTCGGTGCCGTCGGCACGGGCCAGGGTCCGCCGACGCCGACGCGGGCCTGCGGGGCGTAGCGCAGTCTGGTAGCGCACCTGCTTTGGGAGCAGGGGGTCGCTGGTTCGAATCCAGCCGCCCCGACCAGCCACGCGGCAGCCGCGCCCGGCGGCGCACGCACGCGGGAGTAGCTCAGTTGGTAGAGCGACAGCCTTCCAAGCTGTATGTCGCGGGTTCGAATCCCGTCTCCCGCTCCAGCTCCGGTAGCGTTCCCGGTCCCCGAGGGCCGGGAACCGCGCCGACCGACCCCCGGGTCGCGCGACGAGGCATGCACCAGTAGCTCAGTGGATAGAGCAGCCGCCTTCTAAGCGGTAGGTCGAGGGTTCGAGTCCTTCCTGGTGCACCATTGCTGTCCTGCATACAGATGCCGCACTCTTCCAGTGGGGTGCCGCTGCCTAAGGGGGGCCTCTCGGGGGCCTACGTATAGGACTGCGGCTCCAGGCCGGCACATCGCAACTGGCCTGCGACCGGGGGTCCCCCGTCTCGAGAACGGTCCGGTGCGGACCCGTCCTTGGTGACGCTCGCGTGCGATGGCGGGGCAACGTGGTCCGTAGCGGCTTCTCGGGCAGGCATCTCGCTGCAACACCTACGAACAGCGGGCGGCACTCAGAAGCCGTAGTTCAAGGTGCCCGGCAACTTGAGGGTCACCACCGTCTCGAACGTGTCGTAGTCGTAGAGGCACGTCTGCATGAAGTTTGGCAGGCGTGTGTAGCTCACGTTGCGGTCCGAGACGACGGCACGCATCAGGATCTTCCGCACGGCATCGTACGTCGCGATCGGTCCGTCGATGACGACGTCCGTCGTACGTCCGAGTTCGTTGTTGAGGTCTCGCGTGAATCCCGGACACTTCTCGCCGATCAGCAACCTGACGACGCGCTTGAAGTCGGTCGTCGCCACGTCCGCGTCCTCGGACAGGGCCTCCGCTTCGCGGTTGCCTGCTCGGCACACGGTGTCCCATGCGGTCGCCCAGAAGCCGTGGCAGTGGCTGTCGAGATAGCTCTTGAAGGTGTCGAGCCGGCTCCGCCTCGCCTCGATGTACGCCGCGCGGTAGGCGGCGGCCCAAGCGTCGACGTCGAACCGCGGTGTCAGTTGGTAGTTGAGCGTCGTTGCCAGGGTGCCGCCGCCGACGGGGGTCACGTTGGCGTCGTGACCGTGCAACCCCTGGCCATGGTCGGGCAGCGCCTTCAACGCAACATCCTGCACACCCTCCTCGTCGGGGGACGTGGCGCCCATGGCTCCGAATCCGGGGCCGCCGACACTCGACTTGACCGGGATCTGATCGCAGTAGACTGAACTGCACGTCTGGAAGGCTAGCGCGTAGGTCCAGTGTCCGGCATCGATCATGACGCCGTTGCGGCTGTAGGTGGGGTCGAGTCGTACGTCGCCCTGCCCCTTGCTCGTGCTTGACAGGTTCACCCCGCCCGCGGCGTGAACGGTGGCCACGCCATCGAACACGACGTGGGCGATGCCGTTCTGGCCATGCCAGTTCGTCACCGCTCCGGGACCCTTGGCCTGATCGAAGTCCACCGTTGCGCTCGCCGAGGTGGTGTTGTCCAACGTCACATGCACACCGTGGAGGGTCATGACCCGCTTGATCTCCTCCTTGCCCCGGATCGTCCCTGCCCAGGCATCGGCCCACAGATAGTACGGCGCCGCGTCACCCAGCAACTGGGCATGCGCCGTCGCCGCCCCAGCCAGACCAGCGGTGGCCACCGCGATCGCGGTGAGCCAGGAGGCGACGCTAGCACGGCCGCGCCGCCTCGCATCTCGGAGAAGGCTTGTCGCATGAACCATGCCGGAGCCTACCGACCCGACCGTTACTGGAGCGTTATCGACGACTGGAGCGTTATCGACGGCGAATCGCAGGCTCTCCCCCGGACCGGTCGCCACCTCCGATGGCGGGGCACGGGCCCCGACCGGCAGCGCCCGCGTCGGTCCCGCCTGCTAGGATGGCCCTCAACCGAGCGCATCGAGGAGGACAAGCCAGCATGGCCAGACCCACCCTGGTGGCAGTCGACGACGACTCGCAGGTGCTCAGGGCCGTCGCCAGCGACCTGAAGCATCGCTACGGCGAGCAGTACCGCGTGCTCGCGGCCGACTCGGGCGCGGCCGGGCTTGAGCTGGCGCATAAGCTCCGGCTACGCAACGACGAGGTCGCGCTGTTCCTGTCCGACCAGCGCATGCCCCACATGACCGGCACGGAGTTCCTGGCGCAGGCCAGCGAGATCTTCCCGCGCGCCAAGCGCATCCTTCTGACCGCTTACGCCGACACCAGCGCCGCCATCGAAGCGATCAACCAGGCCGATGTCCACTACTATCTGCTCAAGCCCTGGCACCCTCCGGAGGAGAAGCTCTTCCCGGTCCTGGACGACTTCCTCGACGACTGGCAGGCCCACTACCGGCCGGCCTTCGACGGCCTGCGGGTGCTCGCCTACCGCTGGACGCGCGACGCCCACAGCTTGAAGAACTTCCTGGCCCGCAACCAGGTGCCCTATCGCTTCCTGGACGTGGAGAGCGTCCCCGAAGCCAAGAACGTGCTCGCCGACGCCGGCTTGTCCGACGCCCAGCTCCCTGCCGTGGTGTTCCCGGACGGTGTGGTGGTGCCGAACGCCGATGCTCCGCACCTCGCCGAGCACCTCGGGCTCAAGACGCATGCCGACGCCGAGTTGTACGACCTCGTCATCATCGGCGCCGGCCCTGCCGGCCTGGCGGCCGCCGTCTACGGCGCCAGCGAGGGTCTCCACACGCTGCTGGTAGAGCGAGACGCCCCCGGGGGCCAGGCCGGGGAGAGCTCCCGCATCGAGAACTACCTGGGCTTCCCCGCGGGTATCGCGGGAAGTGAACTGTCGCGGCGTGCGACGGCCCAGGCGCGCCGCTTCGGCGTCGACATCCTTGTTCCACAGGAGGCGGTGGCGGTCCACGTCGACGGCCCGGGCCGTCGGACCGTCTTCGCCGACGGCAGCGAGATCCTCAGCCACGTGCTTCTGATCGCCAGCGGGGTGTCGTACCGCCGCCTGGAGGCGCCGGGGCTGCACGAGCTCACCGGCACCGGCGTCTACTACGGAGCAGCCGCCACCGAGGCCCCCACCGTGGAGGGACGCGATGCGTACGTGGTAGGCGGAGGCAACTCGGCCGGTCAGGCAGCCATGTACTTCTCCCGTTTCGCGCGTAGCGTCACCATCCTGATCCGAGGAGAGAGCCTAGCGTCCTCGATGTCGCAGTACCTCATCGACCAGATCGATGCCACGCCCAACATCACGGTGCGCAACAACACCCGGGTGGTGGAAGCGCGGGGCGAGAAGAACCTCGAGCAGCTCGTGATCCGAGACGGCTCCACCGATACCACCGAGGTCGTCGAGGCCGCCGGGCTCTTCGTGTTCATCGGCGCCCTGCCCCACACCGAGTGGCTCGACGGTCTGGTGCGGCGCGACCCCAAGGGCTTCGTGCTGACCGGTGCGGACCTGGTCGATGACGACGGACGGTTGCGGAACTGGCCCTTGGAGCGCGACCCCTACCCGTTCGAGACCAGCGTGCCCGGGATCTTCGCCGCCGGCGACGTACGCAGCGGATCGGTCAAGCGGGTGGCCTCCGGCGTGGGTGAGGGCTCCGTCTCGGTGTCGTCGATCCACCGCTACCTGGCCGAGCTGTGATCGACCCGCAGGAGCTCCGGAAGGTCACCGCCTTCGCCGACCTGGCGGACGACGACCTGCAGTGGCTCGCAGAGCGAGCCGAGATCCGGACCTTCGAGCCCGGTGATGCACTGATGGTGGAAGGCGACGCCACCGTGGAGATGATCGCCCTCATCGAAGGCGAGATCACCTGGCGGAAAGAGAAGGAACCGTCTGACGGGCTGGTGATCGTCGGACGGGGCGGTGACATCACCGGTCTGATGCCGCATTCACGGATGACGCACACGCCCGTGACGTTGCGGGCGGTGGTCCGCACGCGCACCGCGAACTTCCCGAAGGCGATCTTCCCCGCCATGCTGGAACGCATGCCTGTGCTGCACGTGCGATTGGCATCGATCGTGATCGACCGTTCGCGGGAGTTCACCCGCCACGGCGAACAACGCGAGAAGCTGATGAGCCTCGGCAGGCTGTCGGCTGGCCTGGCGCACGAGCTGAACAACCCCGCCGCGGCCATCCAGCAGCGAACCGGGACGCTGGCGCGGCGCATCGACGAGCTCAGCGCCATGGCACTCCGCGGACTCGCGCCGGGCGCTGCCGAGGCGCTCACGGAACGTGTTCGGGTCATCGCCGGGGCCCCGTCGACCGGTGGGCCGGCTCCCATCCTCGACGCGCTCGAGCGAAGCGACGCCGAAGAAGCGCTGACGCGCTGGCTCGAAACCCGCGACCTGCCGGACCCATGGGCGGCGGCCGAGACACTGGTCGGCGCCGGACTCTCGACGGCCGACCTGGAGCAACTGACCGACGGCGTACCCGACGACACCGTCGGCGCAAGCCTGGAGTGGCTGACGGCGGACCTAGCGCTCCGGCGCCTGGTGGCCGACATCGCCGACGCCACGGGCCGGATCGTCGAGCTCATCGCCGCGGTCAAGGCCTACTCCAACATGGACCGAGCTCCACGCAGTCAGGAGATCGACCTGCACGAGGGGATCCGGTCGACCCTCACCATGCTGAGCCACAGACTCCGCAGCAAGAACGCCGTGCTCCGAACCGACTTCGCTGCCGACACGCCGCGCGTGGCCGGCAATCCGGCCGAGCTCAACCAGGTATGGACGAACCTCCTGGACAACGCCATCGACGCCATCGACGAGGGCGGCGAGATCACCGTCCGCACCTCGCGGGCGGCTGGACGTGCCGTGATCGCGATCCTCGACGACGGACCGGGCATCCCCGACGAGATCAAAGCACGGATCTTCGAGCCCTTCTACACCACCAAGGACGTCGGTGAGGGCACCGGCCTGGGGCTCGACGTGGTGCGCCGCATCGTGGAGCGGCACATGGGCGACGTGGCCGTGGAGTCGGAACCGGGACGCACCAGCTTCGAGATCCGGCTCCCACCCGTGGATGCCGCGGCGGCGCCATGACGGCTGAGCACGAGCTTCGCCGCGTGGAGGTCTTCGCCGATCTCGAGGCGGATCAGATCGCATGGCTCGCCGAGCATGCCCGCTACCTGGACCTCGAACCCGGCGAGATCGTGTTCCGCGAAGGCGACCCGGCCACAGTCCTGTTCGCCATCATCGAGGGCGAGATCCGGGCGCGTCGCGAGGAGGGACCGTCGGACGACCGTGTCATCGTGCGAACGGCCGGCAACGTCACGGGCATGCTTCCGCACTCGCGCCTCACGCAGTCGCCGTTCACGGGTCGCGCCACCATCCCTACGCGCTTGGCCACCTTCTCGACGGACCTGTTCCCCGAGATGCTGCGGCGCATCCCCGGCCTGCAGGCACGGCTGGCGGCGGTGATGGTCGACCGCTCCCGCGAGTACACGCGCCGCGACGATCAGCGCGAGAAGCTCCTGAGTCTCGGCAAGCTCTCCGCCGGACTCGCCCACGAGCTCAACAACCCCGCCGCCGCCATCCAGCGCCGGGCCGACGAGCTGGCGCGCCAGCTCCAGACCCTCAGCGACGTCGCACGCTCGCTCCTCGAGCGCCAGGTGGAGCCCGACCGACTCGTACCCTTGTTGACGTTGGCGGCCATCGACCCGGCCGCAACCGGTGGCGGCCTCGATCCCTTGGAACGAAGCGAGGCGGAGGACGCCCTCACCGCCTGGCTCGAGCATCGGTCGGTCCCCGACGCCTGGCTCGCCGCGGAGACGCTCGTGTCCGCCGGCGTGACGGAGCCGAACCTCGACGAGGCGATCCGGGCGCTACCGGAAGCGATGGTCCCGCCCGCGCTCCGGTGGCTCGAGGCCGACCTGGCGGCGCGGAGACTGCTGGACGAAGTCGCCGAGGCCACCCGCCGCATCACCGAGCTGATCGGCTCCGTCAAGGCCTACTCGAACATGGACCGGGCTCCGACGAAGAGCGCCATCGACGTCCACGAAGGGATCCGCTCCACGCTCGCCATGCTGGCGCACGAGCTGCGCAGCAAGGAGATCGGCGTCAAGACCGATCTCGATCCTTTGCTTCCCCGGGTGAGGGGGAACCCCGGCGACCTCAATCAGGTGTGGATGAACCTCATCGACAACGCCGTCGACGTCCTCCCGCCGGGCGGGGTGATCCTGGTCGCGACGTCCCACTCCGACGGCGAAGCGATCGTCCAGGTCGTCGACAACGGTCCCGGCATGCCGCCCGAGGTCCAGCGACGCGCCTTCGAGCCCTTCTTCACCACCAAGGAGGTCGGGGAAGGGACGGGACTGGGGCTGGACATCGTTCAACGCATCGTGCGGGACCACGAGGGGAGCGTCCACGTCGAGTCGGCTCCCGGACGCACCTGCTTCGAGATCCGGCTCCCCGCTTCCCCCTCTGAGCCCGTCTCGAAACCTGCCTGACGCGCTCGGCTCCGAGCTCCGAGGTCCCGGCGTGGGAAACGCACCGGGGCGGACGACGGGAGGAAGCTCGCAGCATCGTCGCCGGAGTTCCCACGCGCCGGGTTGGTCTGATAGACTTATGGACGCGAGCTTGGTGGATGTAGCTCAGTCGGTTAGAGCATCGGATTGTGGTTCCGAGGGTCGTGGGTTCAAATCCCATCATCCACCCCACCCAACGGGGCGCGGTCCTTCCCGGACCGGTCCCGACGCCCGGGAGGGGCCGCGACGCGGCCCCTCTTCGCGGCGTGATGGGAGCCGCGCTGCGCCAGCAGCCCTACGGGGCCCTCGCGCGAGGATGGCGGAATTGGTAGACGCGCTAGATTTAGGATCTAGTGGCCTAGCCGTGCGGGTTCAAGTCCCGCTCCTCGCACCAGGACGGCAAGCCCCTGGGGCTTGCCGCTCTCTTTGAAGGCGCTCGCTCAGCGGCGAGCGCGCGTCGCCGCCTTGCCGGTTCCGAGCCCGTCCCGCGCGGGCGTCCGCGCGACGTGGAAAGGCTAGGAGATCCATGGAAACCGAGCTCATCGAGAAGCAGGCGGTCAACGCCACGTTCAAGGTCACGGTCCCGGCGGGTGAGGTGGACGCCGCTTTCGAGCGCGTGCTGGGCACGCTGTCGCGCCAGATGAAGGTGCCGGGCTTCCGTCCCGGGCGGGCGCCGCGTGGGGTGCTGGAGCGCCGCATCGGGCGCGACACGCTGGAGGAAGAGGTCCAGGAGACCCTGGTCGACGCCAACTACCCCGACGCCGTGCGAGAGCTCGACCTCACGCCTGTGCACGCTCACTTCCACGCCGAAGCGCCCAAGGAGGGCGAGCCGTTCACCTTCGAGGTGCACGCCGAGCTCTACCCCGAACTGACCCTGCCCGATCTCTCCGAGATCGTCATCGACGCCGCACCCGGTGAGCTCAGCGAAGCGATGGTGGACGACACCATCGAGCAACTCCGCAACCAGAACGCCACCCTGGTACCGGTGGAGCGCTCGGTCGAAGGCAGTGACTACGTGCTGCTCGAGTCGCTTCCGCCGGCGGCCGAGACCGACGGTGACGAGCCGCCGCAGGGCACCGGCTCGGTGCAACCGGTGGACATGGAGTCCGCATCCGAGCCGATCCGCCGGCAGCTCATCGGCACGAGCATGGGCGACATCATCGACCTCGAGCTCATCGATGACGCAGGGGCTACGGAGGAGGGCGCCGAGCCCGTCAAGCGCAACCTGCGCGTGATCGTCAAGGACGTCAAGGGCAAGGAGAAGCCCGAGGTCGGCGACGACTTCGGCAAGACGCTCGGGTTCGAGTCATGGGCCGAGGCGCGGGAGCAGATCGAGGCCAGCCTGAAGAACCAGCTCGCGCGCGACGCGTTCGATCAGCAACGCGAGGAGCTGCTCGACAAGCTCGTCGCCGGTACCGAGTTCGAGGTGCCAGCCAGCCTGCTGCAGCGCCGCCAGCGGAGTCTTCTGCAGGACCTGGCCGACGACCTCCAGCAGCAGGGCACGACGCTCGAGCGCTATCTGGCCGATCTCGAAGCCCGGGAAGGGCGCGAAGCGTTCGAAGCCGAGCTCCAGCAGGCGGCCGAGCAAGGGGTGCGCCGCGATCTGGTGCTCGAACGCCTGCAGGAGATGCGCGGCACCGAGGTCGACGAGGACGAGCTCGAGGACGCCGTGCGCTACATGGCGCGGCGGCGGCAACAGGAAGCGGGCCGGTTCAAGCGCGAGATGGGCGAGCGTTGGCTGACGAACTATCGCTTCCTGCTGGCACGTGACAAGGCGTTGCGCGAGACCGTCCGCGAGCTCACGGGCGCCGGCGCGATCGACGACGCCGACGCGGCCGAGGCCGCCTACGAGTCGGCGGCAGCGGGCGCGACCGACGACGAGGACGACGAGGACGACGGGCACGACCACGACGGACATGATCACGAAGGCCACGTGCATGAAGGCCACGACCACGAGGGCCACGTGCACGACCACGCGCACGACCCCGAGGAAGCGGAGGACGGCGCCGACACGCCGCGCACGACGGAGTCGTAAGCGCTGACTCGCAGCCACGGAGCCGGCTGCCGGGATCGTGACCCGCTGGGTCGGTCGCCTGGGCGTTCGTGACGCCGGACTTGCGACGACCTCGGTGCGATGCGGGACCGTTGGGCGGGACCTTCGAGCGGGACTCTTGGGCGCCGCCCGTCCCGCGTGCCCGCCCCCGAAGGGTCCGCCCCGAGCCCGACGGCGGCGCCGTGCGATGCTATGCTGGACGCCGTATGCCGCTCGTCCCCTACGTGATCGAACAGACCGGCCGCGGTGAGCGGACGTACGACGTCTACAGCCGCCTGCTCAAGGAACGCATCATCTTCCTCGGCTCCGCCATCGACTCCGAGACCGCCAACGTGATCACGGCGCAGCTCCTGCTGCTGGACTCCCAGTCGAGCGAACAGCCCATCAACATGTTCATCAACACACCGGGCGGCGAGGTCTACGCCGGCCTGGCCATCTACGACGTGATGCAGTACATCTCGGCGCCGGTGCACACCAACTGCGTGGGGATCGCGATGTCGATGGGCTCGGTCATCCTGATGGCGGGCGAACGCGACCACCGGGTGGCACTGCCGCACAGCCGCATCATGATCCACGCCGGTTCGGCGGGCTTCCCGCGCTCGAGTCTGCCCGACCTCGAGGTCCAGGCCCGCGAGTTCATGGACATCCGCGACACGCTCGAGTCCATCTATCAGCAGCACACCGGACACGCGCGCGAGAGGCTCCGCCAGGACATGGAGCGCGACAAGTTCATGGCGCCCGACGAGGCGGTCGCGTACGGCCTGATCGATCGGGTCGTGGAGCCGCGCCACCTCGGGCGCTTCGGCTCGGACAAGGCGGACTGACCATGGCGCAGGCCCGCTGCAGCTTCTGTGGCCGTACCCAGGCCGAGGTGCGCGAGCTGGTGTCGGCGGCCAACGGCGGCGCCCATATCTGCAACGATTGCGCCGCGCGCGTCAATGAGGTGCTGGCCGGGTCCGATCAGCGCACGCTCCCCAAGCTCAGGCTGCCGCCGCCTCGTGAGCTCAAGGCTCATCTCGACCAGTACGTCATCGAGCAGGAGGCCGCCAAGCGCGCCCTGGCGGTGGCCGTGTACAACCACTACCGCCGTCTGCAGAACCCCGACGCCGAGATCGAGAAGGCCAACATCCTGCTCATCGGCAACAGCGGCACCGGCAAGACCCTGCTCGCGCGCAGCCTGGCCAAGACCCTAGAGGTCCCCTTCGCCATCGCCGACGCCACCACCCTGACGGAGGCGGGATACGTCGGCGACGACGTCGAGAACATCGTTCTGCGTCTGTTGCAGGTCGCCAACTACGACGTCGCCGTGGCCGAGCGCGGCATCATCTACATCGACGAGATCGACAAGATCGCACGCAAGTCCGAGGGGGTGTCGATCACCCGCGACGTCTCCGGTGAGGGAGTCCAGCAGGCGCTCTTGAAGATCATCGAGGGGACGATCACCCACGTTCCACCGCAAGGCGGCCGCAAGCACCCCCACCAGGAGCTCATCCCGGTCGACACCACCAACATCCTGTTCATCGTGGGCGGCGCGTTCGAGGGGCTCGAGGACATCTTGCGGCGGCGCGTGAGCGTGTCGCGGGTGGGTTTCCAGGCGGACGAAGGCGTGCTCGGGGGCCCCGACCCGGTCGAGCAGGCCGAGGTGCTGCCGGAGGACCTCATGGCGTTCGGCCTGATCCCGGAGCTCATCGGTCGACTGGCGGTGACCGTGCGCCTGCACGACCTCAGCCTGGAGGCGCTGGTCGACGTGCTGACCAAGCCCCGCAACGCACTGGTCAAGCAGTACCGGGAGCTCTTCGCGCTGGAGGGCGTCGACCTCGACTTCAGCGAAGGCGTTCTGTACGAGATCGCGCGGCGTGCGCGCGAGCGCCGGACGGGGGCGCGGGCACTGCGCTCGGTGCTGGAACGCAGTCTGATCGACCTCATGTACGAGATCCCTGGCAGCGAGATCACCGGGATCACGCTTGAAGAGGGCGACCTGGACGATCCGGCGCGCGCACTGGACCGCGCACAGCGTCGCAAGACTGCCTGAGCCCGCGACTCACGTCACCCGCGTCCTGCACCGTTCCACCGCCCGTTCGAAGCGGGCGGCCGCGTCGAGCGCGTCGGCCACGCTCACGGTGTGCGCGAAGCTGAAGCGCACGCTCGCCTTCGCCTGCTCGGCGCTCAACCCCATGGCCAGCAGCACGTGGCTCGGCTCCACGCTCCCCGCCGCACAGGCGCTCCCGGCACTCGCCTCCACACCGAGATCGTCGAGGGCCAGCAGCAACGACTCGCCGTCCACGCCGTCGACCCGCAGGTTACTGTGCTTGACTCCGCGGGGGGCGCCACCGCCGTTCACGCGCACGCCGGGCAGCGCCGCGGCCGCCGCCTCGAAGGCGTCGCGGGCCAGTCGCACGGCCTCACGGCGTTGCCCGCGCTCCGCCGCGGCGCGCTCCGCTGCCGCGCCCAGACCCACGATAGCGGGGGTGGCGTGCGTGCCCGGCCGCAGGCCCCGCTCCTGCTCCCCGCCCAACAGCAGCGGCCGTAGCTCCACGCCCTCGGCGACGTAGAGCGCGCCGGCCCCCTTGGGCCCGAAGACCTTGTGCCCCGACAGCGCCAGCAGGTCGACGCCCAACGCACCGACATCCAACGGCTCCAGACCGAACCCCTGCACGGCGTCACAGAACAGCAGCGCGCCGTGGCGGTGCGCCACCTCCGCCATGGCGGCCACGTCGGTGAGCACGCCGGTCTCGTTGTTCACGGCCATCAGCGCCACCAGGCGCGTCCCGGGACGGTCGGCCAGCACCCGCTCCAGCTCGCCGGCCTCCAGACCGCCGTGCTCGTTCGGGCGCAGGTAGCTCACGGGCGTGCCGGTCTCGCGGAGGACCCGTGCCGGGGACAGCACCGCGGCGTGCTCGAGCGGGCTCGTCACGAGACCGCCGTCGCCACCGCCAAGCACACCGCGAAGAGCCTGGTTGTCGGCCTCCGTGGCTCCCGACGTGAAGTGGACCTGCCGCGGTCGCGTCCCCAGAGCCGCCGCCACCTGCTCCCTCGCCTGCTCGACGAGGCGGCGTGCGCGCTGGCCCGTGCGATGCACGCTGGAAGCGTTGCCGTAGACCTCGGTCAGCGCCGGCATCATCGCGTCCAGTACCGCCGGATCGAGCGGCGTGGTGGAGGCGAAATCGAGGTAGTGGGACACGTCGCGCCGGGCGTCGGGGCGGTGGCTCAGCTGGCCTGACCGACGCTTCCGGCTTCGCCGAAACGCACCAGACCGAGCATCTGACGCTGCGCGACCAGATCGGCCAGCGAAGTCGAGCCCAGAACCTCGCGCACAGCGGCGTCCACGCGGCGCCACAGGACCTCCGTGGAGCAGTGACCCACCCGTTCGCAGGTACCTTCGTCGTCGATGCAGGTCACCGGCGCGACGCTGCCCTCGAGCAGCTCGACGACCTCCAGCGCAGGCACGGCTTCCAGCGCACGTGCTACGCGGTAACCGCCGCGCGCCCCCCGCACCGATTCGACGATCCCGGCGCGACGCAGCACAGCGAAGATCTGCTCGAGGTACTGGTGGCTCAGGTTCTGACGATCGGCAACGGTCTTCAGACTGGTCGGCTCGTCACCACCGAGCGCCACCTCGACCAGGGCTCGCATGCCGTATTGGGCCTTCGTCGAGATCCACATGGTTCGTCATCCCCTCGCCGAATCCTCGGAATGATTCCGAAGAACTTCTGAGGCGAGTATAGCCGCGGCACCCTATGAGCGTCAACGAAATCCGATGCGAACGGCGCTTCTGGCGTGTCGTGCGGCGCGCCCCCGGGCTTCAGGGATCGGACGCGGCGCCCGCACCGGACGCGATCGCGCCTCTGGCGAGCTCGACCAGGCGACCCGGCCGGAAGGGATGCCGCAACTCCTGCGGGTGGGGCAACAGCGTATCGCCTGCGGCTTCGGACGGCGCCGGGTACCCGTCGAACGCCGCTGCGTCGATCGGCGCGCCTCCGACGACGACCTCGTCTCCGGCGCGCGGTTCGGGCGTCACGTCCCAGTGCCCGCGCCCCTCGAGCACGATGAGCGGGACCGACCTGAGGTCGGGATCCCGGGCCAATCGCAACGACAGGTCCAGGCCGCCGGCGTCCCGCACCGAGCCCTCGACGACGATCACGTCGGGGAGCCCACTGCGGGCCTCACCCAGCGCCGCCTCGACGTCGACGGCCTCCACCAGCTCGAAACCCTCGCGAACGAAGCGACGCCGGAACACCCGCCTCAGGTGATCGTTCGGCTCCACCAGCAAGACCCTGGCCACGGCCACACGCTACGCTCCCGGGGCTTGCCTCGTCTGTGTCCGTTCGGCGTGAGCTCAGCGAGAGGCCGTGCCCCGCAGGTACTCGAGCGGGTCGACGGCGCGACCATCGAAGCGCAGCTCGAAGTGAACGTGCGGACCGGTCGACGCCCCGGTGCTCCCGGCGAGCCCCAGCACGTCACCCTGCCGCAGGCGCTCCCCCACCCGCACCTCGATGCGGCTGAGGTGAGCGTAGCGCGTCTGCGTGCCGTCGCCGTGGTCCAGATAGACCACGTTGCCGTAGGTGCCGCCCCACCCGGCCTTGACGACGACGCCGTCGCGGGCCGCATGCACCGGCGTTCCCAGCGCGACCGCGAGGTCGACGCCGGCGTGGAAGTGGTTGCCGTTCACGCTCAACGCCCGCCAGCCGAAACGGGAGGACACCCTGCCCTGCACCGGCGCGACGAAGTCGAGCTCCTGGAACGACACCGTCGTGAGGTGCGCTACGGCCGAGCGCAGGTCGGCGTCCTGCATGCGACGGAGCCGCTCGCGGACGGTGGCGGGGTCGGCCGGAGCCGCGACCGCGACCACGGCCGGCGCCGGGCCGGCGCCGCCCATGCCCCCGGTTGGCGCCGCTCCGGCCCCGGGCGCAGCGAGTGGCACCAGCACCGACTGGCCCGGCTGCAGTACGGCATCGCTCGACAGGTCGTTCAGCTGCGCCAGAGCTCCGACGCTCGTCGATACGCGGGCCGCCAGGCTGGCCAGCGTGTCGCCCGGGCCGACCTCCTCGGTCACGCCATCTCCCGGCGGCACCGAGATAGCGGCCCCCGCCGCCAACCCCCCCGAAGCCAGCCCCGGGTTCGCCGAAGCCAGCGTGGCCGGCGTCCGCCCGACGCGACGCGCCACGTCGGCCAGCGTCTCCCCTGCGCGCGCGATGGTCGTACGGTACCCGCCCCGCTGCCCACCCGGCACCACCAGCACCTGGCCGACCCGGAGCACGTCGCTCCCGAGCCGGTTGGCGCCCTGGAGGGCGGCGACCGTGGTGTCGAAACGTTGGGCCAGCGCGAAGAGCGTGTCGCCGGGCCTGACCACGTAGCGCTGCTCGGCATGCGCCGCGGCCCCCACGAACAGCACGACCAGCGCCACCACCGTGACCGCGCCGCGCCTCAGCCGGGCCATGGAACGGCACTCATGGTCCTAGGCTGTCACTCAGCCCTGTCCGAGCGTGGCAAGGAATTCCTCATTGCTCTTGGTGCGCGACAGCCTCGAGAGCAACATCTCCATCGCTTCGGCCGCGTCCATGTCGCTGATCACCTTGCGCAGCAGCCACATCTTCGCCAGGATCGCCTCACCCAGCAGAAGATCCTCGCGGCGCGTGCCGGACTTCAGGATGTCGATCGCCGGGAAGATGCGGCGCTCCTCCAGCCGGCGGCTCAAGTGCAGCTCCATGTTGCCGGTGCCCTTGAACTCCTCGAAGATGACGTCGTCCATGCGCGATCCCGTCTCGACCAGGGCGGTGGCCAGGATGCTCAGACTGCCGCCGCCGCGGATGTTCCGGGCCGCGCCCAGGAAGCGCTTGGGCCAGTGCAAGGCATTGGAATCCAGTCCGCCCGACAGGGTGCGCCCGGTCGCCGGCGTCACGAGGTTGTTGGCGCGCGCAAGACGGGTGATGGAGTCGAGCAGGATCATCACGTGCCCGCCCTCTTCGACGATGCGGCGCGCGCGCTCGTGCACGAACTCCGCCACCCGGATGTGGTTGGAGGGGGGCTCGTCGAAGGTGCTGGCGATGACCTCCACGCCGCTGACCGACTCCCGGAAGTCGGTGACCTCCTCGGGCCGCTCATCGACCAGCAGCACGATGACCTTGATGTCGTCCTCGTTGCTGACCACCGAGTTGGCGATCTTCTTGAGCAGGGTGGTCTTCCCGGCCTTGGGAGGCGCCACGATCAGGCCGCGCTGTCCCCGGCCGATGGGCGCGAGCAGATCGATGACGCGGGCCGAGAGCTCGTCCTGCGCGGTCTCCAGCGTGATCCGCTTCTCCGGGAAGGTAGGCACCAGGTCGTCGAAGCGGGGGCGCTTGGCGGCATGGAAGGGATCGACGCCGTTGACGGCCTCGACCCGGATCAGGGTCCCATAGCGCTCGTTGTCGCGGGGGCGCCGCGCCTTGCCCAGGATGTAGTCGCCGGCGCGCAACTTGAACTGCTTGATGAGGCCGGCCGACACGATCACGCTGCGCGAGCTGAGCTGCAACAGCGACTCCTGCAGGAAGCCGTAGCCGTCCGACGAGATCTCGAGGTAGCCCTGTACGAGCTTGAGCCCCTCGCTCTCGGCCGAGCGTTCGAGGATGGCCAGCGCCAGGTCGTCCTTGCTCATCTGGCGGTACTCCTCGAGACCGACCTCCTTGGCCAGCAGGTGCAGCTCGGGAACGATCTTGGACTGCAACTCGCGGAAGTTCAGGCCGCCTTTGCGGCCGCCGCTCGAGCGCCCGCGCCGGTTGCGACCGCCGCGCCCGCTGCGACCGCGGTCCTCCTGATCGCCCTCGTCACCGGAGCGGTCCCTGGAGCCGTCGGAGCCACCCCGATCCGTCTGGGCAGCGCCGGCGTCGTCCGTCCCGATACGATCGCCGGTCTCCTGGTTCGCCTTGCTCTTGCCGTTGCCGCCCCCCTTGCGGCCACCGGAACGCCCGCCCTTCTTCGCGCCGTCACCGCGCTCGCGCGGCGCCCGCTCGGCGCCGGCGCCCTCCCGCGACTCGGCCTCATCGGCCGCCCCGCCAGCCGGCGCCTCGACGGCCGGCGCCGCGGCAGCGGCTCCCTCGCCGCTCGTCGTGTCGGGGACGCCGTTCGGACCGGCTGCGGTCTCGGTCCCCGTGCCGCTCACTCCCGACGCCGCTTCTGTCGCCGCCTCCTGCTTGCGCGGACGTCCGCGCTTGCGGGGCTTGACGTCCTGGGCATCGCTCGCGTCGGTCGCCTGGGCGGCACCGCTGTCGTTGGCTGTCTTCCGGCTTCTGGGGCTCATGCCATCTCCGTTCCGTGCGCTCGCCCTCGAAGGGGCACGAGGCTGGGATGCAGAACTCGAACTGGATCTCGAACCTTCACGTGGCTCATGGGAACGCTCGTTGTCCACCATTCGGCGGGGTCGCACACCGTACGTCCAAGGAGCATGCGCGCACCGCGAAGACGCACGAGCAGGTTGTGCGAGGAATCGCAGCGGCAAGATTGACGTTGTCACGGCCTGCTGCTAGGTTTAGTATATGCGGGGCCGCCGAAGGTTGTAAAGCGGCTCCGAACCGCCGGCCACGGCACGGTGCACTCCGGCCGGCGAACGGGCGATGACGGGAACGAGTACGCCTGCACGAAGGACCCTCCAGCGAACCGGGGACGGTGCGAGCCCGGTCGGGCACCGGCAGGCCGAACATCCTCCCCGAGCCGCTCCCCGAACTCGCCGTGAACCGTCGCGGCGACAGTAGACGGAGCCGCGCGGCGCGCGTCACAGCGCCGGACTCTCCCGCTTCCCGTGAGCGGGGCAGTCTCTCGAGTCCGGACCCCGCGAGGGGCCGGAGAAGTTGGGTGGTATCGCGCGGCACGTCACGCGCCCCAACGCCGCATGCGTTCGGGGCGCGTTCTCGTGGCCGCCCCCGGAGAGCGAGGTAACACCGTGTTCCGTGAGGTGCCGTCCGGCGTCCGTTTCCCCGATCTGGAACAGCGCGTCATCGAGTTCTGGCGCGAGCGCGACATCTTCCGCAAGACCCTCGAGAAGCCTGCCCCCGAGGGGCGTTACGTCTTCTACGAGGGCCCGCCCACGGCCAACGGCAAGCCGGGCGTCCACCACGTCATCAGCCGTGCGTTCAAGGACCTGTTCCCGCGCTTCAAGACCATGCAGGGCTATCGTGTGGGACGCAAGGGCGGCTGGGACACGCACGGTCTGCCGGTCGAGATCGCCATCGAGAAGCGGCTCGGCTTCACCAACAAGCAGCAGATCGAGGCCTACGGGATCGAGCGCTTCAACCGACTGTGCCGCGAGGACGTGTTCAGCAACATCCAGGACTGGAACGCCATGACCGAGCGCATCGGGTTCTGGCTCGACCTGGAGAACGCCTACGTCACCTACACCAACGACTACATCGAGTCGTGCTGGTGGGTCCTCAAGCAGCTCTGGGACCGGGGCCTGCTGGCCGAGGACTACAAGACCACCTGGCACAGCCCGAGCAGCAACACCACCCTCGCCTCGCACGAGGTGGCGCTCGGCTACAAGGAGGACGTCGAGGACCCCAGCATCTTCCCCATGTTCCCGGCCGAGCGCTCCGAACTCGTCGAGCGGGGGCTCCTGGACGCCAGCGACGACCGGCCCGTCTACTTCCTGGCCTGGACCACCACCCCCTGGACACTGGCGGCCAACAGCGGCCTGGCGGTGGCCGCCGACGCCGACTACGCGCTGGTGGAGGCGCCAGCGCGCAAGCGCGATCCCGGCGGCGAGCGTGCACTGCTGTGGCTGGCGGCCGAACGTGCGCCCACCGTGCTCGACGGTACGGCCTTCCGCGAGGTGCGACGCGCCCGCGGCCGCGCACTCGAGGGGCTGCACTACCGGCCCATCCTGCGGGGCCGCGTCGACGACGGCCAGGACCCGTCCAGCGGCTTCCGGGTGGTGAGCGACGAGCTCGTCAGCCTCGAGGACGGCAGCGGAATCGTGCACCTGGCGCCGGCCTACGGCGACCTCGAGCAGGGCCGGAGGCACGGCCTGCCCACGCTGTTCTCGGTCGACCTCACCGGCAACGTGCTGCCCGAGGTGCGCCCGCTCGACGCCGACGACACCGGGGACGGACCCTACACCGGTCGCTGGTTCAAGGACGCCGACGACACCATCGCCGATGACCTGCTGGCACGCGGGCTGATGTGGCATCGCGACGTCATCCGCCACGCCTACCCGTTCAACTGGCGCGACGACACCCCGCTCATGAACGTCGCCAAGCGCAGCTGGTACATCCGCACCAGCCTCCTCAAGGACAAGCTGCTGGCGAACAACGACAAGGTGCACTGGCACCCCGACCACATCCGCACCGGCCGCTTCGGCAAGTGGCTCGAGAACAACGTCGACTGGGCGCTCAGCCGCGAGCGCTTCTGGGGCGCGCCGCTCCCCATCTGGGTGAGCGAGGACGGCAGCGAGCAGCTGTGCGTGGGCAGCGTTCACGAGCTCGCCGAGCTGACGGGACGTGATCTGGAGGGGCTCGAGCTCCACCGCCCCTACGTCGACGACGTCACCTTCGAGCGCGGCGGCAAGACCTTCCGGCGGGTCCCCTACACCGTGGACGTGTGGTTCGAGTCCGGCGCCATGCCCTACGCGCAGTGGCACTATCAGGGCGACGCCTCGTCGCCCGAGGCGGCGCGTGCACTCGCCGACAACTTCCCGGCGGACTACATCTGCGAGGCCGTCGACCAGACGCGCGGCTGGTTCTACAGCCTCCACGCCCTCGCCACGCTGCTCACCGACAGCGGCGACGCGGCCGCCTCGCGCCCGGCCGGGCCGCTCGCCGGCATCGCGCCGGACACCTCGGCGTTCCGCAACGTGATCGTGCTGGGTCACATCGTCGATGAGCGCGGCGAGAAGATGTCGAAGTCCAAGGGCAACGTGGTCGACCCCTGGTCGGTGCTCGACGAGCAGGGGGCCGACGCGCTGCGCTGGTACCTGTTCAGCGTGTCGCCGCCCGAGGCCACCAAGCGCTTCAGCGCAGGCCTGGTCGACGAGACGCTGCGCGACTTCTTCATGACGCTGTGGAACACCTACAGCTTCTTCGTGCTCTACGCCAACCTCGACCGCCCCGACCTGGCGTCGGCGCCGGTCCCCTCCGAGCGTCCACTCGTCGACCGCTGGCTGCTCTCCAGGCTGCACGAGCTCGTCGGCGCCGTCACCGACCAGCTCGAGGGCTACGACCCTACCGCCGCCAGCCGTGCGCTGCGCGACTTCGTGGTCGACGACCTGTCGAACTGGTACGTGCGCCGCAATCGCCGCCGCTTCTGGAAATCGGGCGCAGACAGCGACAAGCTCGCAGCCTACGCCACCTTGTACGAGGCGCTGGTCACGACCGCGAAGCTGATGGCGCCGATGGCGCCCTTCACCTCCGAGGAGCTGTACCAGAACCTGGTGCGCTCGCTCGACGAGACCGCTCCCGAGTCGGTGCACCTGGCGGCGTGGCCGGTCGCCGAGCCCGGACGCGTCGACGCCGAGCTCACCCGGGACATGCGCGCCCTGATGCGCCTGGTGGAGCTCGGCCGCGCCGCGCGTGCGGCCTCGGGGATCAAGGTGCGCCAGCCCCTGCCCGAGGTGCTGGTCCGGTTGCGCAGCGTCGAGGAGCTCTCCGGCGTGAAGCGCCTGGAGGACCAGCTCCTGGAGGAGCTCAACGTCAAGAAGGTGCGCTACCTGGGCGTTCACGACGACTTCGTCGACTACCAGGTCAAGCCCAACCTGCCGCGCGTCGGACCGCGACTGGGCCGGCTGGTACCGGAACTGCGACGGGCCCTCGACGCCCTCGACGGCCGCACCGTGGCGGCAGCGGTGCGCGACGGCGAGGAAACGGTTCTCCAGGTCGGCGGCGGCGAGGTGCGCCTGGCGCCGCAGGACCTGCTTCTCGACGCACGCAGCCCGGAGGGCTTCGCCGCGGTCGAGGAACGCGGCTACCTGGCGGCCCTCAACACCACCCTCACGCCCGAACTGGTGCGCGAAGGACTGGCGCGCGACGTCATCCGGCTGGTTCAGAACGCACGCAAGAACGCCGGCTTGGAGGTCTCCGACACCATCGCCCTGACGCTGGAGGCCGACGGCACGATCGCCGAGGCCGTGCGTGAGCACCGTGACGCCATCGCCGCCGAGGTCCTGGCCGCCGCCCTCACGCTGGGACCCGCCGAACCGGACGCCTTCACCGAGGAGCACGAAGTCGAGGACGGGCGGCTGCGCCTGGGCCTGCGCCGGAGCTGAACGCCGCACCGATGCCGTCCGGGTCGTTTGCCCGATTGCGGAGGCCCCGGAGGGCGGGAGTATCATGAGACCGTTGTCATCGGATCTCGTGAGTACACAACCGCATCGGAGGACTTCCATGAACATCGGCATCAACGGCTTCGGACGCATCGGGCGGCAGATCTTCCGCATCGCCCATCAGCGTGGCCTGAACGTCGTCCTGGTCAACGATCTCACCGACAACGAGACGCTGGCGAACCTGCTGAAGTACGACTCCAACTACGGCCCCTTCGCCGGCGACGTCAGCTTCGACGACCAGAACCTGATCGTCGACGGCAAGAAGGTACGGGCAACCGAAGTCCGCAAGCCCGAGGAGCTCCCCTGGAAGGAGCTCGGCGTCGACATCGTGGTGGAGTCGACCGGCATCTTCCGTAAGCGCGCGCAGGCCGCAGCGCACCTCACCGCCGGCGCCAGGAAGGTGCTCATCAGCGCGCCGTCGCCCGACAGCGACTTCGACATCATGCTCGGCGTCAACGAGGACGAGTACGACCCGGCCGCGCATGACGTGGTCTCCAACGCCTCCTGCACGACGAACTCGCTGGCCGCGGTGATGAAGGTCGTCGACGGAGCCTTCGGCGTGGAGCAGGCCATGATGACCACCGTCCACAGTTACACCAACGACCAGATGTTGCTCGACGGGCCGCACAAGGACCTGCGACGGGGACGCAACGCCGCGACCAACATCGTGCCCACCAGCACCGGCGCCGCTAAGGCGGTCGCCAAGGTGCTGCCGCAGTTCAAGGGCATCTTCGACGGCATGGCGCTGCGGGTCCCCACCCCCACCGGGTCGATCTCCGACGTGACGGCGGTGCTCAAGCGCGAGGCCACCGTCGCCGAGTTGAACGCCGCGTTGCGCACGGCCGCCGAGGGGCCGCTCGGCCGCGTCATCCGCTACACCGAGGATCCCATCGTGTCGCGCGACATCGTGGGCGACCCACACTCCGCCATCGTGGACGGCGGGCTCACCCGGACGATGGGACGCATGGCGAAGATCCTGGTCTGGTACGACAACGAGTGGGGCTACTCCAACCGCATGGTGGACGTGCTCGAGCTCATGGGCGAGAAGCTCTGAACGGCCTTCCGGCACCGTTCGCCCCATCTCCAACGCTCGGATTGGAGGTTTCATGTTAAGGACCCTCGAGGACCTCGACGTCAAGGACAAG
Source organism: uncultured bacterium (assembly GCA_964616005.1). Taxonomy (GTDB): domain Bacteria; phylum Deinococcota; class Deinococci; order Deinococcales; family Trueperaceae; genus JASBRS01. The sequence goes on along the minus strand of CAZTTB010000007.1, from coordinate 22,119 downwards.
CGCGTCCTGGTCCGCGTAGATTTCAACGTCCCGATCAAGGACGGCCGCGTCGGGGACGACACCCGCATCCGTGCGGCCCTGCCCACGCTGGAGGCCCTCTCGTCGCGCGGCGCGACCCTCGTCCTCATGAGCCATCTCGGACGTCCCAAGGGCGTGGACGAGTCCGCACGCATGCGACCCGTGGCGACGCGCCTCGGGGAGCTGCTGGGGCGAGACGTGCGCTACCTGGCCTGCGACGGCCCCGCCTCCCCCGACCAGCAAGCGTTCGTACGGGACGCCCCACACGGCAGCGTGACGCTGCTGGAGAACACCCGTTTCGACGCCCGCGAGACCAAGAACGACCCCGCCCTGGCCCGCATCCTGGCGGGGTACGCCGACGCCTACGTCAACGACGCCTTCGGCTCGGCCCACCGCGCGCACGCCAGCACCGAGGGCGTGGCGCGGCTGCTGCCGTCGGCCGCGGGGCACCTGCTCCAGCAGGAGCTGCACGCCCTCGGCAAGCTGCTCGACCGCCCGGAACACCCGTTCGCGGTGATCCTGGGCGGCGCCAAGGTGTCGGACAAGATCGGCGTCATCAGTAGCCTGCTCGGGGTCGCCGACACCATCCTCATCGGTGGCGCCATGGCGTTCACGTTCGTGGCGGCGCAGGGCGGCCGGGTGGGCGCCTCGCGCGTCGAGCCCGATCAGTTCGACACCGCCCGCGAGCTGCTAGCGCAGGCCGCCGAGCGTGGCGTGCACGTGGTCCTCCCCGAGGACTCTGTGTGCGCCGGCGAGCTGAAGGAAGGGGTGAAGACCGCGGTCCACCCCACCGATGCGATCCCCGACGGAGAGCTCGGGCTGGACATCGGCCCGCACGCCATCGTGGCCTTCCGGGAGGCGCTCAGCAGTGCTCGCACGGTGTTCTGGAACGGACCGTTGGGTGTGTTCGAGACTCCGCCGTTCGACGCCGGCACCGTTGCCATGGCCAGGACCGTCGCCGAGCTCACCGCCTTCACGGTGGTGGGGGGCGGCGACTCGGTGGCCGCCATCAACGCTACGGGCCTGGCCGACCGTATCGGCCACATCTCCACCGGAGGCGGAGCCGCGCTCGAGTTCCTCGAGGGCAGGACCCTCCCCGGCGTCGCCGCACTGGAAGCCTGACAGGCCCCGCGCGGACCCCGTGACGATCCCACTGCTGCAGCTCGATCCGGCCCGGTTCGCGGGCGACGCCCCCTCGGGAGGCGTCGCCGCGGACCTGGCCAACATGGCCGGCGACTACGGCTACCTCGCCAGCGGCTACTACGGCTCGCTCGATGCCGAGCTCTCCGGCCTCGACCTCATCCCCACCACCGCCGACGCGCTCGACGCCTACGTGGTGCCCATCGCCATGGAGAAGGCGCGCCTGGCGGGAGTGCTGGTGCCCGCCTTCCACCTCACCACCTCGCGCTTCCCGGCCCCGCCGCTCATGGCCTACCCCGTCAACCCCTTCTCCGAGAAGGGGGAGCTGCTGGTCGACGCCGCCGCCATCGAGGCGCGACGCAACGGCCTGACCTACACAGGGAAGTACGCCGTGCTGTGCCAGGAGCTGCCGCCCGACTACCGCATCGACGTGGTGCGCTGCGTGCTGGGGCGCACGCTGGTGCCCGAGTACGCGGCGTTCGCGCGGGCGGTGTTCGGGACCTTCCGGCTGCCGTTGGCCCGTGTGCGCGTGATCGTGACCCCCAAAGCCTACCTGCTGTCGGCCCTGATGCCGCTGCCGCTGGCGCAGCTCACGCCCGAGGAACGGGCCCTGGTCGCGGAGCTCGGATCATGGCGCGTCTAGCGATCTTCGCCGAACGCTACACCATCCGCTCTGCGGTGGAGCTCACGGCCCTGACGAACTTCCGGCTGGCCGCCTTCGAGCTGGGGCACGAGCTCGACTTCCTGTTCAAGGACGAGCTGAAGTACCTGCGCAACTACCACGGGGTGTTGATCCGGGCCCTCACCGATCCTCTCAACACCAGCTACGTGGTGGCGCGATCGGCCGAGCTACTCGGCATCCGCGTGCTCGACCAGGCCGAGTCCATCCGCATCTGCTGCGACAAGGTCAACATGTACGCGCGGCTCGAGCGCCACGGCGTGCCGATCCCCGTCACCCGCTTCCTGGCCGAGGACGAGGTGCGCGAGGCCACCGCCGAGGCGCTGTTCGAGACGCTCGGCACGCCCGTGGTCTTGAAGGCGCCGAACTCCAGCTTCAGTCTGTACGTCGACAAGGTGGCCACCGCGGAAGCGTTCGTGAAGGTCGGACGCCGCTTCCTGAGGCGCGCCGACCGCCTGGTGGTGCAGCAGTACATGCCGAGCGACTTCGACTGGCGCGTGATCACCCTGGACGGGCGCGTGCTGGCGGTGGTGATGTACCGCTTCCCGCCGCAGGGCTGGCGCACCATGGACCGCAGCGACGCCGGCGAGTTGGCCAGCGTCGAGGGCGTCGCGCGCGACCGGGCCGACCCCCGCTTGCTGGAGGTGGCGCTCGCCGCGGCGGCAGCGATCGGCTCCAGCCTCTACGGCGTCGACATCAAGGAGATCGACGGCGAGTACTACGTCATCGAGGTGAACGACAACCCGACCATCGCGGCCGGCGAGGAGGATCAAGCCAACCCCGAGATCTACGGGGAGATCATCCGCTACCTGGCCGCCGACGGCTGACCCGCCCCCAGCGCTCGACCACCACCATGGCCCGGTGACGGCGTCTGCCGAACCGGCTCACGGCCTCGAAGGCGTCGCGCCTCAGGGGCAGGTGAACGCTGTCGGCGCGGCCCGCGCCATCGGGGATGAACGGGTCGTGCAGGTACAGGTGATCGGCGTCGAAGCCGGTCACGACCACCCAGTGCGGGACCTTCTCGGCGTACAGCCGGTAGCCGGACAGCATCACCAGCGGGAGGCCGCCGCGTTTGAGCGCCTCGACCACGTCCCGATCGGTGACGTCGCGCAGCTCGGCACGGCCGCCGAGGTCGCGTAGGTCGCGTTCGAAGGTGCGGTGCGCGATGCGGATGACGTCCTTCTTGTCGTCGCTGCGCACCGAGTCGAGGAACGGCACCTCGGCGTCGCGCGTCACCACCGTGGCGCGGAAGCCGCGGCGCAGGGCCGCCACCGCCAGGCCGTGGGCGCTACAGCCGCCGTGCCCGGAGAGCATGAAGATGGTGGTCGCCTCGCGCCACAGGGCGAGCTCGAGCCAGCGCTCCAGCGGCACCGGGTAGCCGTGATGGCGCATCGCCATCATCAGCGCGGCCGGCCCGCAGGTGAACTCCAGCGATTGCGGGTAGTAGGGCACCGCCTGCACGATGGCTCCGCCGGCGGCGAAGCGCTTCTGCATGCGCAACGCGTCGGAATGGTCCTGGTAGTAGTCCGCGGTACGTCCCACCACCTCGTAGCCGAACTTCTCGTACAGCGCGATGGCGGTCCGGTTGTCCTCGCGGACCTCGAGGCGCATGGCCACGGCGCCGCGTTCGCGGGCGCCCGCCTCGGCCCGGGCCAGCAGCGACCGGGCCACGCCCTGCCGACGGCTCTCCGGCCGGACCACCAGCGAGTACAGCCGCGCCGACACGAACCCCTTGCGGAACAGCACCACCGCGTCACCGACGACGCGCCCGGAGGCCTCGGCCACCCACAGCTCGGCGCTGTCGCGGCCCAACAGGCGGGACAGGGAACTACGCCTCAGACGGTCACCGGGGAAGCTGTGCTCGAGCCCGTCGAGCGCCTCGAGGTCGCCCTTGTTGGCGCGCCGCACCAGCACTCCGGTACCTGCGCCGCCGTTCACGGCGGCGGCCACCGGCTCGGCGTCCCCTGCCCGGCCCGTCATGCTAGGCGCCGCGCTCCGACAGCGCCTCCCTCAGCGGCGGCACCACCGCGTTCACGTCGCCGACCACACCGTAGTCGCACACCTTGAAGATGGGGGCGTCCGCGTCCTTGTTGATCGCAACGATCACCTTGGAGCGGTTCATGCCCGAGAGATGCTGGACGGCGCCGGACACGCCCAGCGCGAGGTAGAGGTCGGGGGCCACGGTCTTGCCCGTCTGTCCCACCTGCTCGACGTAGGGGCGCCATCCGGCATCGACCACGGCGCGCGTCGATCCCACGCCCGCGCCCAGCACGTCGGCCAGCGGCTCCACCAGCCTGACGAAGCCTTCGGCGTCACCCAGTCCGCGGCCACCGGTGACGACGATCCTGGCGTCCTCCAGGGCCACGCGCCCGCCCTTCGCGCTGGTCCGCTCGCCGACCTCGACCCGCTCGTCGTGCTCGCCCAGCAGCACCTCGCCGTCCTCGGCATCGCCCGCCGCGTCGGCGGGCTCGGCGGCCGTGAACACGTTGGGCTTGACGCTCACGACGGCGGGCAGCGATTCGGCCCGCACCCTCTCGGTGACGCGCGACAGGTACGTGAAGCGCGTCGCCGTCAGCTTGCCGTCACTCACCTCGAGCGCGATGACGTCCTCCAGCAGTGGCGCCCCCATGCGCATCGCCAGGCGGGGCCCCAGGCTCTGCCCGGAACGCGACGCTGCCATCAGCACCACGCGGGCTCCGATCCGCTGCGCCAGGCCGTGCACGGCGCTGGTGAACGGTTCAGCGCGGAAGGGAGCCAGCGCGCCGGAGGCGAGCCGGTAGACGGTAGGCAGGTAGCGTGCCAGGTCGTCGGCCTTGGGCGCCGGGTCGGCGCCCAGCACCGCCGCGGCCAGCGGCAGGTCGAGCGTTGCGGCGAGCTCGCGCGCGGCCCGGATCAGCTCCAGGTCCGTCTTCTGGGCGCGGTCCGCGTTGGCTTGGGTCACGATCAGGATCATGCCGTCTCCTCGCACGTCTACGACAGCACCTTGGCCTCGTCGGTCAGGAGCCGTACCAGCTCGCGGGCGGCCTCGCCGGGGTCGCCCTGGAGTACCTTGCCGATGCGATCGCGGGTCTGGATGGTCTGTTCGAGTGTGGTCGTCAGCGCTTCGGCGCCGCCGTAGTCTTGCAGCGTCCTCTTGGCGAGCTCCTTGCGCTTGGCCTTCATGATGTTGGGGAGCGTGGGGTAACGGGGCTCGTTGAGCCCCTGTTGCGTCGTCACCACAGCGGGGAGCGGCAGGCTCAACACCTCGCTGCCGTCATCCGTGTCGTGCCGGGTGTGCAACCGGCCACCTTCGAGGCGCAGCTCCGTGGTCCAGTCGCTGTGCGCCCAGCCGAGCGCCTCGGCCACGGCGGCGCCCAGCGCCGCACTGTCCCAGTCCGCTTCCTTGCCGCCCACCAGCACCAGGTCGGCGGCCTCCTGTTGGATCGCGGCGGCGAGTACGCGCGCCTGCGCGATGGCGTCGAGCGCGTCGTCGGTCTCGATGTGCACGGCGCGATCGGCACCCATGGCGAGGGCGGTTCGGACCGCCTCCTCGAAGCGCTGCGGCCCGAGCGCCAGCACCACCACCTCGGCCTCGAGCCCGCCTTCGCGGATGCGTAGCGCCTCCTCGACGCCGTACTCGTCCATGCCGTCGATCACGAAGGTGACCCCGCCGAGGTCCACTTCCCCGCCGCTGGTCCGTACCCGAGCCTCGGCGTCGGGCACCTGCTTCAGGATGGTCACGATCTTCACGCTGTCCTCCAGGCCGCGCCTGTCGGCGCGGCGGTCGTCGAGGGTCCCGAGGGGCAGGCGCCTCCCCGCCCGACTATTCTAGGACCTGTCGCAACAGGCCGCGGGCGATGACCACCCGCTGGATCTCGTTCGTCCCCTCGTAGATCTGGTTGAGCTTGACGTCGCGCATCAGCTTCTCGACCGGGTACTCGTTGACGTAGCCGTAGCCGCCGTGAACGTTGAGCGCCTCCTCGGCGGACTTGAAGGCCATGTCCGAGGCATAGGCCTTGGCGATGGCGGAGGCCTCCGTGTGCGGTAGCCCCCGGTCCGCCAGCCAGGCGGCATGATAGGTCTGCCAGCGCGCCGTCTCGATGCCGATCTTCATCTCCGCGAGCTTGAACTGGATGGCCTGGAAGCGCGCGATGGGGCGGCCGAAGGCGTGGCGATCGGCGGCATAGGCCAGGGCCTCGTCCAGGGCGCGGCGCGCCACCCCCACGGAGCCTGCCGCGACCGGGATGCGCGTCTTGTCGAGCGTCTGCATGGCGATGCGGAAGCCGTCGCCCGGCTCGCCCAGGATGTTGGCGCGCGGCACGCGCACGTCGTCGAACACCTGCTCGGCGGTGGGACTGGCGCGCTGTCCCAGCTTGCCGTGCAGCTTGCGGGTGCTGAAGCCGTCCCGGCCGGCCTCGACCACCACCGCCAAGGTGCCGTGATGCTTGCGCTCGGGATCGAAGCTGGCGAACACCACCGTGAACTCGGCCCTGTCGCCGTTGCTGATCCACATCTTGCTGCCGTTCAGGATCACGTCGTCGCCGTCGAGGACGGCTCGCGTCTTCATGGCCCCGGCGTCGCTACCGTTGTCGGGCTCGGACAGCGCGAACGCCGCGAGTTTCGGCCCTTCGGTCAGCGGCCGCAGGAAGCGCTCGTGCTGCTCCGGGCTGCCCGCCAGCAACAGCGGTGTGATGCCCAGCTCCGAGGCCATGAAGATGGTGTAGATCCCCATGCAACCGTAGCCGAGCTCCTCACCGATGACGGCCTCGTCTAGCGACCCCAGCCCCAGGCCACCGGCCGATTCGGGAACGATGGTGTTGAGCAGCCCCAGCTCGTGCCCGCGCCGGATCACCTCTTCCGGGTAGCTCTCCTCGCGGTCGTGCTGAGCGGCGACCGGCACGATGTGCTCGCGCGCGAACTGCCGCGCCAGACTCTGGAACTGCTTCTGCTCGTCGCTGAGCTCGAAATCGATCACGCTGCCGCTCCTATCGTGGGAAGCTCCGAGGGTCGCCTATCGCCGTTCCAGATCACGGTAGATCTGACGGTGGATCACCATGCGCTGGATCTCGCTGGTGCCCTCGTAGATCTCGGTGACCCGGGCGTCCCGGAAATAGCGCTCCACCGGGTAGTCCTGGGTGTAGCCGTAGCCGCCGAACACCTGGATGGCGTCGTGGGTGACGCGCCCCGCCATCTGTGACGCGAACAGCTTGGCCTGAGCCGCCTCCCGCGTGACACGGTAGCCCCGGTCCTTCAGCCACGCCGCGCGCAGCGTCAGCATGCGGGCCGCTTCCAGCTCCGTGTCCATGTCGGCCAGCGAGAAGCCGATCGCCTGGAAGTGGTGGATCGCTTCCCCGAAGGCCGTTCGCTCGGCAGCGTAGTCGCGCGCCGCCTCGAACGCCGCTCGCGCCACACCCACGGCCAGCGCGGCGATGCCGATGCGGCCGCCGTCGAGCGATGCCATGGCGATGACGAACCCCTGTCCCAGCGGACCGAGGAGGGCCTCCTCGGGCACGAAACAGTCGTCGAAGGTCACGGTGGTGGTGATGGCGGCATGCTGTCCGAGCTTGCGCTCGGGCCGCCCGAAGCTCATCCCCTCGGCGCCCTTCTCGACCAGGAAGCAGCTCACCCCGCGCGCGCCGGCATGGATGTCGGTCTTGGCCATCACCAGATACAGCTGGGCCTCGCCGCCACTGGTGATCCAGGCCTTGGTCCCGTTCAGCACGAAGCCGCCCTCGACGCCGCGAGCGCGCGTGGACATGGCCACCGCGTCGGAGCCGGCGTGCGGCTCGGAGAGACAGAACGCGCCGATCCACGCGCCGCTGGCCAGCTTCGGCAGGTAGCGCTCCTTCTGCTCGTCGGTGCCGTAGCGCAGCAACATGCTCTGCGGAAGCCCGTTGGTGACGCTCATGATGGTGGCGTGGCTGGCGTCGGCGACGGCGATCTCCTCGAGCAGCACGACGTAGCTGAGGGTATCGAGCCCGGCGCCTCCGTAGCGCTCCGGGGTGGTGACGCCGAGCAGGCCCATCTCCCCCATCTTGCGCAACGTCTCCCACGGGAAGCGCGGCTCGCGATCCAGCTCGGACGCGAGGGGCACGAGCTCCGTGCGCGCGAAGTGCCGCACGTGCGTCCTCATGGCCAGGAGCTCTTCGGAGAGGGAGAAGTTCAAGGTCGCCACCGCGCCCGACGTTGTGGGCGCACCGCCGAGTATACCGAGCGGCCGTCGGAGCTCCGCCGGCGACCCTCCGCCGGCGTACAACCGCTAGACTGTCGGCATGAACGCGAAGGAGCTGCTCCACCGCATCCCCGAGAGCTTCGACGCCAGCGACATGGCCGAGAACGCCGTGATCCAGTACGCCATCTCCGAACCCGTCTACCACGTGCTCGAGAACGGCCGGCTGACGGCACACGACGGCGAAGCCGAGGCGCCCGACGTCACCATCCGCGTGAGCGACGAGAATCTCGTCCGGCTGATGACGGGGGAGTTGAACCCCATGTCGGCCTTCATGACCGGCAAGCTGAAGCTCGACGGCAACGTCATGCTGGCGCAGCGCCTGGTGGCGCGGGTCGACCGCGCCAGTCTCGTCGGCCTCACCTGATCGGCGCGGACGGATCCGGCGGGCCGGATCCGTCCGCGCCGCCCTCCTCCACCCCGAGGAACACGCCTCCGGGGCCGTAGAACGTCACTCGGTAGCCCTGGTAGCGGCCCGCTCGGTAGCGCAAGGTCGCGGAGAACAGGTCGGGCCGCGTGAGCCACGGCAGGAACACCCGATCGCCGGGCCACAGCGGCAGGTCGAGCAGCGCATCGTCGGCCACCCAGTGCAGCGTGCCCTCGGGGGAGTGTGCGACGAGCGCGCCGGAGAAGCGCGGTACGACGTAGACGAAGGCGTACCAATCGTCCTTGCCGTCGAACGCCGGGAACGACAGGAAGCCCTTGAGATGCGCTTCGTCGACGCTCAGCCCCGATTCCTCGAGGACCTCGCGCCGCAGGCACGCCTCCGGCGATTCACCGGGCTCGAACTTGCCGCCCAGGCCGTTGTAACGCCCGCGGTGGTAGTCGTCCTCGCGGCCACTGCGGTGGAGCATCAGGGTGTGCCCGTCCCGCCTCAGATAGGCCAGCGTGGCCAGTTTCAGCCCCACAGTTTCAGCCTCACGGTGTCCGTCCCACGACGTCAGTCCCGAGGCCCGTCGTCGGGGGCCTCGCGCGCCAGCGTCGCCACCAGCAGCTCGCGCAGCTGGGCGTCGTCGACCAGGTCACCGCTACGCTCGACCCGAAGGCGCAGGCGATCGGAGGCCACCAGGCCCCGCCGCGCCAGATGGGTGGCGGTGAAACGCACGGCCTCCTCCGGCGAACTCGTCGGGGTCTGCAGGGTCTCGCGCTGACGACCGCCGGCGGGGGACTCCAGCACCATCAACACCTCGATGCGCCCGGCACGCCTCCGCACGAAGAGCTGCTCCACACGGTCGGTGCGCACCGGTACCGCTCCTAACCCGCCCGCTCGGGAGCATCCAGGCCGAACGCCGCGTGCACCGCGTGCAGCGCCTCCCTGGCGCGCAGTGCCGGGATGACGACGCTGATGCGGACCTCGCTGGTGGTGATCATCTCGATGTTGGAGCCTGCGCCGGCCACGGCGTCGAACATGCGGCCGGCCACTCCCGGCGTGGAGCCCACGGCGATCCCCACGATCGACAACTTGGCCACGTCGGGATCGGCCGTGGCACGGGCCCCCAGCTCGCCCAGCACGGGACGGAGCGCCTCGAGGGCCTCCTGCATGGCGTCCTGCGGGACCGTGAACGCCATCTGTTGACGGCTATCGGAGACGGCGCGCACGCCCTGGACGATCATGTCGGGGCTGACCCCGGCGCGCCCGAGCGCGGTGAACAGGCGCGCGGCGATGCCGGGTTCGTCCGGTACGCCGTGGACGTCGATGCGGGCGTGGTTCAGGTCGAGGGCCACACCGGTGACCGGCTTCTCCGTGATCATGCGGGCCTCCTGGGGGCGCTCGAGCCGGGTGACGATGGTCCCCGGATTGTGGCTGAACGAGCTGCGGACGTGGATACGCACGCCGTAGCGGCGCGCGTACCACACACTACGGGGGTGGAGCACGCCGGCACCGAGGGCGGCGAGCTCGAGCATCTCGTCGTAGTCGACGACGTCGAGCTTGCGCGCCGTGGGGATGATGTGCGGGTCGGTGGTGTACACGCCTTCGGTGTCGGTGAAGATCTCACACTCGGGAGCGCCCAGGGCCGCGGCCAGCGCCACCGCGGTGGTGTCCGAGCCGCCCCGCCCCAGGGTCGTGATGGCGCCCCCCGAGTCCACCCCCTGGAAGCCCGCCACCAACGCCACCTCACCGGCCTCGAGCGCGGTGCGCACGCCACGGGTGTCGACCTCCAGGATGCGGGCGCTGCCGTGGCGCGCATCGGTCAGGAAGCCCGCCTGCGCACCCGTGAACGAGCGCGCCTTCACGCCCAGCGCCAGGAGCGCGATGGCCACCAGCGCGATCGACTGCTGCTCACCCGTCGCCAGCAGAACGTCGAGCTCACGCCGCGAGGGGCGGGGGGACAGCTCGCGCGCCAGGCCGACCAGGCGGTCGGTGCTGTGACCCATGGCGGAGACGGTGACGGCGATCCGCCGCCCGTCCGCGGCGGCGGCGGCGATGCGGGCGGCCACCTTGCGGATGCGTTCGACGTCGCCGACACTGGTACCGCCGTACTTGTGCACCAGCGGCACGTCTAGGGGGGCGGCGCTCGCCACGCTCCTGGAGGTCATGACCTGCAAGGATACCCGTCGTGCCCTGGTGGACGCAAACGCACGGTCGTCGCTCGGCCCCGGCCGGCGGAGGACATTCGGCCTGAGATGGGACATTCCGCCTTTCCGTGGCCCGGAAGCGCCGTGGTACAAGGTAACGCATGAGTTCTGTGCAGCCTTCTCCCCTGCGCGTCGCCGTCATCGGCGCCGGGCCGTCGGGCTTCTATGCCACGGACGCGCTACTCAAGCAGCGTGAGGACGTCTCGATCGACCTGATCGACCGCCTGCCGACCCCCTACGGGCTGGTGCGCTACGGCGTTGCGCCCGACCACCAGAAGATCAAGTCGGTGACCAAACTCTACGAGCGCACCTGCGGCGACCGGCGCGTGCGCTTCCTCGGCAACGTCGAGTTCGGTCGCGATCTCACCCACGAGGACGTCATGCGCCACTACCACGCGGTGATCTACGCCGTCGGCGCGCCGTCCGATCGGAACCTCGGCATCCCCGGCGAGGACCGCGCGGCCTGCCTGTCCGCCACCGAGTTCGTGGCCTGGTACAACGGGCACCCGGATTACGTGGGGCTCGAGGTCCCGCTCGACGCCCGGAGCGTAGCCGTCGTCGGCATGGGCAACGTCGCCGTCGACGTGGCCCGGGTGCTGGCGAAGTCGGTGGACGAGCTGGCGGAGACCGACATGGCCGACTACGCCATCGAGCATCTACGGAGCAGCAAGGTGACCGACGTGTACATGCTCGGTCGGCGCGGCCCCGCCGAGGCCAAGTTCACCACCAAGGAGCTGCGCGAGCTCGGCGAGCTCGCCAACGCCGACATCGTGGTCCTGCCCGAGGAGCTCGAGGTGTCCGAGGCGAGCTTGCAAGGCATCGAGGGCGACGCCACCAAGCTCAAGAATCTCGAGGTGCTACGGGAGATGGCGGGCAAGCCGCTGCAGGGCAAACCCCGGCGCCTCCACATCCGCTTCTGCGTCTCCCCTGTCGAGGTGTTGGGCGACGAGCGCATCCGCGCCGTGAAGCTCGAGCGCAATCGCCTCGAGCCCACCGAGTCCGGCTACATCCGCTCGGTCGGGACCGGCGAGTACGAGACCCTCGACGCGCAATTGCTGCTGCGCTCCGTGGGCTACCAGGGCACCGCCTTGCCGGGTGTGCCCTTCGACGCCCGCAAGAACGTCATCCCGAACGAGCGCGGGCGCGTCCTGGAAGGCCCCGATGGTCCCCCGCTGGCCGGCGCGTACGTGGCGGGCTGGATCAAGCGCGGACCGACCGGGGTCATCGGGACCAACAAGGCCGACGCCATGGAGACGGTCGAGACGCTGCTGCACGACGAGCTGCCGCCCGTGAGCGCCGACCAGGCGTCCCCGGCTGCGGTCGATCGACTGCTCGAGCAGCGCGGCGTGCATCCCTTCGGCTTCGAGCAGTGGCTGGCGCTCGACAGGCACGAACTGGAGGCCGGAAAGGCCGCGGGGCGACCGCGTATCAAGGTGACAACGGTCGATGAGATGCTGCGCCTGGCCGGCGTCAAGGCCTGACACGGCGTCCCGGACCGCACATCAACGCGCCTGCCCGGCTGCACTCCGCCCGGGCAGGCGCGTTCCATCGTTGCGTGGCGTCGTTGTGGAGCAGCTCCCGAGCCTCATCCGACAGCGTCACCGAGCCGCTCTGTAGCGCGCAGCCGGATCTCGTCGCCCGAGCTAGCCGCGCCCCTCGCCGCCGAGCTCGGCCTCGCGCGAGACCACGGCCTCCTCGCCGATCAGGCCGCGCGGACGAAGCACCAGCATCACCATCAGCACCAGACCGATGAGGATGATCTGCACCGCGCCTCCCTTGACCTGCAGGCCCGACGGCAGGACCGCCTGCGTCAACGAGCCGGTGCCCGTCCACAGCGCCCACACCAGCACCGATCCGAGGATGGCGCCCCGATTGTTGCCGCTGCCCCCGACGATGAGCATCGCCCAGATCTCGAAGGTAAGGATGGGCAGGAAGTCCGTCGGGGCGATGAACCCGATGAAGCTGGCGTTGAGCGCGCCGCCCAGGCCCATGATGGCGCTGCCGATCACGAAGGACTGGAGGCGGAAGCGGAACGGACTCTTGCCCAACGATGAGGCCGCCGCCTCGTCCTCGCGGATGGCCTTGAGAACGCGCCCCCATGGTGAGCGCACCATCGCCTCCAGCGCGTAGTAGATGAGCAGCACCACGACCACCATCAGCACCAGGAACACGATGTTGCTCGCCAGGCTGGTGTGGGTGAAGTGCTCGAACGGTCTCGGAATGCTCTCCGCGCCCCGGCTCCCCCCGGTCAGGCCGCGCGCGTTCAGGGCGACCAGTTGCAGCGTAACGGCGATGCCGATGGTGGCGATCGCCAGGTAGTCCTCCCGCAACCTGAGCGTCGGGAGCCCTACCACCCAGGCGACCAGGGCCGATGCCAGGATGGCGCCTCCCAGTCCCACCACGAACGGCAGTCCGAAACCGCCGAGATGGGTGCTGTAGGCCGGGCCGCTGAGGATGGCGAAAGTGTAGCCCCCCACCAGGAAGAAGCCGGCGACTCCGATGTTGAACAGTCCCGTGTAGCCCCACTGCAGGTTGAGGCCCAGCGCCACCACCGAATACACCAGCGCCTGGATCAGGAAGAAGACGAGGTAGGAGGCGAGGCCCGTCACGACCGCTCTCCCAGGAGCCCGCTCGGGTACAGCAGAAGCATCAGGAACATCAATGCGAACCCGACCGCCGGCTTGTAGGCCGGATCGATCCAGATCGTCGACACCGACTCCGCGAGCCCGATCACCATGCCGCCGAGCACGGCGCCGTAGACGCTCCCGATGCCGCCCAGGATGGCCGAGGCGAACATCGGCAGGATCAGGTTGAAGCCCATGTTCGGGCCCACCTGAACGGTGATGCCGTAGAACACGCCGCCGATGGCTGCGAGCGAGCCGCCCACGATCCACACGAGCCGGATGATGTTGTGTACGTTGATGCCGGTCACTTGCGCCAGCAGCACGTTGTCGGAGACGGCGCGCATCGCCTTGCCCATGCGCGTGCGGGTGAGGAACAGGTGGAGGCCGACCATCAGCACGGCCGCCAGCACCACCACGAAGATCTCGTCGGCCGTCACCCGTACCCCGGGGAGGATCGGCTGGGCGATGGAGATCGTCCGCGAGTAGTACTCGGGCTGCGGCCCCCAGATCAGCACCACCACGTTGCGCAGCATCAACGACGCGCCGAACGAAGCGATCACCAACGCCACGGCCACGTCGCTCCGGCGCAGGATCCGGTACACCAGCCAGTCCACGAACAGGGCGAGTCCCGCCGTCAACACGGCGGCCAGCACGATCACCAGGATGAAGCCCCAGCCGAAGGTGAGCGACCCGAGCGTGGGCCCGAATGACAGCACTCCGGCCAGCGCCAAGGCGAAGTACGCACCGAAGGTGAGGAGCTCGCCGTGGGCGAAGTTCGCGAATCGCAAGATGTTGAACGTGAGCGTCAGCCCGATCGCGCCGAGCGACAGCGTGGCACCCAGGATGATGCCGTCAGCGATGTACTGGCCCACTACGCTAGCCCCTTTCGCGCGCCGAGGTAGAGCTCGCCGACCTCGGGGTTCTCCAGCAACTCCTGCGCCGGCCCGTTGACGCGGTCACGGCCTTCGGCGAGCACGTATCCCCGATCTGAGATGGCCAGAGCCGCCTTGGCGTTCTGCTCGACGATCAGCATGGTCACCCCGATGTCACGGACCTCCCGGATCTTGTCGAAGACGTGGCCCACCAACAGGGGTGACAGGCCGGCAGAAGGCTCGTCGAGGAGCATCAGGCGCGGCCGGTGCATCAGCGCACGGGCGATCGCCACCATCTGCCGCTGACCGCCCGAGAGCCGGCCTGCCGGCTGGTGACGGAAGCGCTTGAGGTCGGGGAACGTCTCGTAGGCCTGCTCGAGCCCCGCACGGAGGTCCTGCGGCCGTACGTAGGCGCCCATCTCCAGGTTCTCCTCGACGGTCAGCTTCGCGAAGATATTGTTGGTCTGAGGAACGTAGCCGACTCCCTCACCGACCATGCGGTGCGCCGGGAGGTTGCTGATGTCCTTGCCGAAGAGCCGCACGCTGCCGGAGCGCACGCGCAGCAGGCCGGCGATGAGCTTGATCAGGGTGGACTTGCCGGCGCCGTTCGGGCCCAGGACCGTGACGATCTCGCCCGGGCGCACCTCGAGCTCGACACCGCGCAGGATGTCGACTTCGGCCACATAGCCGGCGACCACCGCTTCGACAGCGAGGGCGAGCTCGCTCATGCGGGCGCACCCCCCAGGTAGGCCTCGAGGACGCGCTGATCGGAGCGCACCTCGTCCGGGGTGCCCGTCATGAGCAGCTCGCCCTGCGCCATCACCAGCACCGGGTCGCACAGGGCCGCGATGAGGTCCATGTTGTGCTCGATGATCAGGAAGGTGATGCCGGTGTCATGGATCTCCTGCAACTTGTCCATGATGGTCCCCAGGAGCGTCGGGTTGACGCCGGCCCCCGGCTCGTCGAGCAGGATCAACGACGGATCGGCCATCAGGGCACGGGCGATCTCCAACAGCTTCTGCTGGCCGCCCGAGAGGTTCTTGGCGTACTCGCCGGCGAGACGCTCGAGACCGAGGAACGCCAGCGTCTCGCGTGCCCGGTCCCGGGCCGCACGCTCCTGGGCGCGCACCTTCCCGCGCCTGACCCAGTTGTTCCAGAAGCGTTCCCCGGCCTGATCCAAAGGCACCAGCATGACGTTCTCCAGCACCGTCATCTCCGCGAACGGTCGCGGGATCTGGAACGTTCGGACCAGCCCGGAGCGGAAGATGACGTGAGGCGGCCTGCCCTCGACGCGCTTGTCCCGGAAGGCGATCTCTCCCGAGGTCGGTCGCAACGCCCCCGCCAGCATGTTGAAGAGCGTGGTCTTGCCGGCACCGTTGGGACCGATGAGCCCCGTGATGGTGTGCTGCTCGATCTCGAACGACACGCGGTTGACGGCTCGCAAGCCTCCGAAGTCCTTGATGAGATTCGTAACTTCTAGCATCCCGTTCCCTGTCGTGGCCGAGCCCAGATGGCGGCGGCGGCGTGGCTCGTGCGTAGATTGCCTGCATTCACTCGCATGAATATTAACAGATACGCCGGGGGGCCCGTGCACGTGCGGCGTTCGCGCGCCGGTGGGCCCGTCCCGTGCACGCGAAAGGGGCCGCCTTCGCTGGCGACCCCTTTCGCGAACGATCGCTACGGGGCGGTTACTGCCCCATCTGCGATTCGACCTGCTGGATCTGCGCGACCGTGACCATGCCGGTCTCGGTGACGGTGTTGCCCTTGACGGTCCACGTCACGTACGGGCCGGCCACGTCGCCGTACTGATCGAACTGCAGCGGACCGGTGGCGCCGATGTACTGGACGGTCGTTCCCAGCTTCATCAGGCCGTGCGCGGCTTCCAGCTCGCTGACGCCGGCGTAGACCTTCTGACCGTTGGGGTCGGTGACCTTGCGAATGGCATCACGGATAGCCGCCGTGTCGGTGGTCGTCTTGGCGTACTCCATCGCCAGGCCCACGATGATCGTGGCGTCGTAGGCGTTGGTGATGTAGGCCTGGGTGGGCAGCGCCCCGAACTTGGCCTTGAACTCCGAACGGAAGGTCGCCAGCGACGGCGTATCAGAGGTGCCGGGCGCCGTGCCGTAGACGGTCTTGAAGTACTGCGGGCCGACGTCGTTCACGAAGTGCTGGTCCTCGAGACCGTCGGGCAGAAGCCAGGTCTGCGGACCGCCGGACGCCACCCACTCGCGGGCGATGGTGGTGCCGTCACCCGGGTAGCCGATCAGCAACAGGCCCTGCGGACCGCCCTGGAGCGCCTTGGTGACCTCCGAACGGTACGAAGGCTGGTCCGGATTGTAGACGACGCTCTGCGAGATGGTGCCGCCGAGCTTCTTGTAGGCCGCGCTGAACTGCTCGGCGAGACCCTGGCCGTAGGCGTTGTTCAGGTACAGGACGGCCACCTTCTTGACGCCGCCGTCGAGCGCCTCCTTGGCCATGGCCACGCCCTGCAGGGCGTCGGACGGGGCGGTGCGGAAGAAATAGCCGCCGGTCTTGCCCTGCTTGCCGAGGTCGGTCAGTGTCGGCGAGGTGGAAGCGGGCGAGATCAGGATGACGTTGCCGGGAGCCGTCACCGAGGTGAGGATCGCCGTGGTGATGCCGCTCGACAGCGCGCCGACGATCGCCGGCACGTGCTGCACGTCGACGAGCTTCTTGGCGGCATCGACGCCGACGTTGGCCTGCGTCTGGTCGTCCGACAGCGCCAGCTTCACGGTGCAGCCGTCGACACCTCCGGCGGCATTCAGATCCGATACGGCAAGCTGCGCACCTTGCGCGATCGCCTGCCCCAGGACCCCCAGGGATCCCGTCAGGGCCATGACACTACCGATCGTCACTGTGCAGCTCTGCGCCATGGCCGAGCCAAACGCCAGAGCCACCAGAACTGCGCCTACCTTGAGAACCTTCCTCATCAGGCTCGCTCTCCTTTCGAGTTGCAGGTCCGAGTCTACCGGAGGCCATCACGCTTGTCCAGCAGCGCGCTGGAGCGCCTTCCCCCGCGGCATCGCGGTTACTGCTTCATCTCTTCACGGATCTGGGCGGGATCGCACGCGGCCCGCGCTGGCAGCGAACGACACCCGGCACGCGGGGACTCCTCGAGCCCCGCGGCGGGAAGGATACCCTCTCGATATTGCCTGGTCAAGTCCGGATTGACGATGCGCGCACTTTCGGGCTACGCTCGGCACAATATGTGCTCCATCATTGCTAGCTGTTAGCACATAACTTGACGGATGAGGAGTCTCGTGATGACAGCGCCCGAATTCTTCGAGTTAGGCCGCGAGCCCGGAGCCGGGAGGGTCGACCTCGGATCCACCGGACCCGTCGGCGCCCAACGCGCCCATTCCGCCTGACGCCAGGTCACTCCGGCGCCGGATTCCGGCCCGGTGATCGGCGCCAGATGACCCAGCGCACATCGAAAGCCGCACCGGCGATCACGGATCTCCCGCCTCCGTGGTAGCGTTCCGAAGTAGCTAGGCGGGAGCCTTCACACCCGTTCACCAGGTAGCCACCATCCCGAGGAGGACAACGCGTGCCCATCACCAAGAGCGAGATCCAGAAGCGTCTCAAGGAACAGGACGTCAAGTTCCTGCGCCTCCAGTTCACCGACATCCTGGGGCACAACAAGAACGTCGAGCTCCCCGCCTCGCAGTTCGACAAGGCGCTCGACGGTGAGATCATGTTCGACGGATCGTCGGTGCAGGGCTTCACGCGCATCGAAGAGTCGGACATGCTCCTCGACCCGGACTTCGAGACCTTCCTCATCTTCCCCGACATCATCGAAGGCGCCGAGCGCGGAACCGTGGCGCGCCTCATCTGCAACATCAGGCTGCCCGACGGCACGCCCTTCGACGGCGACCCGCGGACCATCCTGCAACGCGAGATCGACAAGCTCAAGAAGCTCGGCTTCGACGACATGTACGCCGGTCCCGAGCCCGAGTTCTTCCTGTTCCTGCGCGATGGCGACGGAACCCCCACCACCATCACCCACGACAAGGCCGGCTACTTCGACCTGGCGCCGGTGGATCTGGGCGAGGAAGCGCGCCGCGACATGGTGAACGCGCTGGTCGAGATGGGCTTCGAGATCGAGGCCGCCCACCACGAGGTTGCTCCCGGGCAGCACGAGATCGACTTCAAGTACGACGAGGCGCTGCGCACCGCAGACGCCATCGCGACGTTCCGCACGGTGGTCAAGCGCATCGCCCTCAATCACGGCCTGCACGCGACCTTCATGCCCAAGCCCGTGGCCGGCATCAACGGCTCGGGGATGCACACCCACTTGTCGGTGTTCAAGGGCGGCAAGAACGCCTTCTTCGACGAGAAGGCCGAGTATCAGCTGTCCCGCACCGCGCTCAACTGGATCGCCGGGTTGCTCGAGCACGCCGCCGGCATGGTCGCGATCACCAACCCCACGGTGAACAGCTACAAGCGCCTGACACCCGGCTTCGAGGCACCCACCAACATCGCCTGGTCGGCCTCCAACCGCAGCGCGATGATCCGTATCCCGGCGCGCCGCGGCCTGGGCACGCGCAGCGAGCTGCGGATGCCCGACCCGTCGTGCAACCCCTACCTGGCGCTGGCCGTGATGCTGGCGGCCGGTAGGGACGGCATCGAACGGGATCTGACGCCGCCTCCCGCCATCCAGCGGAACATCTTCGAGATGAGCGTGCGCGACCGCCGGCGCCACAAGATCAAGGAACTCCCCGGGACCCTGCGCGAGGCCCTCGTGGCCCTGCAGAAGGACCGGACCATCATCGAAGCGCTCGGCGAACATGCCTTCGGGCACTTCGTCGAAGCCAAGACGCAGGAGTTCGACGACTACCGGATCGCCGTCCACGACTGGGAGCTCGACAAGTACCTCGCCGAGTACTGAGCCGGGCGTCCCAGCACGGCCGCCATGCCCGAGAACGCTGACAGCCCCGCCGCCCGGGGTCGTCCCTACCGCGTGGTGGGTGTCGACCCCGGCATCGCGAACCTCGGCCTCGGTGCGATCGAGGAGGTGCGGCCCGGCGCCCGCCTCCTCGCCACCGAGGTCGTCCGCACCCGGTCCGGCGATCCCCAGTCCGAACGTCTGCTGATCCTCCGGGACGCGGTCGCCGCCTTCCTCGATGCGCACCACCCCGACGCGCTCTCCATCGAAGGGCAGTTCTTCCACCAGCAGCGCGACGTGTCGTTCCGTGTGGGCCAGGCCTACGGCGTGGTGTTGCTCGCGGCGGCCGAGCGGCACGTGCCCGTCCACGAGTACGGGCCCATGCAGGTGAAGCAGGCGCTGGTCGGGACCGGCCGCGCCCAGAAGGCGCAGGTGGGGTTCATGGTGCGGGCGCTGCTGGGCCTGGACAAGGCCGTGACCAACCACCACGCCGCGGACGCCCTGGCGCTGGCCCTCACCCACCTCCACAGCCGCCGGTTGTCCTCGCTGATCGACCCCTGAGCCCAGTCGGCGAACGGGCGCGCCACGAACGTACGCGCCATGAACCCGGGCGAGCCGGGACGGTCGCGCGCGGCGCCCTCACGGGTCGGCGCCCGTTCGAGCACCGACCCGTCGATCACCTTCCCGTCAATCATCTTCCTGCCGATCACCGTCCGGTGGCTCGTCGTTCGACCCGTCATCGGGCGCGCCGCGCCCGGGCCGCTTGCGGCCGGCGGCGGCGGCCCCCGCGCCGAGCTCCTCCGCCCCTCCGTCGAGGCGATCGAAGCGGTAGCCGCTACGCCGCTCGGCGCGCTCCAGCTCTTGAAGCAAGGTCGCCAGCTCCGCCACGCCGACGCCGGAGGCGGCAGCGAAGCCCCGCACGCCGGCGACCAGCAACCGGTACCGCTCCTGACCGAACCAGCGCTCGCCAGCGTGCTCGTGTACGTCCAGGAACTCCTGCGCCACGACGTCGCGGGCCACGAAACCGAGCAGTGACGCCGCATCCGGAGGCACCCCGCGCGCCGCCAGCCGAAGCAGCACCACGGGCAGGCGCGATGCCGCCCAGGGGTCGGCCACGCGGCCGCCGGCCGGGCTGCCGTCCGCCAACGCACGCTCCAAGGCGCCCTGGAGTCGCAACGACGTGTAGAGTCGCTCACCCCCGTCCAACGCCGCCAGCGCCAGCGCCGCGCGCAGCGCCACGGTGACGCCCGACCCGGCCGCCTCGACGGGTGCCACGCCGCAGCGCTCGATCGCCCGTGCCGCGGCGTCGGCGGCGGAGGCCCCCGCAGTAGAAGGTCCGGCGGCGGAAGGTCCCACGGCGGCGGGCCCCTCGCCGGCCGCTGCTCCCTCGATACCGGCGCCGGAAGCACGCGAGGGTGCGGCGGTGCGCTCCGGACCCGCGGTCGGGACCGTCCCCGTCAGCGCCCGCTGCAACGCCTCGACCGCCGCCGCCTCGGCAGCGACCTGCGGCAGCTCGTCGTCGGGCGCACGCCCGACCGTGGGTCCGGCGCTCGAAGGCGGGCGTCCGGTCTTCCCGGAGGGCACCGGCCCGGTCGGCGCCACCTCCACGTGCTCGCGCGCAGCGTCGACGAAGGCGAGCGTCGCGGCCGCCACGTCCTCACCGTCCCTCGCCGCTGCCAGCAGCGCCAGGAAGGCGGCGCGCGGCCGGCGCAAGGACCAGTCGAGGCGCGCCTCGTCCATGTCGGGAACGCCGGCCCCGGCGAGCTGGGCGTGGAGTCCGGCGTAGCTGCCGTCCTCGTCATGCACCTCCCGGATCTCGGTGAACGCGCGCGTCTGGAAGCCGTCGAGGCCGAAGCGCAAGCCCTGCCGGATCAGGTCGTCGGAGCGATGCAGGTAGTCGAGCCCGGCGAGCCGCTCCCGAAAGACGGTGAAGCGCTGCTCGCCTCCAGCGATGCCGAGGGCCTCGTGCAACGCCTCGTCACGCATGGGGCCGTTCGACCAGGGCTGGGCGAAGGGGACACTGCGGTGGATGGTGCCCTCGCTGCGCGGGTAACGGTTGTTGAACAGGATCAGCGAGGCCCCGCCCGCGGCACGGTTGCTATAGGCGTAGACGTCCTCACGCACCGACCCGTCGTCCCCGAATACGTCGTACAACCGGAAGGTCTCGGCTGGGGCGAACTGGGAGCGCCGGTGGAGCAGGGGTGCGACCTCTCGCCGGTGGCGTTGGACCATGCGGGCGTCCGCTTCCTCGTCGAACGTCGGTGCGCGGTACTCCATGCCGTACTTCTCGCGGAAGCCCTCCACCTGACCGTGCCCGAACATCGGCAGGCCGGGCAGCGTGGCCATCATCACCGCGGCGCCGAAGTACTTGTCGCCGTCACCGAACTGCGCGATGGCGGTCTCCTCGTCGGGGTTGTTCATGAAGTTGACGAAACGGCCCAGGATGCGCGGATCGAACGCCAGCACATTCTTCATCAACAACCGGTAGTCCGCGTTCTCCTCGCGTTTCAGCATGTTCATGAACGCGCTGTTGTACACCCGGTGCATCCCCAGGGTCCGGACGAAGTAACCCTCCATCATCCAGAACGCCTCGGCGAGCAGGAGCGTGCCGGGAGCCTCGCGCGCGACCCGGTCCACGACCTCTCGCCAGAACTCGACCGGCATGCTGCGCTCGAACGCCTCGGCGCTCATGCCTCCATAGGCGCTGCGCGAGGGGATGGCACCGCCGTGCCCGGGGGGTGGATACCAGAGTCGCTGGATGTGCCGCTTGGCGAGCGTCATAGCGGCGTCGAAGCGGATGATCGGCACCGTCCGTGCGACGTGGAGGATGGTCTGGATGACAGCCTCACGCACCTCCGGCTTGAGGTAGTCGAGCTGCGCGGTGTCGTTCCACGGCATGGTGGTGCCGTCGTTGCCGTGATAGAGGTAGCGCGCTTCGCCGCTGGCGCGGTCGACACGCTTGAACACCACGGCGGCATCGCTGTCGTCCCAGTAGTGATCCTCGATCATCACGGCCATGGCGGGATTCGACGACAGGTCGGGACCGTCGAAGCGGTAACCCGGGTAGGGCGGATGATCGAGCTGGATGAACCAGTCCG
>CAZTTB010000006.1:0-59643 GCA_964616005.1 uncultured bacterium | reverse complement strand
CGGCCTTGTTCTCAAGGAAGAAGGCCAGGACTTCGACGCCTCGGCGAAGTGGGATACCGATCGCTCTTGAGTTAAGTTCTAGACGTTCTTGCTCGAGGGTCGAGACGCGCAACACGCTCTGTGACTTCCCTGCTATTCGCGAATGGGTTCGTCGGGCGATTTCGTGGAGCTCGGGCAGGAGGGTCCATTCAGGCGCAAGGAACGCCGGATTCTGTAATGTGACGCTCAGCGCTTGGAGCCGATCGAGCTCGGTCTCAAACGGCTTCCCGCTCTGGCGAAGAATGTCTGCCTTGTAGAGTTGAACGTGGCCCTGCTCTTTGAGAAGGCCCATCTTCCCAAATTCCTCGATTAGGGCGTCCAACTCAGCGATTGCGTGTTCTCGGGTGTACGACCCTTGCCAAAAGAGGATGAGCACCTCTCGGAACCTGAACTCTAGGCGGTCTGATCTGTCGGAGATGAGTGTCTGTGCGCGAGCTGCGTGTTCGGTCGCGGCAGCGAAATCACCGCGCTTCCCTAGAATGGCCATCAACAGCAACCGCGCCAAGAACTCCTCGTAGCCCATCTGTAGTTGCACCGAGAGCAGCACGGCTTGTTCGTATTCGTGTGCGGCTGTTGTCAGGTTGCCGCTTGACCTTGCGACCTCTCCAAGGAGCCAATGCCGTTCACCTTGAAACACGTCGGGAGCGTGCGAGAGGTCAAGTGACTCAAGTTCAGAGTGGGCTTCCTGATATCGACCGAGACTGATGAGGACATTGGCCCGTCGTAAGAGTAGCTTCAGCAATTCGGCACCTGACGTAAGCTGAAGGCCTCGCTCGAGAAACCACAGAGCCCTTTGTGAACGGCCAATACGTCCATGCAATGTGGCCAGTTGCGCAAGTATCGAAGGTGCGAGTAGGGCGAATTCGGGTAGCCCTTGGATCCGACGCCAGGCCTCCTCGGCCGCCTTGAGTGCTCCTCTAAGGTTCCCGTTGTTCTCTTGTTGGATACTGAGCACTCGAAAGTAGAGGACCTGGTCGTATGACGACAGTCTCTCAGGGACCACTTTCCCCAATTCCTCTGTCGCGTCGTCGCCGCGCTCAACGAACCTCAGCACGTGTGCAATGTTCACGCGCGCTGCGTCATCACCCCTGTTCAGGGCGCGGTAGAGTGCTTCGAGTGCTTCCAAATCGCGAACGAGTTGAAAGAGGCAGACGCCAACCCATCGGTCGTCTTGGGGAGAGGGGGCAATAATCCGGGAGTACGCCTCGACCCCCTGCTCAAACTGCTCGAGGAAGGCCCAGCCTTGTACCTCGCTGACCAACTCGACGCCTGGGAAGCGGCTCTGCACTAGCTGTTCAATCTCGACGGACATCTGTGCCTACGTTCCTAATCCATATCGAGGATCCCCATGGCTAGGCATTGGATTCTATTACACGTGGCTCAACCTTGAGGCGGAAGTAGTCCACAATTTGATTCAACCTGTAACGTGTGGGACGCCGAATATACGTCGGACGCCGTGTGGCAAGAGTGGCGAGTTTCCCTTGACGCAGGGGAAACTCGTGTGTAGACTAGCCGCAATCGAATCGGTTGGGAGGCCGGTCGGTTCCGAGACTCTGTCTCGGTTTCGGAAGACTTGGGAGCTGAAACTGGGGAGGGAAGGTCCGCAATACCCCTTTAGCTCCAATCGGTGAGGGCCGTTGGGCCCATTGATTGCTTTCTTGGGTTGGGAGACCCAGAGGGCGACACTTGCGGTATGGGAGACCGTGAGTGAAGGGTTGATGTACCCGTATTTACGGGTTTCGGGAGGATGGGACACATATGAAGAACACTGGGAAGCGCATCTTCGCTGCGATTGTCTTCGCGCTCATGGCTGGACTGCCTGCAGTCGTTTCGGCTGGAGTACATTTCTCTCAGCGCTGATCGGGAGCCTCACTGGTGGGCCGCCGCCACTCTACGTAGCGTTGGTCCGCGCTAGACTCTAGTTCAACTGTCTGGGTCGACGTTTATGCGGATCATAAGCGTCGGCCCAGTATCCTACGAGTACGCCGAAAGGAGGCGTACTACGTGGGTGTTGTTCGTCTTGCCTCCAGTGAGTTGGTCGCCTCGATGTCCATATTGGTCCGGCGCCTTGTTGGGAGGTCGTGAGATGATCGGTCTCCTTGGGCTACTCCTCGCTAAGCAGCGAGCGCGGGCCGGCAATCTGGTCACTCGCTGGGGAGTATTGGTTCATGCAACGCTATTCGTGCTTGCTGCAATTGCGCCTTCATTCGTACTATCGGTGCTGACCAGAGTACTCGGCGTTGATCTTGGTTACGGTGCTGTGGCTGAGACGTTGATGTTTCCGATACTTGTTGGGGCGGCCTGGGGCGGAGGTCTTGGCGCGGTACTCGTCAGTGGTGTGGCGATAGCCTTCATATCTCCAATGGCTGCTCATGAGTTCCTCGGGTTGCAGAAGTCGGTGCCGATCGCGGCCGTGTGGGTGTTCCAGGGAATTGTACTTGCATCATTTGCAGCGATATCGTCGGTCTTGTTCACTATGGCAGGTCCTCGAGCGAGGCGCGGAAGAGAAAGAAGGCCTAAGACCGCAACGCAGTTTGAAGGCTATGAGCGCGTTCTCGCAAGCCTCGCGAACACCGTCGAAGTCCGGGACCACCATACTCAGGGGCACTGTGAACGTGTTGCGCGGAACGCACTCGTGTTGGGCCGTGAACTCGACCTGTCTACGACCGAGTTGAGCGTCCTCTACTGGGCAGCAAGGTTGCATGACTTGGGTAAGATTGCGGTTCCTGAATATATTCTTCTCAAGAGCGGCCGATTGACAGAGGAGGAGTTCTCTGAGATTCGCCGACATCCCTCGTATGGAGCAGACCTATTGGCTTCGGTCTCCACTTCTTTCCGTCCCATTGCGGACGTTGTGCGAGCACACCACGAACGGTGGGACGGACTTGGGTATCCACTTGGCTACAAGGGCGATGAGATCCCGCGCTTGGCCCGGATCATTGCAATCGTCGATGTCTTTGAGGCTCTGACGAGCGAGCGCCCCTATCGGAACCCGATGCCCGCTTCGCACGCACTAAGATACATCACTAACGGCTCGCGGACGCAGTTTGACCCGGGCCTGGTTGGAGTCTTCGAAAGGCTCTACAACCGTGGCAAGATCGAGTGTGCAGGTGCTCCTTCGCCGGGAGTTCAACATGGAGTGGGAATGTCGGACACGGCCGCGTATCTTCGCGTGTGACCTCGGGGGCATCGGTCATGGCAACAGGTGTCCACACCACGCAAGTTCAGAATGCGTGTCGGTGTCAGAGCACGCTGCCGAAAAGAGCAGCAGCGTCGAGGCCGCCATTGGTGAAATCGAGACGGTCTCGGATCAGAAGTCTTGGACCAATGAACAGCTCGGGGTTGGTCGTGACCAGTACGAAGTCCCACCCATGCGCTGCAGCGGATAACTTGGAATTGAACCTCTTCAGTAACTCATTTGCGCCTGTAGATGAAAGCAGTCGCTTGCCGTAGGGTAGATTCGCGACTATCAAACCCCGCTCGTGGCTGCCCTTGAGGTCCCCTAGGTCCAACTCCAGGGCGTCTGCTTGGTGGAAGCGCACATTTCTGCTGCACGCTGCTCGCGCAGCGCCCGTCGAGGCCGCCCTAATCGCTTGCGCGTCAATGTCGGTGCCCACAATTCGAACCCCGTCGGCCCGGCTCTCGTTTGACACTGCGTTACGACGTGCCTGAGCGAAAGTGCCGGCTGAGTGCAGAGGAGTGTCTTCGATTGCGAAGCTGCGAGAGAGTCCCGGAGCGGCATTCCGGAACAGCATGTCTGCCTCAATGCAGAACGTCCCAGATCCGCAGAACGGGTCCACGACCACGTGATAATTTCGTGCGCCAGCAATTTGGAGGATTCCAGCTGCCGTTGTTTCACGGATTGGCGCAGCGACGCCTTCGAGCCGATATCCTCGCTTGTGAAGGTGCGTTCCACTTGAGTCAAGACTGAGGGTGCATCTGTCTCGATGGAGCCGAACGTAGATTGTGATTCTGCGAGAGCTCGGTAACCCTGTGTCTATGCCCAGTGACCCACGACGAGCTTGAATCGCGTTACTCACGACGTTCTGTATGTGGTCCTTGTTTCGGAGCCGCGATTCAGAGAACGCAACCTTGAACTCCACGTCTTGGCAGGTGCCTAGGAAGATTTCCCACGGGAGTCTTCTTGTGCGATCGTAGAGCATGGGGTAGCTCTGAGCTAGAAACTGGCCGAGGCGAATGAGGATACGGTTCGCAGTGCGGTGCATGAGATTTGTCTCGTAAACTGTCGCAAGGTCTGCGGCGAACGAGACTCCGCCGTTGGTTCGTACCGCATCGTGACCGAGCAATTCGATTTCGTGCGACGCAGGTTCTTCCAATCCGGGCAATACCGGCGCGAAGACCTCGAGCGTGTGGGTCCGAAGGTATGTCCTTGCTCTGCGAGCAATCGCCCGTGAGGAGACCGCCATGATAGTCAAGCATAGATCGGAGTTGGGGTGTCTTCCCGATCCGAGTTCTATGTTGCGTGGGCTTCGCGAGCGGAGATCGGTATGAACGCGTGGATCGATCGAGTTCGGACCCTGCTCTTGGAGGCTGGCTCGCCTGTAGCTGTGTGGGCCGAGGAGGATTGGGGAGTCCACAGAGTTGTTGCCAGCCTTCGTCACCCAGAGCAGCCGCTAATCTGGATTGACCTGGAGTCCGTCGACTGTTCCGACGGAGTGGCGGTGGGCGATGCGCTCTCAGAGGCGGTGAGATTCGGGCTTGGGGCGCCATTGTATGGGACTGGCGCGGATGTGGCGTATGGTTTGGGAGTCCTTGCATCGTATCTTCCCGCGCTCGAGCCGATCACATTCGTCTTGACAGGTGCACACAAGTGCCCAAGCTTGGCGAGGGAAATGACAGTCTCGATTTGCTCTCCCAGCATGTTGATAGTCCAGGCGGCCCATGAGGTGGACTTAGGGACCGTGGGTACTGCGTGCACAATCGTTGGTGCTGCCGAACTCGCGTTGACACCGGAAGAGGCCGTTGACCTCTACGGGGATGACCGCGACGAGAGGACGGTCTTATCTGCCGTTGCGGAGACCGGGGGGGCAATCGCCCTGGTGGAACGTTTGCTTGGGCTCGCATGGCCTGGGGAGAGCGCGACCACAATGGGAGACGCCTCGGCCCACCTTTCGCCCAGGGATGCCGGGGCAGGCGTTGACGCATTCATTAGGCAAGGCAAATGGGTTGAAGCGTTTGAGCTGGCGGCTAGACACGCTCCGACAAGGGTGCCAGAGGTGCTCGAGGAGGCGGGGAACAATCTCTTCGATTCGGGCCAGTTTGAGCGTTTCTGGAGAACCATGTCCAAGCTACCGAGCTGGCTCTTGCGCAATGAGAACGTGGTCTACTGGCAGTTCAGTTCGGCAGTCGCGGTGAACCGATGGCGATCACTTCTACCATTGGTTGATCGCTTCCTTGAGCGTCACGAGGCTCCAGACGTCAGAGCTTTGCGGGCGACGATAGATGTCCGTGCGGATTCCATATCTGAGGCGGAGAGGGCATACCATGCGAGACCAAGTGTTGTCACAGCAGCTGCCCTCGGGTTTCTTCTCACGATTGATGGTGAGATCCCTGCGGCGATTGAGGCCCTCAAGGAAGCGATGGAGTTTGGTGAGAGGGCTGGTCGCCCGAGACTGGTTGTCTCCGTCGCAGGGGACATGGCTCTTGCCCACCTGTCTGCTGGTGATTATGTGCGGGCACAGTACTGGGCCGGGTGGGCACTTAGGCAGTTCCACACCGTCGGACTCCGCGAGGAACTTCTTCGGCTCACATTGGTGAACTTCGCGGCCTACACTCGTTTGCTCACCGGGTCAGTGGCGAGTGCTGAGCAGGCATTGTCTACCGTCCAAGTCCCCAAGGCTCTTGTCGGGATTCCAACCGTCGAAGGGATCCTTTCGACCCTCGGAGACTTCGCTTTGGTTACTGGTGACAGGAACGGAGCCCAGTATTACTACGAGCTGGTAGCGGAACATGCGTCACGCGCGCAGCTTCCGTCGGTAGCAAACGATCTGGTCCGCCTATACGGCGTCCTCGGTTCTTGGCGCAAGGCGGTTGAAGTCGCAACTGAAGCCGTTGAGATGTCCGTTGAAGTCTCCCCAGTTCACGAACGCGTTGCACGGTTGGCTCTGGGATGCGCCCTAGCCGGCACCGGTAGACGTGAAGGTGAAGAGCTGCTGGTGAGGGCAGCGGACGAGTTTTCCGCGACACCGTTTGGGGCGTATGCCGCCCAGGCCTCGATCCAACTCGGGACGCTCTACCTTCGTGATCGCCGCCCCGACGAAGCCCGCGCCCTCATGGAGAAGAACGCTCGGTACCTCAGGCAACTGGGGGACTCGGGCTGGCTGCTGTTGGGTGGCGACGGACCGGAAGTCGCACAATTGAAGGCCCTGTTCAGGAACGACGAGCCGGAGGTGAAGATCCGGCTCCTTGGGAAGCGTTCGTTGCACGGGGCCGACGGGGAGACACCGCTCAGCCTGCGATTCGCGGAACTCATCGCGGTGCTGGCGTCCCACCGTGAAGGGATTCGTGGGGAGCCACTCGCGTTGGCTCTGTACGGTGACCGCGCCAACTCCAGCACGTTGAAGGCGACGATCTCTCGTGCGCGCAAGGTGATCCCCATCGAGCCGCTTCCATATCACATCGCGGAAGCGTACGAGGCGGACTTCGTGAAAGTGCTCGAGCTCCTCCAGGAAGGCAAGGTCCAGGCGGCACTCGAACTGTACCGGGGGCCGCTCCTTCCCGAGTCGGAGGCTCCGGCGGTGGTGGAGCTCCGAGAGCACCTCGAGGAGAGCCTCCGGCAGGCCGTGTTGGCTTCGGGCGATCCGGACGCCATGATCGACCTCGCAAACCAGCAAGGGGACGACCTGGAGCTCTGGGAGGAGACGCGGCGTCACCTCCCTCCGAACGATCCTCGTCGGCCACTTGCTAACGCTCGCATACGGCGCATCCGCAAGCGCTGGCGTGCCGAAACGCAGGGGTAGGAACTGACCCTCCGGCGTGGGTCGGCGCGTCGTGTGGTTTCGTGGCGCTCGGGACGGGCGCTCAGGCCGAGCGCCCGTCCCGGCACGATGGGCGCGCCATTCCCGGGAGATGGAACGGCGCGCTTGGGGAGATGGGACGACCCGTCTGGGTCAGGCTTGGTGATGGCTCAGTAGACCGGCGACGAGTTGGGCGCGGTTGTCGTAGCCGAGCTTGCCCAGAACGTTGGAGACGTGGGCGTTCACCGTCTTGAACGAGATGCTGAGCTGCGCGGCCGCCCGGCCGGTATCGAAACCCCTGAGCAGCAAGCGCGTGACTCGCAGCTCCATGTAGGTGAGCCCGGACTTCCACTGGTAGGTGCGCTGCGATGCCGCAGCTGCGTAGACGCCGCTCAACAGGGCGGGCTCGTTGGTGGACTCGACGACGCCGCTCACGTGGTAGCTCGCAAGGCAGTCGTGGTACGCGGGATGAGCCGATTGCGTCACCACCAGTGTGCGGGCGCGTTCGATGCTGTTCATGGTGTCGAGTTGCCCGAAGGCCCAGGCGAGGGGGTAGTCGAGGATGATCTCTGCCACGCCTCCGGAGGACGGATCGGGGGACGAGAGGCCGGAGCGGGCCAGCACCTCGTCGACAAGGTTCCCGAACGTTTCATGAGCCAGCTTGAGCCTCACGCCAATCTTCTTCCTCGACATGCTCTCGACCTCCTCCACTTGATTCCCTTTGCGGGAGTCTCATGGTGGACAGAGGCGGGTTACGCCTTGGTTGCCGCCGAGGTGGGCAGGTCCGAAGGCTACGGCTGGGAGGGGAGCCGCGGCGCGCGTGCGGAAGGCACCCATACACGTTCCTGGGGCCGGCAGGTGTTGAGCCGGGCCGGACTGCGCTCGTGCTTAGGAGCGGGAGCGGGCGCGCGAGGATGGTTCATCGGCGGCGGCTCCGAGGATCGGTAAGGTCGCGCAGACCGTCGCCTAGGAGGCTCCAACCCAGCACCGTCCAGACGATGGCGAGCCCGGGCACGAGCGCCGGGTACGGGCTCATGGCTAGGAAGCCCTGCGCCTCGCGGAGCATGTTCCCCCACGACGGCACGCCGGGGGGCGTGCCCAGCCCCAGGAAGCTGAGGGCGGCCTCGGCCAGCACGGCCACCGCCATACTGAGGCTCGCCTGGACCAGGATCGGCCCGAGCGCGCCCGGCAGGATGTAGCGCCGCAGCAGTCGGCCGTGGCTCGCGCCCAGGGCCCGACCCGCTTCGACGTAGTTCCGCTGCTTCAGCGACAGCACGGACGCGCGCGTGAGGCGTGCGAAGATCGGCACGGTGGCGAGACCGATCGCACTCATGGCGGTCAGCGTGCCCGGCTGGTAGATGGCGGCCAGGAGAAGCGCCATCAGGATGGCGGGGAAGGCGTAGAGCACATCCACCAGCCGCATCAGCAGCTCGTCGAGAAGCGACCCGGCGTAGCCGGCGACGGCCCCCAGCAGGCTACCGACGCTGAGCGCCAGGCCCACCGCGATGACGCCGACGTAGAGGGTCCCCCGAGCCCCGACCAGCACGCGGCTGAATAGATCGCGTCCGAACTCGTCCGTGCCCAGCCAGTGCTGCGACGAGGGCCCTGTGAGCTGGGAGGCGAAGTCCAGTGCATTCGGATCGAACGGCAACCACACGAAGCTGAGCAGCGCCGCGGCCACGACCGTTCCGATGAGCACCGATCCCAGAACGAGGTTGAGCCGGCGCATCACTCGTACCGGATGCGCGGGTCGAGGAATCCGTAGGAGATGTCCACAAGGAAGCTCAGCGCCACGATGGTGGAGGCGTAGACGAGGATCTCACCTTGCAACAGCGGGAAGTCGCGCGCGCCGATAGCCGTGAGGACCAAGCGCCCCATCCCCGGCAGGGCGAAGACCTGCTCGATGATGATCGAGCCGATGAAGACGTTGGTGAGGCTCAGCCCGAAGATCGTGACGATCGTGACCAGAGCGTTGCGCAGCGCGTGCAGGAGCACTACGCGGACCGCCGCCAGTCCCTTGGCGCGCGCCGTGCGGACATAGTCCTGGTCCAGCTCCTCGAGCATCGCCGCTCGCGTCATGCGGGTGATCACGGCGGCCTGTCCCAGCCCCAGGGCGAAGACCGGCAGGACCAGGCTGCGCAGCGAGCGCACGGGATCGGCGTGCCATCCAGCGAAGCCGCCGGCCGGAAGCCAGTGCAGGCGCACGGCGAACAACAGGATCATCATCAGCCCGAGCCAGAAGCTCGGGATGGCGGCACCCAACTGCGACGCGGCCGTGATCATGGGATCGAGCACGGTGCCGCGGCGGAGGGCTGCCAGGACCCCCAGGGGCAGTGCGATGAGGCACGCCAGCAGGGCCGCGCCCAGCGACAGCGGCACGGAGACGCCCAGGCGGTCGCGGATGAGCGACCCCACCGGCTTCTGGTAGTTCAGGGACTCCCCGAAGTCACCGTGCAGGATCCCGCCCAGCCACTGAACGTAACGTTTCGCCGGCGGTTCGTCGAGACCGAGCTTGTGGCGGAGCGCGCCGAGCGCCTGCGGACTGGCGTTCAGCCCGAGGATGGCCTCGGCGGGATCACCGGGCACCGCCAGTAGTGCGGAGAAGACCACGACGGACGCCAGCAACACGCTGACGATGGCGGTGAGGAAGCGGCGCGTGAGGAAGCTCAGCATGAAGCGGCGAGGGGGACGGCGCCGAACGTCGTCCCCCGTTCGCTGGTTGGCCTAGGGAGCGCGGTAGACGCGGGTCATGTCGATGGCCGGGGTGGGTTGGTTGGTCCAGAAGCCGTAGATGTCGTTGCGCGCGGCGACCAGGTAGGGTGGGCTGAAGACCCACACGTTGACCGCGTCCTTCGCGATGATCGTGCCGACCTCCTGGTAGTCGGCGGTCTGCACCTGCGGCGAGGTGGCGGCTTGCGCCTGCTTGAGCAGGTTCTGCACCACCGGGTTGTCGTAGTGGAAGTAGTAGTTGGGGTTGCCGTAGATGCCGATGTCACGCGGCTCGGAGTGACCGATGATGGTCATGTCGTAGTCGCCGCCCAGGAAGATGCGCTGCAACCAGGTCGTCCACTCGACCACCGAGACCTGCGCGTCGATGCCTACCTGCTTGAGCTGTTGCGCGATGACCTGACCGGTGCGCCGCTCGATCGGGTAGGGCTGAGGCAGCTCGAGCTTGATCTTGAAGCCGTTGGGATAGCCGGCCTCGGCCAGGAGCTGCTTCGCCTTCGCCGGGTCGTACGGGTACGGATCGGGGTTGATGTAGTAGGGCTCCGCGGGCGTCATGTGCGTGCTGATCACCGTGCCCAGCCCGAACATGGCGCCCTGGACGATCGCCTTCTTGTCGATCGCCATGGTGATGGCTTCGCGCACGCGCTTGTCGTTCAGCGGCGGCCGGGCGTTGTTGAGCGCAAGCGTGATCTCGGTGGTGGCCGTGCCTTCGGTGCCCTTGACGCCGGTCACGCTTCCCTTCTTGATCTGAAGGTACTGCTCGGGCGGCAGCGAGCTCGCGATCATGTCGATGTCTCCGGCCTGCAGCGCCGCGAAGCGGGTGTTGGGATCCGGCATGATCTTGAACACGACCTTGTCGAGGTAGGGCTCGCCCTGGATGTAGTAATGGGGGTTGCGCACCAGAACGACTTCGCTGCCGGGCGTGTAGGAGGCGAACATGAAGGGCCCGGTGCCGATCGGGTGGCTTCGCTGGGTACTGGCCTCGGACGGAGGGTAGATGACCGAGTCCGGTCGTGCCAGGTTGAACAGCAGGCTTGAGTTGGGCTCGTTGAGGTGGAACACGACGGTGTTGTCGGGCCCCGCCTCGACGGTATCGATCGAAGCGTAGTACTCCGGGTGCGTGTGCCCCGAGCTCTTGTCCTTGGCTCGCTCGAAGGTCTTCACGACGTCTTCGGCTGTGAACGGCGTGCCGTCATGGAAGGTCACACCGGTCCGGAGCTGGAACGTCAGCGTCTTGCCGTCCGGGCTGGTCGTCCAGGACTTCGCCAGCGCCGGCACGATGTTGCCGTTCCGGTCGAGGCGCACCAGGCCCTCGTAGACGTTGTGGTAGACCACACGGGCGATCTCCTGCGAGGTGGAGGCGGTCGGGTCCCAACCCGGCGGATCGGCCGTGATGGCGACCGTCACGGTGCCGCCCCGCTGGGGAGGCGGGTCGGCCGCCCATGCCAGGGTCCCGATCAAGGTCGACGCAACCAGGAAGAGCAGCAATCGCTTCATGTCGTTCCTCCTTCGAGGATCACCGGCCCCCGGATCGGCGCGGCCTACGCGTCAGCGGATACGGGACGGATTGAAGTGACCCGTCCAAGGTACTCCACGGCCGCGGCGGCGTAAAGCCGGGCCGACGCCACCGCCTCCGACAGCCGCACGGACTCGTTCACCTGGTGAGGGATGGTGCGATCGCCCGGTCCCAGGGTGACGATAGGGATGTCGCGCCAGGCCCGCAGGAAGGTACCGTCGGTAGCGCCCGGCACGCCTCCGTAACGGGGCGGGCGCTGCAGGATCTCGGGGTAGGCGACCTCGAACGCCCGGACCAGCGGATCGTCGGCGGGCGTCTCGGTCCACGGTCGCGACTCGAAGCACTCCACCTCGACCTTCAGCCGGGGGGTCGCTCGCTCCACCTCCCGGCACCGCGCGCTGATCTGCTCCAGCAGAGCGTCGTGGTCCTGTCCGGGAACGGTGCGGATGTCGAGGGCCAGGTAGGCCTCCTTCGGCATCACGTTGTGCTGCGCCTCACCGCCGGCCGGCGCCATCACGATGGTGGGGGTGATCCAGGGCAGGCCGAGGTGAGGATGGGCGCCCAGGCGCACCTGCTCGGAGCGTTCGAGGGAGCGAACGGTCGTGACGATGTCGTTCAGCCCGAGGATCGGGTTCACCCCTGCGTAGGGCATCGCACCGTGGCTCATCACCCCGTGGACGCGCACGTGCAGGCGCATGGCTCCCTTCTGGAAGAGGCAGATCTCGTTCTCCTCGGGCTCGCAGATGATGGCGCCGCTCACCTCGTCGGCCCAGCCCCGTTCGATGAAGTGCTTGATGCCGAGCATCATGCCCTCCTCGTCGGCGACGATGCCGAGACGGATGCGGCCGGGGAGATCCGGTGCGACGCTGCGAACGGCCTCTAGCGCCGCGATGGCGGCGGCGACCCCGGCCTTCATGTCGGCGCTGCCGCGGCCGTGGAGCACGTCGCCCTCGATGCGGCCCTCGAACGGCGGCACGCGCCACTGGTCGGGATCGCCTTCGGTGACGACATCGCTGTGGCCCTCGAACATGAGCGTACGGTGGACGGCAGGGTCGAAGGCGCTACCCGACCAGTCGCAGATCACGTTGGGGCGGTCGGGAGCGGCCTCCTCGACGAGGGGCTCCAGCCCGATCCCACGTAGCGCCTCCGCCACGAAGGCCGCGGCCGTCGTTTCGTTGCCGCCTCGCCCGGGTTCGAACACGCTGCGCGCGCGCACCAGACCCTGCGCCAGGGCCGCGACCCGGTCCGGGTCGACCGCCTCGGCCGCACGACGAGCGCGGGCATCGAGGCTCACAGCGGCGGGGTGAAGCGCCCGTCCACGGCGGTCCAGCCGCCGTCCACGAACAGCAGCGAGCCGGTCACGAAACTGGCGGCGTCGCTCGCGAGGTACACCACCGCGCCGACCATCTCACTCGGTTGCGCCCAGCGGCCGAGCGCCCCCTTCTCGGCGTAGGCCCGGTACCACTCCGGCCGGTTCTTGATCTGAGCCGTCAGCGGCGTCTCCACGACGCCAGGAGCCACTGCGTTGGCGCGGACCCCCCTCGGGCCCAGCTCGGCGGCCAACGCCCGGATCATCTGCAGCGTCCCGGCCTTGGTCGCGGCGTACACGCCCTGCCCCGGCTCCACCACCTGAGCGCGGATGGAGGAGAAGAAGATGAGGCTGCCACTGCCCTGTTCGGCCATGCGCTTGCCGGCCTCGCGCATCACCAGGAAGCTGCCCTTCAGGTTGAGGTCGATCACGCGCTGGAACTCCTCGGCCGTGACCTCGAGCAGAGGCTTGCGCACGTTGATCGATGGCGTGCTAACGAGGATGTCGAGGGCGTCCAGCCCGCCGATGAGGTCGCGGACCTGGTCCTCCTGGGTGATGTCGACGCCCACGGCCCGCGCCGTTCCGCCGCGCTCCTCGACCTCGGCTGCCGCGGCTTCCGCCGTCTGGGCGTGCACGTCGGCGCACACGACCCGGGCTCCGAAGTCGGCCAGGCCCGCCGCCACCGCCCGCCCGATCCCCGAGCCCGCGCCCACGACGAGCGCGGACTTGCCGGAGAGATCGAAGAGATCACGGTAGTTCATGACGTCATCCTCCCAACGAGAGCCTCGAACCGCGCCACACGTTCCTCGGCTACGGCCAGGCTACTCCTCCAGAAGCCAGGGTCCCGGATATCGATGCCGAAGTCCGCGGCCAGAGCGGCCGCGTCGGCCATGCCGGTACCGGCGAGGAGAGCATCGTAGCGCTCCAAGAAAGCGTCGGGGTCCGCTCGATAGACGCTGTAGAGGCCGCGACCGAAGAGGAATCCGAACGTGTAGGGGTAGTTGTAGAACGAACGGCTGCTGAAGTAGTAGTGAGGCTTCTCGGCCCAGGCCAGCCGGTGCCGGCCGTCGACGGACAGCGCGTCACCGTACGCTTCACCCTGCGCACCGCTCATGAGCTCATCGAACTCCGTCGGGGCCAGCGTGCGCCTGGAGCGCTCCGCGAACACCGCAGACTCGAAGCGGAAGCGCGCCTCGATGTCGAGCACCAGCGTCGAGGTCTGCCGCAGGTCCTGCTCCAGGATGGCGAGCTCCATGGCCTCGTCGGCCTCGTCCAGCAGCCCGTTGCTCACCAGCGTCTCGCAGAAGATACTGGCCGTCTCCGCCAGCGTCATCGGTAGCTGCATCTGCAGAGTGGTGCGGTCGGACCGGTACAGGCAGTCGTTGTGATAGGCGTGACCGAGCTCGTGCGCCAGCGTGAACACGTCGGAGAGGCGGCCGCCGAAGTTGAGCATGACGCGCGACTCCCGGCGCCCGGGTACCGGGCTGCAGTAGGCTCCGTTGCGCTTGCCGGGTCGCGGCGGCACGTCGACCCAGCCCTCGCGGAAGGCGCGCTCGGCGAAGCCGGCCAGCCTCGGTGAGTAGCGCCCGAAGCGCTCGAGCACGAACGCTTTGGCCTCGTTCCAGTCGAAACGCCGCGGCTCCCCGACGGCGACAGGGGCCTGCAGATCGGACCAGCGCAGCGTCGGCTTGCCCAGGAAGCGTGCCTTCGCCCTCAGGTAGCGACGCATCGTCGGCGCTGCTTCGGCGGTGGCGACGCGCATCGCTTCGAGGCTGGCGGCGTCGATGGCGTTGTCGAACAGCGTGCTCGCCAGCACCGAGGGCCAGCCGCGCCTGCGTGCCAGTTCCTGAGTCTGCCCCTTGACGCCGTTGAGGGCGGCCGCGAAGGGCACGGCGTCCCGTTCGAGCAACTCGGTCTGCGCTGCGAAGGCTGCCGCCCGTACGTCCTCACGCTCGTCGGCGAGCCGCACATAGAGCTCGGCGACGCCGTACGGCCTGGGCTCGTCGTCATCGGGGAGGCGCACCGTCACCGTGCGGCGACTCACCAGGTCGGAATGGAGCCGTTCCCAGGCGCTCCCCGCGCTGCCGTCGAGCGATGCGGCGAGGGCCTCGGCCTCTTCGCCCATCAGGTGCCGTGCTTCGGCCTGGAGTCGCTTCAGCGCGTGGGCATGGTCGCGTACCAGCGGTGAATGTGCGCAGGCGGCGTCGAGGTCGAGGGCGCCGATCCAGGCGGTCACGCGAGCGGCATGCGCGGTCAGCGTCGCCTCCGCCGGATCCAGCGCCGCGAGCTCGGCGCGTACGCGATCGTTGGCGGCGTCGACGGAGAGCGCGTTGCCGAGGAAGGCGCCGAGGGTGGCGAAGCGCTGGTAGAGGCCGTTGAGGCGCTCGATCAAGGCTTCCAACGTGGCGATCGGAGCCTCGCCGTCACCTCCGTTCTCCGGCGCCCGGATGTGGTGTTCGTCGAGGAACGTCTCCAGCTCGTCGATGCCAGCGAGGAGGTCGGCGCGGTCGTCGTTGAAGGCCCGACTATCGAGGCCCGGGTAGATGCTGTCCAGTTGCCATGCGGGCATGTCCGTCAGGGACATGGCACCACCGTCCCTTCATCGTGACGCTGCGGGACAGTCTACCGAGTGTGCGCACCAGCGGCGCCGGACGTCTGGCTCGGCGCCTCAGAGTTCCTCGTCCTTGCCGGGCGGCCAACTGCCGCCCAGGTGCAGCCAGGCGCTCACCATGTCGATGGGCACCTGGGCGAGGAAGGTGATGGCCTGGTTGTCGCGTGGGTGGGGCAGGGTGAGCCGGTAGGCGTGCAGAGCCTGGCGCTCGATCACCTCGGAGGCGCGGCCGTAGACGGCATCGCCGAGCACCGGCACGCCCAGGTGCGCCAGGTGCACACGGATCTGGTGGGTGCGGCCCGAGTGCGGCTTGGCCTTCACGAGAACGTAGCCGGGGATCCTGGCGATGACACGGAACGCGGTGACGGCGGACTTCGGATTCTCGCCGCCGACCGTCATCTGCTGACGTTTGACGGGGTGCCGACCGATGGGCGCGTCGAGGTGAACGGCGTCGTCCAGCGAGCCCACGGCGATCGCCACGTACTCCTTCTCGGTGAGACGCTTCTTGA
Source organism: uncultured bacterium (assembly GCA_964616005.1). Classification (GTDB taxonomy): domain Bacteria; phylum Deinococcota; class Deinococci; order Deinococcales; family Trueperaceae; genus JASBRS01. Next base: position 43,955 of record CAZTTB010000006.1, on the reverse strand, counting down.
ACGAGGCCGCCAGGTGCCGGTGGGCGGTGTCGTTCTTGGCCACCACCATCACGCCGGACGTGTCCTTGTCCAACCGGTGCACGATGCCCGGTCGGTACGCGTCGTCGGCGGGATCGTAGAGTCTCTCCTTCGATAGCTCCATACGGCCCAGCAGGGCGTTCACCACCGTGCCCGTGCGCAGGGTGGCGGTGGGGTGCGCCACCAGGTTGGGCGGCTTGTTGATGGCGGCGAGGTCCTCGTCCTGGTAGATGATGTCCAGATCGATGTCCTCCGGCTCCACCAGCATGGGGCGGGGGGGTGGCAGCAGCACGGACACGATCTCGTGGCCACCGAGCTTGTGCGCGGCCTTACCGACCGGCATGCCGTCGATGGTCACGTAGCCCTCACTGACCAGTTCCTTGGCGTAGGTTCGAGAGAGCTCGAGCGCCATGGCGATGGCCACGTCCAGCCGCTCGCCGTCGGGTGCCTCGAAGGAGCGAACATCCACGCCCGTCAGTCTAGCGGCTCGCCGGGAGCGCACGGCGGCGGCGCTATACTGGCGCGATATGGAGCCGATCGCACTCGATGCCATGGGGGGCGACCGGATGCCCGCAGCGGCGCTCGACGGCGCCCTCGCCGCAGCAGCGGAGGGGGTGCCGGTGGTGCTGGTGGGTGACGAGGAGGTCCTGCGCGCGGGTCTCGCCGAGCGTGGGGCCACGCTACCCATCCGGCACGCCGACGACGTCATCGCCATGACCGAGCACGCCGCCGACGTGCGTCGGCGCACGTCCAGCAGCGTGATGGTGGCGATGCGCATGGTCAAGGACGGCAAGGCGTCGGCCGCGGTGTCGATGGGCCACTCCGGCGCGACCATGGCTGCGGCGCTGTTCGTGCTGGGGCGGTTGCGCGGCGTCGAACGACCCGGCATCCTGGCGAACATCCCCGTCAAGGACGGCTACGTGGCGCTCATCGACGTGGGTGCGAACGCCGAGTGCCGCCCCTCGCACCTGCAACAGTTCGCCGTGATGGGGTCGGTGTTCGCACGCACCATGTGGGGCGTGGCGTCGCCCAGTGTGGGGTTGATGTCGATCGGCGAGGAGCCCGAGAAGGGCAGCGAGCTGGTGCTTCGCGCCCACGCGCTGTTGCGGGAGACGACCGGCGTGCGCTTCTACGGCAACGTCGAGGGGCGCGACCTCTTCCGTGGGCTGACCGACGTCGTGGTCACCGACGGCTTCACCGGCAACGTGATCCTCAAGCTGGCCGAGGGAGAAGCCAGGGAGCTGTTCTCCTGGGTGCGTGACGCCCTTCGCGCCGACCTGCGCAGCCGTATCGGCGGCATGCTGGTCCGGCCTCGCCTGCGCTCCATCGCGGCCCGCCTCGACCCGGCCGAGTACGGTGCTCAACCCCTGCTAGGCGTCGACGGCCACGCCTTCATCGGGCACGGCAGCGCCGACGCCCGCGCCGTGGCGAGTGCACTGCGCACGGCCCACCGGGCGGTCGAGGGCCGACTCGTCGACCACATCCGCAGCGGGATCGCAGGGTTGGGCGAGCTCAGCCAGCCGGCCTGAGGCCCGTGGCGACCGTGACGCCCTCAGGCGTCACGGCGGTGTCGGTTTGGCGCGTGCCCATTGCACGGTCGTGACGTAGCGTCCGTAGGAATCGGTCGGCAGCGGGAGATCGGCGGCCGTCGAGAAGGGGTACGACTTGTACCAGATTCCCTGTTGGCTCGCCACGGTGAGCAGGTCGAGCACCACGATGCGCTCGTTGTCGACGACGTAGGCGAAGCGGTTCACCGGATCGATGGCGGCCGCCACGCCGGTTAGGCCGTAGACGTAGGGCGTGAAGGCCGTGGCCTTGGTGCCCGGGTCGGGGTGCACGGCGATCTCGCCGGCGCCGCCGGAGCTGTAGCCCGCCACCACCACCTGCGACGTGGCACCTGAGGGGTCGATGGCCAGAGCGGTCGCGCCGAAGACCGTGTCGACCTGTGTCCCCGCCGGGGTCAGCAGTCCCGGAGTCACCGTCTGCAGGTACGACTGGAGGTACGAGTTGGGCGTGTACGGGGAGGGGTTGGTGGCGGCCGCCAGGACGCCGCCGCTGCCCTCGAGCGCCAACTGGTCCTGCCCGGGCAGCGTCCCCGCGATCGCCGCCAGGCTCGCATCGTGCGGCACGGGATCGGTGTAGACCTGGGCGTTGTTCGTGCCGGAGACGAGGAACGAGAGCGTCTCGCCGGTGCTCTGCTGGTCGTCGAACGGGACCGTCGGTTGCGTCACCTGGACGCCACTGGCCGGCACCACCGGTTGCGCGCTCCCGGTCTGCGTGTCCAGTTGGAACAGCTGCGCATAGCCAGAGGGGGAGGTGTCGTTGCAGGCCCGGGGGTCGCTGAGTAGCGTCACGTAGCGCCCCGTCGCCGACACGGTCAGGCCTGTCAGGCACAGCGGCGCATAGGCCTGCAGCGCGCCTCCGGCTCCGGTGAGGGGGATCGTCGACAGCTCCTGGAAGGCGGTGGGCGCGGCCGGGTCGATGCCGGTCAGGCCGAAGCTCACCAGCGCGGACGGGGGGTCGGTGCCCGGCGCCAGATCGCGCGTCAGCACCACCATGCTCGTGCGCGCCCCCGCCCGGTCCACCACGTCGGACGCGATCGCCGGGTAGGGGAGCGGTCGCTCGCTGCCCGCCACGATCGTCAGCGTTCGTAGCGTGGACTGGTTGGCGGTGTAGTTGTCCTCCACCAGCACCATCTGGTAGGCCGCGGCGTTCGCAGGATCCTGGCGCCCGATCGCCAGCAGCAGCGGTGGCACGTTCTCGGTGGTGCCGGTGCAGCCGGCCACCACACCCAGCAGCAGGAGCAGGAGCGGCGCCAGGGCCCGCAGCCGCCTCACGGCTTCGCTCCCGGCAGAGTGAGGCCGGTATCGAACATCTGTAGCAGACCCTTCTGCGCGCCCGGTGTGGTGAGCGCGATCTTGAACTGGCCGGTGGCGCTGTTCCAGGAGCTGTAGAGCGCCCAGCAGCAGCGGTTCCAGGCGGCCACGAAGGTCGGCTGGAGGTTGAAGGCCGGATGGCTGGCATCGTTGCCGCTGAAGTCCCAGGTGTCGTTCACCACCGCCCCAACATAGAGGTCCTTGAGGGGGCGGACGATGAGAGCCACGTCACCGAGGGTGAGCACTTCGCTGGTCACGCTCTGTGTGGCGCTCGAGTAGCTGCCGTTGTAGCCCAGCGCACCTTGCAGGCCGACCGTCTGGTACAGATCGACGCCGAAGGTCAGGCTGGCGCGACGCAGATAGGACAGGGGCAACAGATCGTCGCGCAGCGGCATGTCGTAGAACAGATCGACGCTGAAGTTGGCGGGCCCGACCTGGCGGTCGGTGAGGACGGCGCGGGCGGTCAGGTCGGTGTTGCGGTAGCCACCCGCGCCGCCGTTCAGGGTGGGATCGAAGATGGTGTCGTAGCGCACCTGCCAGACGGGCGATCCGGTCGTCGGTGCATCCTCGAACCGGAACGCGATCGCGCGGCTGAAGGTGGGATCGCCGGGGAAGCCCAGCCACGCGGGCTCGAGCCACGCCAACCCGTCGGCCTCGGCCGCCGCGATCCCCGGCCACGCGACCCTCAGTGAGCTCGACGCCACGGTGCCGTCTGGGAAGCCCAGCTGCTCCGAGGCGCTGAACTGCACTGGGCCGACGGCGGCCGCGGCATCGACGCGAAGGGCGGTGACCTTGCCGGCGTTCAGATCGCGCTCGTAGGTGAGCTTGACGCCCGGGACGGCGTCGTCCTGTTGGAGTGTGCCCAGGGTGAGCGAGAGGTCCAGGGGATCCCAGGCCTGCGGCGGCTCTCCAGTCGGAGGAGGAGGCGGCGCGTAGGTGTAGCCGCCGCTGATCGAGAGCTCCGCCACGCCTGCGTAGGCCAGGCTTGCCTTCGCCTGGGAGTGGGTCTCGTTGGTCACGATCCCGCTGAGGCGATCGGGGGTGGGCTTGAGGTCCTGGATGTGCTCGAGGCTCAAGGTCGCCTTGAGGTCGCCGCGCGACGTCAGGTCGAGTCTGGTGTCGATGGTGCCGGGATCCTGGTTCTTCACGTCGTAGCTGTTGCTGACGCTGAGGTTGACCCAGTCTGTGTTTCCGAACAGGGTCAGGGTGGAGTCGACCGGTTGCACGCCAACGTTCTGCTGATCGCGGCTGTCGACGAACACGTAGCCGCTCTTGACCTCGAGGCTGGCCCACTTCAGGGGGTCGATCAGGAGCGTTGCGCTGGTCTCCGTTCGGGTGCTCAACGGGATCTGGTCGAACGCGAACGGGGTCTCCCCCTGCGCAGTGTTGCGCTGGAAGCTGAGGGACAGCGAGCCCACGCCCTCGGCGGTCTGTTTCGCCGTGAGGTTGGCGTCCCAGTTCACGAGGCGTTCGCCGGTGCCGTAGTAGTTGCCGGTGAACACGCTCTTGCCCGACACCGTCATGCCGCTCCAGGGGGAGACCGGGTTCATGACCAGGGCGTAGTTGTCGAGCGCGCGGGCAGCCGTGAACGTCGGGGTGGCGGCCGCGCTGCGGTTACTGAGGTTGCTGGTGTCGCGGAAGACGCCGAGGTCGAGCAAGGCGCTCTGCACCTGGAAGGGACCGAAGGTGTAGTCCTTCAGGTTGGTGGGCTTGACCTCGAGGCGGCCGACGGTCCACAGGGGCGTGGTCCGGTTGGCGTAGCTCGGCGTGGTCACGGTGTCGCCGGGAGCTACGTCGAGATACCCCTGACTGCTGAACGTTCCCTCCAGGCCGGCGTTCTGCGCGGTGGTCGACCACGCGTACTCCCAGATACGGTTGCGCACCGTATCGTCCCGCTTGAGGCTGAACGACACCGCCGGGGGACCGAGTGTGGACTCGGTGGCGTAGTGCAGGTCGAACTGGAGCGTGCTCTCGCCCTTCGCTCCGCTGGGTACCGTGCCGTCGGCGTTGCGATCGAGCGTGAACGGCGTGTACTCCACCTTGAACTCGCCCTTGCCACGATCGGTGTAGAACCGGTGATCGAAGCCACCGCCGAGGTAGGACGTCAGCACCTGGCCCCCCAGCAGGCTCTTCTCCAACCCACCGCCGGCGCCCGTCTGAACGTCGGCGTAGTAGTGGAGGTCGACGTTGCCGAACGCGTTCGGTCCGGCCACGTAGGGCCAGCGCAGGGCGATCTCGGCGCGTGTCGTGGCCGTGCCGGACGTGATCGAGAGCAGCGGTTGCCGGTTCGGCGGGGCCAGCGGCAGCACCAGCAGCGGCAGGTGGAACAGCGGGCGGCCGCGCAACAGCACCGTCACGCCGTAGGCCACCAGGCGATCACCCGGATAGAGCTCGATACGCGAGGCGTCGAAGCCGTAGTCCTGCACGGTCTGGTCGCAGCGCGAACAGGGACTGAAGTGCCCGCTGAGGATGCTGATCTGGCCGGGGACCCGGCTGGCACTGTCGCCCGTGACGTCGAGTGCCGAGGTGCTGATGATGACGTCCTTCGCCTGGAGACTCTCCCCCTTGAGATCGATGACCATGTCGTTGCCGGTGACCGTCTCCCCGTTGGCGGTGTAGCTGCCGTAGCCGACCACCCTGACGATGCGGTTGGTCAGGTCGAACTCGACGTGGTCGGCCACCAGTTCGCTGTCTCCGATGGTGACGTGGACCTGGTGTCCCTCCAGGACGTAGAGCTGCGCCTCGGTGCCGTCAGGGAGCGTGAGGGTGCGGATCTCCAGGCGGCTGGCGGGGTCGCCGCCGGAGTCGATGGTGATGCGCACGGCCTGGGCGCTTCCGCCGGCCAGGAGCAACAGCGTGAGGGCGCCGAGAAGCAGGGCGCGCCGCATTCAGCGCCTCCAGGAGAGTGCTAGGAGGACCCCACCGGCCACGACGTAGAGGGCCACCGGCGCCCAACCCGCAACGTAGGCGGGGATGGTGCCCTGCGCCCCGAGGAGCTTCGAGACGCTGCCGGTGGCGTAGTAGATGAACGTCAGGAACAGTACCGAGACCAGCCCGAGCGGAACCCCGCGCCGGAAGGTGAAGAGCGCGACGGACAGGGCGAACAGGGCGAAGGCCGTCGCGGCGAGTGGCTCAGCGAGCTTGCGATACAGCGCGGTCCACTCCGCAGGCTTGGGTCGGCCCGGATCGCTCCGCAGGCGCTGGATCAACTCGCCCAGCGGCAGGTACACCAGGTCGGGAGTGCCGGTGACGCCGGCGGCCAGGCCGCGGACCGGCAGGTCGCCGCTGGCGGCGTGGAAATCGAGGACCAGCCGGCCGGCCCGGAACACGCGGAAGCGCAGGTCCTGAAGGCGCCACACACCAGCGGCCTGGTCGAGATCGCCGCTGGCGGCCTGGATGACGTCACGTGGGCCCTGTGTGCCGCCCGGGCTGATCACCGTCACGTTGCGGAGGTGCCCGCCGGGCGCCACCGACCCGATGTAGATGCTGCGGCCGAGCGCGTCCGTGAAGAACGAGCCGGACTTGATGACGGTCTCGGGACTGCGCAGCAGGATGTCCTTCTGGACCTCGAGAGCGTGTTGTTCGCTCCACGGCACGACCAGCTCGTCGTTGGCGAAGGCGAGGAGGCTCACCAGCAGTCCCAGGCCGAGCATCGGCATCAGGAAGCGGCGCGGGCTCAACCCCAGCAGCATGGCCGCCTTGATCTCGCCGTCCTGGGCGAGACGGGTCAGCCCCAGCAGGGCCGCGAACAGCAGTGCCAGTGGCAACCCCGGGCCCGCAGCCGCGGGTAGCTTGAACAGCAGGAATCGGGCCACCAGTGGAGCGGGGACGCCGCGCGCCAGGGCGTCGGCCAGCACGCCGAGCAGGAAGCTCATGAGCAGCAGGACCAACAGCACCGCCAGGCCGGCGCCGTACAGGGGCAGGATCTCGCGGAAAAGGTAGCGGCTGAAGCGGTTCATGCTCGCAGGCTCCAGATGGCCAGCAGCACGGCCCCCACGCCGGCGATCAGCGGTGTCATCCAGGCCGCTTCCACCGGGCCCAACGCGCCCGCCTGGTACAGGCTGCGCGCGAAGAACCACATCGCCCAGAACAGCACCAGCAGGATGATCGTCCAGGCGAAGCCGGAGGCGCGCCCGCGAACCCGCAGGCCGAGCGCCCCGGCGATGATGGCGAACACCACGGCGGTGAAGGCGTCGGCGACGCGTCGGTGGAACTGGAACAGCAGAGGCCCGGCATCGCCTCCCGCCAGGCGCAGGCGGCCGATCTGTGCCCACAGCTCGTCGAGCGGAAGGGTCGCGCTGCGCGCCAGGGTCTGGTTGGGGGTCGCCTCCAAGGGGAACGGAACGGTGACGGTGCCGGCGTTGGCCGGAGCTTGCCCGGGCGCGCTGCGCTGGGCGTCGAGCAGCGTCCAGGTCTTGGCGCTGCTCGACCACTTGCCATGGGTTGCCGTCAGCACCGTGCCGTCGTCGAGCAGAATCAGGACGCCCTGCAGGTCGGCTTCCGCGAGGTCCGTGAGGTTGCCGCGGATGCGCGCGGCGTAGAAGACCCCCTCGCCGGCGATGCGGAACGAAGCGTCCGTCTGCACCTGTGCGGGGGGGCGAACGTAGATGAAGCGGTCGATCATGTGCTGGTAGGCGGTCTCGGCTCGCGCCTCCACGTAACCGTTGTTCACCAGGCTCACCGCTCCCACCAGCAGACCGAGCGCCGCCAGCGGCACGAGCAGGTCGGCCGGTCGGGCGCCGAGCGAGTAGGCGGCCTTGAGCTCCGAGTCCTTGGCGAGCCTGCCGGTGGCGAGCAGCACGGCGAACACCACGGCGATGGGGAAGCTGAGATGGAAGAAGTAGGGCAGCTTGTACAGCAGTAGCAGGCCGACCTGTCCAAGGGTGGCGTCCTGCTGGATCAGGAAGCGTGCGAGCACGCTCAGCAGGTCGATGGACAGCAGCAGGCAGAAGGCCGCGACGCCCAGGAAGTAGAGCCCCGCTGTCTCGCGAAGCAGGTATCGCGCCAAACGGGCGGGCACCAGCGCAGTATACCGTCGGGGCGCCGCGACATCGCGGTGGGACGCGTCCAGGGCGTTGCTTCTGTGGTGCGCCGCCGACGGCTAGACTGAAGCGTGCGCGTCCACCTCGTGGCCGTCCAGGCGGCCCTCTCCGAAGATCCCTACGGCAGTGCCGAACGATTCGCGGCATGGACGATGCGCCTCGCCCGAGAGGCCATGGCCGGTGTGCCGGAGGACGGGGGCGCGGTGCTGCTGGCCTTCCCGGAGGCGATCGCGATGCCGCTGCTGTTCACGCTGGGACGCGCCCGCGAAGTGGCCGGCAGCGGCACCCTGGCCGAAGCGGCCCGGCGGTCGTTGCGGGGCCACTGGGGGGAGGTGCTGGCAGCGGCCTGGCGCCACCGGGCTCCCGGACCGGCCGCCGTGCATCTGGCACGCGCGCTCGAGGTGCATGAGGCCTACGTGGGCGCCTTCCGTGCGGTCGCGAGGTCGACGGGCGCCACCGTCGTGGCAGGCACGGCCTTCCTACCCGAGATCGAGGTCGAAGCATCGCGCGGCAGCCACGTGACGGGCCGCCGCGTCCACAACGTGGCCTATAGCTTCGCGCCGGGGGGTGCCCTGCTCGGACGCAGCCGCAAGGTGTTCCTGACCCCCGGGCTCGAGTCGCACGTGGGGCTCGTCGGTGGCGCGTTGAGTGACCTGTCGGTGATGCGCGCGCCGTGCGGCAGGGTCGGGGTGGCGGTGTGTCTGGACGGCTGGCACGAAGGGGTGGTGGCCGCGCTCGACGCCCAGGGGGCGGAGATGCTGGTCCAGCCCAGCGCCAACGATGCCGCGTGGACGCGTCCGTGGCCGCCGGATCCGAGTGTCAGCGAGGGCGAGGCGTGGCTGGGGCGCGGGCTGCGGGCGTTGCTCCAGGGGCGCGTCAACCTCCGCTACGGCCTCAACCCGATGCTGGTGGGGGAGGCGTTCGGGTTCGCGCCTCGCGGGCGCTCGAGCGTGCTCGCCAACGCGACGCTGGTGCCCGGTCCATGGGCCGAGGGACGTGAGGGCGTGGTCGCGTTGGCGCCCGACGCCGAGCGCGAGGCGATCGTGCGCGCCTCGGTGGAGTTGCGCGGTCACACGGCGGGTCACGGTCTCGTTCGCCCGGCTCGAAGGTAGAATGCGGCCGTGACCGGGACCTTGGGCCTCTTCTCGCTGGTCGACCTGTTCCAGCTGCTGTCGGGCTCGCAGCGCTCGGGACGCCTGGGGATCGATCACCCCGCGGGTCTGGCGCGAGTGTACTTCGACAAAGGGCAGGTCGTGCACGCGGAGTTCGGCGAGCTCACGGGGGAGAACGCGGTCTACGCGCTCTTCGCCGACGAACGGGGGAGCTTCGAGTTCCGTATGGGGATCCCCGCACCCGAGTCCACGATCCGCAGTGGCACCGAGAACCTGGTGCTGGAGGCGATCCGGCGTCTCGACGAGTCGCGTCGTGAGGGCGGCCCCACGGTGGCCCGCGACGCGGTACCCGTGCTCGATACCAACTTCGAGCGTGCCGAGGAGCTCGCCCTGAACGAGGACGAGCGCACGGTTCTCGCCCACGTCAATGCTCAGCGCAACGTCACCCGCATCGCGCTCGATGCGGGCCTCGATCCCGATGACACGCTCGCCATCGTCGAGCGCCTGTCTCGTCTTGGCGTGCTGAAGATGCGCGGTCGGCGGCCCCGCACCGCACGCCTGGTGGCGCGCCTCACCGATCGCGAGCTGGCCGCGGGGGTGGCGGGGCTCGACCCGGGCATCCTCAACACCTGGGAGCGCGCTAGCGGCGGCCCTGCCGAACGTGTCGCCTGCAGGCGCGCGGACGGCAAGGTGCTGGTGTTCCGGGCGAGTGCCGTCGACGGCGCCGGGCCCTACATCCTGTTCTCCCGAGATACCCTCTTCCGGTCCGATCTGGCCGCCAACGAGGCCCTGCTGGTGCGGCCCGTGGTCAAGCGCGACTGAGACCCTTTCGAGGAGCGTCCCCATGGACGAGCGAGCTTCGCTCAGCCCGTTGCTGCCCTGGCGCACGCGCCCGTTCCCGGTCGACTGGTCGGCCGAGTTCGGTCGTTCCAGCGATCTCCACCTGGAGATCGGCTTCGGGGACGGGCGCTACACCGTCCGGCGCGCCAAGGACGAGCCGGACGCCGACTTCGTCGGGCTCGAGATCTCCAGCGCCAGCGTGCAACGTGCGCTCAGGCGGGTGCGCCGCGAAGGCGTCGGCAACGTGCGCATGGCCAAGGCCGGGGCGCAGTTCGCACTGCGTCACCTGTTCGCCGAGCACGCGCTGGCGGGCATCGTGGTGAACTTCCCGGACCCCTGGCCGAAGGAGCGACACGTCGACCGGCGCCTGTTGCAGCGCTCCTTCTTCGATCTGGCCGCCAGCCGGCTCCGGCTCGGTGGGGCGGTGCGTCTAGCGACCGATCACCCCGACTATCTCGCCTTCGCGATCGCCGAGGCCGAGGTGTCGGGGAGCTTCCAGGCTCGCCCGACCACGCCGCCGGAAGCGGTGTTCGAGACCAAGTACGCCCTCAAGTGGAAGGCCCAGGGCAAGGCCCTGCACTACGTCGAGTTCCGTTACGACGGCTCGCCGACGCAGGCCTTCCCGCACTTCGAAAGGCCCACTGCCATGCCCCACGCGCTGTTCACGGGGACGCTGCCGCCGGCAGCGCCCTTCGCCAAGGTCGTGCTCGCCTACGGTGCGGGGCACGTGATCCTGCACGAGGTCGCGCGCAGCTTCGGTCCGCTCGGCAGCGACGCCGCCGAGCGCGCGCATACGCCGGTCGAGGCGGCGACGATCGCGGCACCCGGCGAGGGTGAGACGATCCGGCCGCGCTGGTGGGTGCGGGCGAGCGTGGACGAGCCCGACCTCCGCCAGCACCTGCTGGTACTGGTGCAGCAACGTGCCGACCATGAGGTGATCGTCCGGCTCGAACCGTTCGGCGATCCCGTCATCACGCCCACCGTACGCGGGGCCGTCCACGCCGTCTCGGAGTGGCTCGCGGCGGCTACCACGCTCCGATTGCGGGCCCGCAACTACTGAGCCCGCGGCGCAGGGGGACCGCGCTTCGGGCTAGCATCGAGGCATGCCCCTGCGCGAGCTGACATCGACCCGCAGCGACCCAGCCGGCGACCCTCTCGTCGTCCTGACGGCGCCCGACCTGCCCTGGCCGCACGGCTTCACGCTGCGCCGCGGAGGTGTGAGCGATGGGCCGTACGGGTCGCTGAACCTGGGCCTGAGCTCGGGCGATGCCCGCGAGGCGGTGGAGGCCAACCGGGATCGCCTGCTGGCCGCGCTCGGCTTCGCCCGGTCGGACGTCTGCGCTTTCGACCAGGTGCACGGCGACCGCGTGCTGAGTGGTGACGCGACCTGGTTCACTCAGAGCGCCGACGCGGCCGCCACCGACGTGCCGGGTCGCCTGTTGGTGGTGAGTGTCGCCGACTGCTTCCCGCTGCTGTTCCATGATCCGGTGCGGGGCGCCGTGGCCGCGGCGCACTGTGGCTGGCGTGGCACCGTGGCCGGGTTGTCGGGCGCCGTCGTGCGGCACATGGTCGAGCGCTTCGGCAGCCGCCCGGCCGACCTACGCGTCGCCATCGGGCCGGGCATCGGTGGAGCGTGCTATCAGGTCGGGCCCGAGGTCGTGGCCGCCTACCGGGGCGCAGGGTTCCCGCCGCAGGTGGCGACGCCGGACGACGACGGGCGACACCGGCTCGACCTGGTGACGGCCAACCGCTGGTCCTTGCAGCAGGCGGGCGTTCCGGCCGAGCGGATCTGGAGCGCCGACGTCTGCACCCACTGCCGGCCGGAGGACTACTTCAGCCACCGTCGCGACGCGGGCGTGACGGGGCGGCACTGGGCCTTCATCGGAGTGGCGCGCCGCTAGCGCTCGCTCGGCGGACGGTGTCGCGGCGGCGCCGGCTGGCTGCGGGCAGCGACGGGCCGCCGCCCGCAGCCGGGCTATCCTGACGCCATGGTCGTGGATTCCGCCGTTCGACGCTTCACGGGGCGCACGTGACCCCGACGCTCCAGGGGCTGAAGGAGCGGCTCGAGCGCATGGAGCGGGTCGTGATGGAGATCCCCGGGTTCCGGCGGGCGGCCGTGCTGGTGCCGCTGCTCGAGGGCCCCGAAGGGCTCGAGTTGCTGTTCACGGTGCGCTCCTCGTCCCTCTCCAACCACGCCGGCCAGATCGCGTTCCCCGGCGGCCGCATGGAGGATGGCGAGGCGTTGGTGGAAGCCGCGTTGCGCGAGACCGAGGAGGAGGTGGGGCTGCGCGTGCCGGCGGAAGCGGTGCTCGGCGTCCTCAGCGACCATCCGTCCCCCGCCGGTTACGTCGCCACGCCGGTGGTGGCGCGCATCCCCTGGCCCCAGCCGCTCGTGGTGAACCCGCGGGAGGTCGCCGACGTGTTCACCGCCCCGCTCAACGCTCTCGCTGCCATCGAGCCTCGCACGGAGGTGAGGCAGCTGCGCCAGTACCGCAGGCGTATCTACACCTACCCCTGGCAGGGCCGTGAGATCTGGGGTTTCACCGGGAACGTCGTGAAGAACCTGCTGGACGTACTTGAGGGGCGTTCCGAGGACCCTTTCGATCCGTGGTAGCCTCGCAGAGATTTCCGGTGTCGCCTGAGCGCGTGCTCGAGTGGAGAGGAGCCAGGAGGTGAAGCGGCGCGATCTTCGTGTGATCCGCGGCGACGAGGCCTACGTCTACACCACCGGCGAAGTGGTGGAGGCGCTGCAGTCGGCCGGCGTTCTCACCGACGAGGCCATCCGCATCGCGCGCGAGGCGGAGCGTCGGCTCCGCGAGGCCGGGACGCGTCGGATCGACCTGGCCGAGCTCCTGGACGTGCTCGCCGCCATGGTGGAGGAGCGGGTCGCGCCCGCGGTTGCGCAACGGCTCCGTCACCAGACACCCCCCTTCGTGCCCTTGCTGATCGACGTCGACGGAGATCAGGAGCCGTTCTCCCGCCGTACCCTGATGGCGTCGCTGGAGAAGCTCGACCTCGGCTTCAAGGAAGCGCACTCGGTCGCCAATCTCGTCGAACAGGGGCTGCGCGCCGAGGGGGTGGAGCGCATCCCCCAGGCGGAGCTGGCGCGGCGCGTGGCGGTCGCGCTGGAGGGTCGCTACGGCCGTGACCTGCGCCTGCGCTACGAGGCGTTGACGCGGCAGAGCCTCGAGCTCAAAGTGGTCGAGGAGGACGGCGTCGAGATGCCCTTCTCGCGCGGGATCCTGGCGCAGTCGGTGATGGCCGTCGGCCTGGGACCGGAGTTCTCCCACAATCTGGCGAAGCGGGTGGAGGAGGCGCTGTACCGCTCGGAGCAGCCGATCGTCCAGCGCTTGGAGGTGCGTCGCGAGGCGTGCCGGCTGCTTCGCGACGAGGCGGGTGACGAGTTCGCGCGGCGCTACGACCTGATGCGGGCGGTGCGACGGCCCGACCGGCCGATCATCCTGGTGGTCGGGGGCGCGCCGGGGGTCGGGAAGTCCGCGATCGCCTCGGAGGTCGGGTACCGCTTGGGCATCCCACGTAACGTGTCGACCGACTCCGTGCGTCAGGCACTGCGGTCGCTCATCGGGCCCGACCTGAGCCCGGTGCTGCACAGCTCGAGCTATTCCGCTTGGCGGGCGGAACTTCTTCCCAGTGAGCGCGACACCGTCAGGCCCAAGCGCAAGCGCGTGTTGCGCGGGTTCCTGGCGCAGGTCCAGCAGCTCGACCCGGCGGTGTGTGCCATCATCGATCGCAATGTCACCGAGGCCACGTCGCTGGTGATGGAGGGAGCGCACCTGGTCCCCGGCATCGCGCCCAGCCGCGAGACGCCGGACGCCATCCTCATCAAGGTGGTGATGGCGGTCGCCGACGAGGAGGACCACCGGCGTCACTTCGGCGTGCGCGAGGGGCAGACCTTCCACCGCCGCCGCCAGCAGCCCTACCTGGAGCACTTCGGCGAGATCCGCATCCTGCAGGACTTCGTCGTCGAACAGGCCGAGCTGGAGGGTGTACCGGTGGTGGAGGCCTCCGACTTCGACCGCGCCGTCGAGAAGACCATCGAGCACGTGCTGGACATCATGTTGGTGGAGCAGGACGGGATGGTGGGCGCGCCCCGGGAAGGGTCGGCCTGACAGCGGAGGACGCCCACAGGGATGGCGCGGGCGCCGGCGTGATGAAGAATTAACCGTGCCAACAGGCCGCCAGGACGTACACTTTCGCCGAGGAACCCCATGCCCACGCCATCGATCGAAGTCGCCCACCTGACCAAGCGGTACGGCAAGCGTCCGGTCGTCCGCGACATGAGCTTCACCGTCAACGCCGGCGAGGTGTACGCGTTGGTGGGACCGAACGGTGCGGGGAAGACGACGGTCATCCGGCTGGTCGCCGGCCTGGCCTTCCCCTCGGAAGGGTCGGTGCGCATGCTCGGCACCAACCCGCATCAGGAGCCGGCCGTGCGGCGCAAGCTCGGGGCCGTGGTCGAGGCGCCCGCCGCCTTCTACCCCTACTTGACGGGGCGCGGCAACCTGCACCTCCATGGCAGGTTGGCCGGCGGCGTGGCGGACGAGCGCATCGACGAGGTGCTGGACATGATGGAGCTGGGCAACGCCGCCGAGCGCAGGGTGGGCGTGTACAGCCTCGGCATGCGGCAACGCCTGGGAGTAGCGGCTGCGTTGCTGACGCGTCCCGAGGTGCTGATCCTGGACGAGCCCGCCAGCGGCATGGACCCGCTCAGCCTTCATCTGGTGCACTCGGTGCTTCGCGAGGCGGCGTCGTCGGGTACGGCGGTGCTGCTCTCGACCCATCACCTCGACGAGGTGGTCGCGTACTGCACGCGGGTGGCGATCATGGAGGAGGGTGCGCTCATCGACGAGGTGAACCTGCTCGACCGACGCGAGCGCTACCGAGTCTGGGTCGACCGGCCGCACGATGCCCGTGCACTGCTCGAGACCCAGCCGTGGATCCGCCATGCCGCGGTGCGGGGCGAGGAAGTGGTGTTCATCCCTGCCGAGGCGGGGGTGATCGGCCGCGTGACGGCTGCGCTGTCCGAGGCGGGGATCGCCGTGTTCGAGTTGACGCGGGACATCTTCGACTTGCGCGGCTACTACCGCGAGAGGGTCTCCAACGAGCGCTCTCGGCGCAGCGGTGCCTGGGCGCCTGCCGATCCCCGGATGAGTGGGGAGAGGGAGGGCGAGGCGTGAGAAGCTTGCTGGCCATGGAGTTCGGCAAGGTTGCTCGCCTGGCGAGCGTGCGCTTCTCCGCCGTGTTGCTCGTCCTGTTCCCGATCCTTTGGGCCTACGCACCGGGGATCTACTCGGTCTACGGCTTCTACCTGGTGTCGGCCTACCAGGTCCCTGCCTTGAGCCTGCTGTCGAGTATGCAGTTCCTGCTGCCGTTGTTGGTGGCGATCACATCCGCGGAGTTGCTCGGCATGGAGCTGAGCCACGGCACCCTGCCGACGGTCCTGCTCCGGCCGGTATCGCGCTCGCAGTGGTTGCTCGCCAAGCTCCTGGTCGCATCGGTGTATCCGTTCGCGGTCCTCGCGCTGTTCTTCGTAGTGTCCTTGATCGCGGGTGCGCCCTACGGCTACGGCTCGTTCGTGGGCGGTACCGGGCTCGGCCAGGCCGGTCTGCTTGGGCAGGGCACCATGCAGGCCGCACACGCGCTGCGCGAGGTGGCGGGTGCGTATCTGGTGGCCGCCTACAGCCTGGTGCCGGTGAGCTTGCTCGGAGTGCTGTTCACGGTGGTGTTCATGAACGCCGCGGGCGGCGCGCTGGCGACGCTATCGGTGCTCATCTTCATGCAACTCCTGGTGGTGTTCCCCGGGCTCACCCCGTACCTGTTGACCACGCAACTCAACGCCTACGCCAAGCCGGTGGCCAACATGGGCTGGGTGTCGGCGCTCATCGCGCTGTATTGCGCGGCGTTCGCGGCCGTTTCGGTCGTCCTGTTCGAGCGGAAGGACTTCTAGTGCCGTTCCGGCTCCGGTCGGCCGCGCTGTCGGTGCTCCTGGCGCTGGTGACGGCTGCCTCCGCCCAGTCCATCTCCTACACCGTTCAGGTGGTGGCGCTGTCGGACAAGGACTCGGCGCTGGCGCTGCAGACGCAGCTCAACACGGAGGGCTTTCCCGCCTACGTGGTGCGGTCGACGACCGGACTCGGCGACGTCTTCCGCGTGCGGGTGGGCGCGTTCGCGAATCGCCAGGCAGCGCTGGTGTTCGCCGACTCCATGCCGCAGGTCGCCGGGGGGCGTCCGGTGCCGGCGCTGGCGGAGGCGATCCCGCCCGGGATCGTGTCGTTGGCGCCACGGGTGTTGACGCGCATCATCCCGGACGGGCGAGATGTGACGGTGGTTCCCTGGCGTAGCGGGGTGGCGGTGCGGCTTCAGCAGTCGGCCCCGTTGACGGAAGCCCGCTACGTCACGCTGGAGGGCGACCAGGTCGACTCCTTCGATGCATGGCTGGCGGTGCCGGCGGCGGACGGAAGCATCACGCGCCTGCGCAACCTGGCGCTGTGGCCCGACAGCTATCAGCAGGACACCGGTGAGGCCCGGGACGCGTTCGAGGCTTCGGTGCTGTCGCTGGTCGCAGACGGTCTCGGCCTGCCGCTCTCGGATGTCAAGGCGACCGTCTACCGGCCCCAGCCCGACGCCGCGCCGCGTCTGGTAGTGCTGGAGCGGGTCACGGTGGGGCAGAGCGGCAACGAGACGAGCCGGCTGCTGGCGCTGGGCGTCCCTGAGCTGGGCATGACCGCACAAGGCCCTGTCCAGTACCTGGGGCTCGACCACGGCGAGTTGCCGGTCGCCCCCAAGGGCGCGGCGTTGACACTACAAGCGCCGTCGGCGGCCCCGCTGACGGGCGACGGCTGGACGGCGAAGGCGGACGGCACCTTCATCACGCTGACCGCGAGCGACGGCAGGGCGTGGCGGGAGGCCGTCGGCACCCCACTGTGGACCGACGGCCACGTGCTGGCGACCTCCTACCGCGGTTCGTTCCTGTTCTACGACTTCCTGCCGCGCTGACGCACGGTATCTCGAGCGCTCAGGCGTCCCGTACCGGCACGTTGAACGCGAGTGTGGCGCGGGCCTCGGACGGCGCCGGCTCCTTGACGGGCCGGACGGCAGCGGGGAGGTCCTGCTCGGCCAGCCAGCGCTCGGCGGCCATGGCCGCGCGGGTACCGGCCCCGACCGACGTCCCGAGCTGACGGTAGACCTCGTCGGAGACGTCGCCGGCAGCGAAGAGCCCCTCGACGTCGGTGTAGATCTCATCGCGGACGTCGATGTAGCCACTCTCGCGCAGGCGCACCGCACCCTCCACGAAGCCGGTGTTCGGCACGTGGCCGATGTAGACGAACACGCCGTCGGTGTCGAGCGTTCCCTCCTCGCCCGTCACCACGTTGCGGGTGCGCACCCCGCTCACCTGGCCGTCCTCGCCGAGGACCTCGGTGACCACGGTGTTCCACACGAAGCGCATCTTCGGGTTGGCCAGGGCGCGCTCCTGGGCGGCCTTGTGGGCCCGCAGCTCGTCCCGCCGGTGCACGATCGTGACCGTGTCGGCGAACTTCGTCAGGAAGGTGCCCTCCTCGACCGCCGCGTCACCCCCGCCGACCACGACCACGCGCTTGCCGCGGTAGAAGAACCCGTCGCAGGTCGCGCAGGTGGAGACGCCGCGCCCGTAGAACTCGTCCTCCCCGGGAACGCCCAACCGGCGCGGGTTCGCTCCGGTGGCGACGATGACCGACCGCGCGTGGTAGTCGGCGTCGTAACCGCGCACCACGAACCCGCCCGCCGCTTCACGTTCGACGGCCGTCACCTCGTCCATGACGATGGACGCTCCGAACTTCTCGGCCTGCTGGACCATGCGCTGCGACAGCTCGGGCCCGGTGATGCCATCGGGGAAGCCGGCGTAGTTCTCGACCTCGTCGGTCTGGGCGATCTGCCCGCCGGGAAGGCCCTTCTCGATGATCACGGTGTCGAGCTGGCCGCGCCCGGCGTAGATGCCGGCGGTGAGCCCCGCCGGCCCGCCGCCGATGATCACGACGTCGTGGTGCTGCTCGTTCTTGGGCATGGCACCCTCCATCCGTGCTCAAGGCTAGCACCCGGCGGCACGGCCGATCTGTCATGTTGAATACCTATGGGGGGTATCTCTCGGTGAAGTGCGGTGACCCTTCGAAGGTGCCCCGCAGTCGATGCCAACATCCGGCTGGCGCTCGGCGTCGTTATCCCGGCAGGCCGAGCGTCGCCACGGTGGCGATGCCGAGCGTGAGGGCGAAGCCGACCACCGCCAGCACCACGGCCGGCGCGCCGATCCGGCGGACCACCCGGAGGTCGACGGCCAGCCCGATCCCGGCCATGGCCGTCGTCATGAGGACGGTGCTGCCGGTCTGCAGCAGGGGTACCAGGGGCCCAGCCACCAGGCCCACGCTACGGAGCGCGCCGAGGGCAAGGAAGCCGATCAGGAAGCCGGGGAGGAGCGGCGGCCGGCGCTCCGCACGGCGGTCGCTGCCGAGTTCAGCGGAGGCGTCGCGACGATGCAGGATGGCGCCGACCACGAGGAGCGTGGGCGCCAACAGCGCCACCCGCGTCAGTTTGGTGATGGTTGCCAGGTCGAGTGCCCGGGCGCCGTAGGCGGCGCCGGCGGCCAGGACCTGGGCCACCTCATGCAGCGTCGAACCGGTCATGAGGCCGTAGCGCTGCACGCTCATGCCGATCAACGGCGCGAGCACGGCGAATCCGATCACCCCCACGGTCCCCAGCAGGCTCACGATGCCGACCGAGACCGAGACGTCGTCGTCGCTGGCGCGGATGATCGGAGCGGCGGCGGCGATGGCGGCCGCCCCGCAGATGCATGATCCGAGCGCCAGGCCGAGCCGCACGCCGCGTCCGAGCCCCAGCAGCTTGCCGAAGCGCTCCATCGCCAGCGTTCCGATGACGACGACCAGCAGGTCGAGGAGGAGCACGCGCGGCCCGGCGTGCACCAGCAACGCGAAGTTCAGGCGGACTCCGAGCAGCACCACCCCGGCACGCAGCAACGTGCGGGCGGCGAAGGTCGTTCCCGGCAGCAGAGCGTTGCCGAGACCTGCGGTGGTCCGCCACAGCACGCCCAGGATCATGGCGATCCCGAGCGGGCCGAGCGTGGCGAGCCCGGGCAGGCGCGCCGCCAGGCTGGCCGCCAGCGCGAGGGCGCCTGCCAGGACGAGGCCTCGGGGGAGTGTGCGGAGGGTGGCGAGGTCGGGCAGCGAGGGACGAGCGAGCAGGCGCATCCGAGGAGTCTAGTCGCGGGCGCGCCATAAATCAAAGTCATGATAAGAGTGGTAGGTATCCAGGATGTTTATAATATGATGTGCGCATCGGAGCTGAGCCCCTCATCGCGTTCGCATGCGTGGCCGAGGCGGGCAGTGTGTCCGCGGCGGCCGAACGACTCCACCGCACGCAACCGGCCGTGTCGGCCCAGTTGCGGAAGCTCACCCAGGCCGTCGGTGAGCCGCTCTATCGCCGACACCGTCACGGCGTTCACCTCACCGCGGCGGGCGTGGCACTCTTACCCTACGCACGCTCCGTGGCGAACGCCGTTGCAGGCGCGCAACGCTGGTCCGACGAGCTCGGAGGCCTGCTTCGGGGCGGCCTGCGGGTCGCCTCCAGCATGACGGTGGCCGTCTACCGCCTGCCGTCGGCGCTGGCCCCGTTCCGGGCCGCTCACCCGGGATTGCGGATCGAGCTGTTGACGCGCAACTCGGCCGATGCCGTCGCCCTGCTCGCCGGCGGCGAGGCCGACCTGGCGATCGTTGAAGGTCCGGTGAGCGAACCGCCGGCCCAGGTCGAGTCCGCGCTCTACGGTATCGACCGGCTGGTGCTGGTGGTGCGCCCCGATCACCCGCTGGCCGCGAGCGAGCCGCTGGCGCTGGTCCGCCTGGCGGGGCTGGAAGTGGTGCGTCGCGAGCGCGGCTCGGGCACCCGCGAGGTGGTGGATCGTGCCCTGGCGGCCGCGGGGGTGAGCCTGACGATCACGCTCGAGGCCACCGGGCTCGACACCGTCAAGCAGGCCGTGCTGGCCGGCCTCGGTGCGGGATTCCTCTCCGAGTCCGCGGTACGCCGGGAGGTGGCGACCGGTGCCCTGCGGGTGGTGCCGCTGGACTCCGAAGCGTTGCTGCGTCCCCTGACGATGTTCCACTGGCCTCCCGAACTGGCGTCGAGGGCGGCCAGGGCTCTGGCGGAGCACCTCCTGCAGGGGGCACACGGGAGCCCGGGCGAGGGCACGACGCCGGTTGCACCCCTCGACCGCAGCCCGTAGACTTCGGTGTGACGAAAGTGGAGCCCGGGAAGGCGTCGCTGTCGACATCGGTCGGTGACTACCTGAAGGCGATCTGGGTCATCGCCCGCGACGGCCCGGCGGCGACGGGCGACATCGCCCGCGCCCTGGGCGTCACGGCGTCCTCGGTCACCGGCATGCTCGGCAAGCTCAAGCGTATGGGGCTCATCCAGTACCGGCGCTACTATGGTGCGCAGCTCAGCGTCGCCGGTCGCGGCGAGGCGTTGCGCCTCATCCGTCGACACCGCCTGCTCGAGACCTTCCTCATCCGCGACCTCGGCTACAGCTGGGACGAGGTCCACGAGGAGGCGGAGGCGATGGAGCACGTGATGTCGGTGCGCTTCACCGAGCGACTGGCCGAGCATCTGGGCCGGCCGACGCACGACCCCCACGGCGACCCCATCCCGCGTGATGACGGGACGGTGCCGTCGACGCCGAGCACGGGCCTGTGCGACGTCGCCGTGGGCGAGACGTTCACCGTCTCGCGCATCCTCAGCCAGGACGCGGAGGTGCTCGCCTACGTCACGGAGCTGGGTATCCATCCGGGAACGCGGCTGCGCGTGGAGTTCAAGGAGCCCGTCGGTGACCTTCTCACGGTCGCGCTCGGGGAAAAGCATCTGTCGATCTCGCGCGACCTCGCCAGGTTGATCCTCGGTGGGATCGACGCCGGCTGAGGGCGGTTCCGTCGGCGTGCGTGCGGGTCGTGCGCCCGGCCGCCGGCAGGATCCGTCGCAGTACCCCTCGATACGCCAGGAACGCCCTCTGCGTCAGAGATTTGTCACGGGCGGCGGGGCCGCGAGGTGGTAGGGTCGTGCTCGGACGAGGTGGGAGGGTACGGGAGTCGATCGGCCGGCGGTTGGGAGCCCCGGCCCAGACGCCAGTCCCGTGACCTCCACTTGCGGCCGTCGCCAACCGCGGCGGCCGCGAGGCACGGAGGAGGCGCGAAGGACCCATGAAGGCCGACAGCGCGACGAGTGATCGCGCCATCCTTAGGAAGCTGATGAGCGGATCCGGCACGCCGGACACCGCGGAACTGGTCGAGACCGTGCGGCGCCTGTTCGGTGACGCCTGCTTCACGGTCTCGGATCTGACGCAAGTCGGTCACCCGATCGTCCACGCCAGCGAGCGTTTCGCCAGGTTGACCGGCTACCGGCCCGACGAAGCGACCGGCCGCAACCTCGGTTTCCTGCAACGTGAGGACAGCGAGCAGGACGGCAACGAGGCCATCCGGGAGGCGCTCGAGGGTGGTCATCCGGTGACCGTCACCCTGCGCAACTTCCGGAAGGACGGCTCGCTGTTCTTCAACGAGCAACGCCATCTGCCGGTTCCGGGCTCGAACGGCAGGCCCAGCCATCTGCTGGTGCTGCAACGCGATGCGACCGCCTCCGAGCACGCCGCCGGGGCGGAGGCAGTGCGGAGCGTGCTCGCCGATCGACTGGATGGGCAGGGTGCGTCGTTCGCGTACGGCTTGTTCCTCGGCGAGGACGGCCGGGCGCGGTGGACATGGGTGTCCGAGGCGTGCGCCGCGGTGACCGGTTTCGGAGTCGATGAGCTCCTCGCGACGGGGTTGGAAGCCCACGTTCTGGACGACGATCGCGAGGCCTACGAAGCTTCGCTGCGAAGCCTGACCACGCAGCACGAGCGTCACCATGCCTACCGGTTGCGGAGCAAAGGGGGCCGTGTGCTGTGGGTGGAGGACTTCGCCCTGGTGCGCTGGGAGGGGAGAGAGGGAGGCGGTCGCGGGGTCTACGGAGTGGTACGCGACGTCACGGCCAACCGGCAGGTGAGCGCCGAGCTGTGGCGCGGTGCACACTTCGATGCCCTCACCGGGCTCCCCAACCGCTACCTGCTCGAGGATCGCATCCAGCAGGCGCTCTACCGGACGCGCCGGGAGGGGGGAGCTTCGCTGCTCGCACTCGTCGACCTCGACGACTTCCGGTTCCTGAACGATACGCTCGGAGCGGACCGGGGCGATCGCGTACTGCAGGAGGTGGGGGTCCGGCTGCGCAGGCAGTTGCGCCGCAGCGACACGCTGGCCCGGCTCGACGGAGACACGTTCGCGGTGCTTCTGGCGCGCCTGCCTCAGGCCGGCGCCGCGCTGCCGGTGCTCGACAAGATCCAGGCCGCCGTGGCCGATCCGTTCCACGACCGGGGCGCCACGCTCCGGCTCAGCGCCAGCATCGGCGTCGAGCTCTTCCCGGAGGGCGCGGCCACCGCGGCTGAGCTGATAGAACACGCCGGGACGGCCCTCGAGGACGCGAAGCAGCACCTGCGCGGTGCCTACCGGTTCTACCGCGAGGGATTCGATGCGGCCATGCGCGAACGGGCGGCGCTGGAGAGGGAGTTCCGGCGGGCGCTGCTGGAGGACGAGCTCGTGCTCCACTACCAGCCGCGGGTCGAGCTGCAGAGCGGATCCATCTCCAGCGTGGAGGCCCTGGTGCGCTGGGAACACCCGGAACGGGGCCTTCTCAAGCCCGCGGCCTTCGTGCAGCTCGCCGAGGAGGCTCAGCTCGGCGGGGAGCTGTTCGGCTGGGTGTTGGAGCGCGCCTGCGCCCAGGCCAAGCGCTGGCAACAGCAGCGCACCTCGCGTCGCGTGGCCGTGAACATCAGTCCGCAGGCACTGGAGGACGAGGACTTCACGCGCCGGGTGCAGGAGGTGCTCACCCGTTACGACCTGCATCCCGGCCTGCTGGAGATCGAGATCAACGAGCGCACCGGCGCCGGCACCTTGGAGGCGGCCGATCCTCACTTGCACGAGCTGCGTGGCATGGGCGTGCACGTGGCGCTCGACGACTTCGGCGTGGCGAACGCGTCGCTGTCGCTGCTGCGAGGGATGCCGCTGGACGGCCTCAAGATCGATCGCAGCTTCGTGGGGCGGCTCGGCGGCAGGGACGCCGGCGAGGACGTGGAGATGGTGCGGGCGATCATCGCCCTGGGGAAGAGCCTGCGTCTGACCGTGACCGCGGAAGGGATCGAGACACGCGAGCAGAACTCGCTGTTGCGCACCCTGGCATGCGACGAGGGGCAGGGATTCCTCTTCAGCCAAGCCGTTCCGGCCGAGTACGTGCCGGCCTTCGCCTGACTCGCCCGGACGGTCCCCCGTGGACGGGTCCGCGGGTAGACTGTCCGGGTTGTTGGAGGCTGAGGAGTGTCGATGACCGAGAACCCCTTCCTGTCCCGCGCCGTGCGCCCTCCCTTCGGAGGGATGACGGCGGCGTCCGTGGTGCCCGCCGTGCACCAGGCCGTCGCGACGGCCGAGCGTGAGCTCGAGGCGCTCGTGACGGCCGCCGGCCCGCGCACGTTCGAGAACACCCTGCTGGAGCTCGACGCGCTGGTGGAGCGCGCTTCGCGCGTGTTCGGCTTCGCCCGTCACCTCACGCAGGTGCAGAGCTCGCCCGAGTTGCGGCACGCATACAACGAGGCGCTTCCCGTCTACTCCGGCTTCATGGCCGGCATCCCGACGCATGCCGGACTGTGGGCGGCCCTGAAGGCGTACGCGGGGACCGAGGAGGCGCAGGGGTTGACCGGCGTCCGGCGTCGTCACTTGCAGAAGACGCTGCAGGAATTCCGACAGGCAGGCGCCGACCTGCCCGAGCGCGAGCGCGAGCAGGCGCGCGCCTTGAGGGTAGAGCTGTCGCGTCTCTCGACACGCTTCAGTGAGAACGTGCTGGACGCTACCAATGCCTTCTCGATGGTGATCACCGAGGAGACCGAGCTCGAAGGGCTTCCTTCCGGCGTGCGCCGGCGTGCTCGGCTCGACGCCGAGGCCCACGGCGAGACCGGTTACCGCTTCACGCTGCAAGCTCCGTCATACCGCTCGTTCATGAAGTTCGCACGCTCCCGCATGCGCCGCCGCGAGCTGTACCAGGCTTTCGTGGGACGGGCCGGAGGAGGGGACCACGACAACCGGCCGGTCCTCGCCGCCATCCTCGACCGCCGCCGGCGGCTGGCCCGGCTGCTGGGCTACCGCGACTTCGCCGATCTGCAGCTCGAGGACCGCATGGTCAAGAGCGGTGCCGAGGCCCAGGCCTTCGAACGCGAGTTGGCGCGGCGCACGGTGCCGCACTTCCGTGACGAGGTCGTGGTCCTGAACGCCTTCGCGCGGGAGCAGCTCGGCATCGCGCGGCTCGAGCCCTGGGACCTCGACTTCGTGGCCGAGACGTTGCGGCGCTCGCGCTTCGCGTTCGACGAGGAGGAGCTGCGCCCTTACTTCGCGCTGGACACCGTGCTCGAGGGCCTGTTCTCGATCGCCGAGCGCCTGTTCGGCGTTCGCGTGGAGGCGAGCGAAGGGGTTCCGACGTGGCACCCGGACGTGCGCGTGCACGACCTGTACGATCGCGGCGGTACCCACGTCGGTACCTTCTACGCCGACTGGTACCCGCGCGCATCGAAACGCGACGGTGCTTGGATGAACCCGATGATCACCGGCGGACCCGACGGCCCCGAGTTCGCGCCGCACGTCGGCGCCATCGCGGCGAACGTCACCCCACCGTCCGACGGGCAGCCGGCACTGCTGACGCACGACGAGGTCACCACCCTGTTCCACGAGTTCGGGCACCTACTGCATCACGTGCTCGGCCGGGTGGAGGTCCCTGGCCGCGGCAGCCTGGGGAGCGTCGCCTGGGACTTCGTGGAGCTGCCTTCGCAGATCATGGAGAACTGGGCGTGGGAGCGCGAGGGCCTGGATCTCTTCGCCCGCCATGTCGATACCGACGAGCGCATCCCCGATGACCTGTTCGCGCGCCTCTCGGGCAGCCGCACCTTCCTGGCGGCGGTCGACCAGATGCGCCAGCTCAGCCTCGGCGCCGTCGACCTGGCCCTGCACATCGACTACGATCCCGTGCACGGCGGCGACCCGATCGCCTTCGGGCAGCACGTGATGGAGCCGTTCGCGGTGCGCCCGGAGTTCGCGCACAACCCGTTCCTGACGTCGTTCAGCCACGTCTTCGCGGGCGGCTACGCCGCCGGGTACTACAGCTACAAGTGGAGCGAGGTGCTCGACGCCGACGCCTTCAGCCGTTTCCAGCGCGAGGGGATCTTCAATCCCGCGACCGGCCGTGCCTTCGTCGACGCGGTGCTGTCGAAGGCCGACAGCGAGGACCCGATGGTCCTGTTCGAGCGCTTCATGGGTCGCGGGCCCGATCTCGATGCGCTGATGCGGCGCAACCTCGGGGTCGAGCCCGAACGACGAGCGAGCTCGCTGACGAGCTGACCCGGCGCCGTCACGGCGTGCCGTGAGCCAGCGCCTGAACCACCAGGATGGTCGCGCGGCCGTAGTCGGCCATGCCGGCATGCACGCCACGGCTGCGCAGGTAGGTGCCGTAGGCGGCGGTCGCCGCCCGCTCAAGCCAGGGCACGCGGAAGCGCGCGGCTGCGGCCGAGGCGGCGCGCAGGTCCTGTAGGGCGCGCGGCGGCAGTGCGGCCAGCAACGGCTGCCGGGCCGCCTCGGGCAGCGACACCAGCAGCAGGTCGAGAGCGTGCAGGCTCAGCGCGTAACGCACGGCGGGGTCGTCGCAACGCAACCCTGCCAGGACGGCCAGAGCGTCGGTGTCGGCCTCGCGCGCGAAGCCGGCGGTATGGGTGAGCTCGTGTGTGGAGGTGGCCAGCCGCGCGACCGGCGGCAGCCCGGCGTCGACGTGCGGCTCGAGCAACCACGGTGAGGTGACGCCCGCGAACCCCAGCCGCAACAGGCTCCCCGGCGGCAGGGCCTTGACGCGGCGCGGGACCGACACACGGCTGCCGGTCAGGCGCTGCACCTCCCGTGCCACACAACGTCCGGCGGCGGTGACGTCGGCCTGCACAGGCGGGGCGGAGTCGACCGAGCCCGTCAGCACCGAGAGCAGACGGGCCTGAGCGGTCGCCAGCTCGGCCCCGGTCGGCACCGTCGCCGGAACGCCGAGCAACTCGGCCAGGGGTGCGCGACGGTAGGCGAGCCCCCACACCAGCGAGAAGCCGAGGACCAGCACGGCCGCCGCCCAGGGCAACAGCCCGCGGAGCAGGAAGCGTCGCCCCGCGCGCGACGGCAACGACACCAGCACGGCCAGGAGCAGCGCGGCCGCCAGCGCGCCCGTCAGGCTCCAGGGGACGGCTCCCACCCACGGGGCGAGGAGACGGCTGGTGAACGGGAACAGACCGCGCGCGAAGAACCGTTCCACCCACGGCTCGGGCCACGGGATCAGGGCAACGACCAGACCGAGCGCCAACCACGCCAGGGCGGCGGCAGTTCCGTACCGGCCGCGCCGCCGGCGGGTACGTGCACCGCCCCTCACGGCCGCCTCTGCGCGCCGGAGCGCCGTCCGCGACGGCGCCCCCGGTGGCGCCCCTGGGACGTCCGGCCGGGCAACTCCGGCGGCAGTCCCTCGCGCTGCGCGAAGCCCGTGCGCGTCCAGCTCCACCAGCCGTCGCCAGCGTCCTCGAGATGCGTTCCCGGCAGCGGGTC
The DNA here is from genome assembly GCA_964616005.1 of uncultured bacterium. GTDB lineage: Bacteria > Deinococcota > Deinococci > Deinococcales > Trueperaceae > JASBRS01. The sequence goes on along the minus strand of CAZTTB010000006.1, from coordinate 17,325 downwards.
GCGGCTGAACAACTGCAGCGCGGTCACATCCAGCAACGTGAAGGCGAAGCGGGCGGCGGCGTCCGCCAGAGCGGCGCGCGCCCAGGGCAGCAGGCACGAGCCACGCGGCTCGAACAGGGCGACGTGCGCCAGCGAGCCCTCGCGGTGGACGCGCGCCCACGGCCAGGGGCCGTACGGGGCCGGGACGGCCGCCCCGTCCCCGCCGGCCTCGGCCCGCAGCAGCCGGTCCATCGCCTTGGGCGCATCCATGTCGGGCACGGCCATCACCAGCAGGTCGTCGGCCAGGCGGTCGGCCACCACCTCGAGGCCGCGCTCGCGGACCCGGAAGCGTGGAGCAGGGGGCTCGAGCAGCGCGTCGTAAGCGGATGTCAACAGGTCCTCCAGGTCGGACCGCCGCGCCGTGAGCCGCTCGAGCTCGCGAGGCGCCAGCCGCGTCGGGTCTTCGAGACGATGCTCCACGGCGCGCCGTTCGTCCTCCAGGGCCTCCGCCCGGGCGAGCCCGGCGTCCGTGCCGTGGCCGCCGGTGTCTGCCGGCGCCCTGGTGAGGAGTGCGTCGCGGTCGCCCCGGGTCGCCGTGGACGGCCCGGGCGCCGCGACCGCTGGGGCCCCGGGAACTTCCGGGACCGTAGGTCCGAAGTCCGTGGCTCCGGGCTCGGTGCGTTCGGGGTCCGGGCCTTCGGGCTCGAGGGCGGTGCCCGCCTCGCCCGCCAGGTAGGCGCCTACATCGCGGAAGCGCCGCAGCATGCCGCCGTCCAGGGCCCACACCTCGGCGCCCAGAGCTTCGGCCAGGCGCCGGTCGTGGGTGGCCAGCACGAGGGCCGCCGGGCTGCGCCCGAGTGCCCCTTCGAGGGCTTCCACCGCCGCCAGGTCGAGATCGTTGGTGGGCTCGTCGAGCAGGATCAGATCGGCTTCGCGCGCCTCCAGCGCGGCCAGCCCTGCGCGTGCCCGTTCGCCCCCCGAGAGGCGCTCCGGCGGGTCCTCCCAGCGGTCCGCCGCTACGCCCGCCTGCGCCAGCAACTGGCGGGCCCGAGTCTCGCCGGCTCCCTGCGCCAGCTGGCGCACCACCGGTTCGTCGGGCCTCAGCCCCCGGTCGAGCTGCCCCATGTGAGCCAGCCGCAGTCCGGCGGGGTAGCGCAGCTCGGCGCGGGCGTCGTCGGAGGGCCGGTCCCCCGCCAGGAGCGCCAGCAGCGTGCTCTTGCCCACCCCGTTGGGGCCCAGCAGCGCCACTCGCTGACCTGCCTGCAGCCGCACGAAGGGAACCTCGAACAGGCCGTCGCGGCGCAACCAGCGTCCCTCCAGCAGCACGCCCTTCAGACCGCGGGCGTGGAGCTCCAGGGCGGTGGTGCGTGTTCCAGCCGGGACCGCGTCCGGCGCGCCGAGCTGGGCGCGTTGCCGCTGCGCCGTGCGGCGCCGGCTCACGGCTGCGCGATCGCCGCGGCGGGCCAGCTCGGCGGCCATCGAGCGCAGGCGCTCGGCCTCCCTGGCCCGTACCGCATCGCGGCGGCGCAACGCCAACAGGTCGCGATCGCGTGCCTCCCGGGCGCGCCCGTAGGAGCCGCGCCGGAGCCGCCAGGCGCCGCCCTCGAGGAACAGGGTGGCGTTGGTGCTGGCCTCGAGCACGCTGCGGTCGTGCGAGACCAGCACCAGTGCGCCGCGCCAGGCCGCCAGCCGCCCGGCGAGCCAGTTCCGCATCGCCAGGTCGAGGTGGTTGGTCGGCTCGTCGAGCAGCAGGACCTCGGGTCCGCCGGCCAGGACGGTGGCCAGCGCCAGACGGCGGCGCTCGCCTCCCGAGAGCCGGCCGGCGGGACGATCGAACGCCGCCTCGGAGAAGCCGACGGCCGCCAGGATCTCGCGTAGATCGGCCTCCGCGCGGTAGCCGCCGAGCCGGTCGAAGGTGTCGTGCGCCTCGGCCAGCGCGGCGCTGCGCGGCTCGCCGGCGGCCAGCCGCCGCTCCTCGCTGCGCAGGCGCGCCTCGGCGTCGTGTACCGCCTGGAGCCCGAGGTCCGCCACCTCCCACACGCTGGCGCCGGAGGGTACTTCGGAGGACTGCGGGAGCAGCGCCACCCGCACGCCCGGCGCCCGCACCACGCGGCCCCCGTCGGGAGCAGGGCTGCCGGTCAACAGCTGCAGCAGCGTCGATTTGCCGGCGCCGTTGGGGCCGACCAGGCCCACGCGCATGCCGCTGGCCAGCCGCAGATCCAGCGGCTGGAAGAGGGGCTCTCCCCGCTGGTAGCGTGACAGGTGCTGGGCTTCGAGCAGATCCATGATTCCCGGCCCCCGACGGGCGGGGGCGCCGGGGTTCATTGTAGGGCGGGGCGGTGAGGGTCGCCTGTCCGGGCCACTGCGGTTGCCGGGAGGACGCCGGGTACACTGGCGTCACGTGCGACGCTTCATCGGCCGCGGGGCGAACGAGGGATTCACCTGTGCGGTGTGCGGAGCCGACGTGCCCGCGCTGGCCAACGGCAGCTACCGCAACCACTGCCCGGTCTGCCTGCACTCGCTGCACGTCGACGTCAACCCGGGCGACCGCGCCAGCGATTGTGGCGGGGTGCTCGAGCCGGTGGCGGCCGAACACAGCGGCAAGAAGGGCTGGATCATCGTCCATCGCTGCCGGCGCTGCGGCGCCGTACGCAGGAACCGGGCGGCCCTCGACGACCCGACCTGGCCCGACGACTACGAGCTCCTGGTGGCGCTCGCGAGCGGTCGGCCGCGAGAGCCGCGCTGACGCGCCGCGCTCGCCTTCATCAAGGAACGGGAGGTTCCATGACCTTCGACCACCTGAAGCTCGGCCGCGAGGGAGGGGCGCTGCGCATCGCCCTCGACCGGCCGCACGTGCTCAACGCCCTGTCACCCGCCATGCTCGACGAGCTGCGTCAGGCACTGGAAGGACCGGCCGCGCACGACGACGTCCGGGCCGTGCTGCTCACGGGCGAGGGCCGCGGTTTCTGCGCCGGTGCCGACCTCGCCGAGACGTCGGTCGACGCCGACATCAGCGAGCTGCTCGAGGACCGTTACCACCCCGTCGTGCGGGCGCTGCGCGCGCTTCCCAAGCCGGTCGTCGCCGGCGTCAACGGGGTGGCCGCGGGGGCGGGCATGAGCCTGGCGTTGGCGTGCGACATGCGTCTGCTGGCGAGCGGGGCGAGCTTCGCGGTAGGGTTCACCGGCATCGGGTTGGTGATGGACGCTTCCTGCAGCTACGCGCTGCCGCGGCTGGTGGGGTCGGGACGCGCGTTCGAGCTGGTGTACTCCGGACGCCGCGTGGAGGCCGACGAGGCGCTGGCGCTGGGATTGGGCGAGCGCGTTCTGGACGCGGAGCGGTTCGCGGAGGAGGCGTGGCGTTTCGTGCGTGAGCTGGCCGACGGCCCGACGTACGCCTTCGCGCTGGCCAAGCGTGAGCTGCAGGCTTCGCTGCAGCAAGGCCTGGACCGGCAGCTGGCGCTCGAGGCCGAGCTCCAGGGTCGGGCGGCCGCCAGCGCGGACGCACGCGAGGGCGTCGCCGCCTTCCGGGAGAAGCGCCCTCCGCGCTTCCAGGGGCGCTGAGGTCACCGTGAGCGCCGACTGGCTCTTCGAGGGAACCGTGCTCACCATGGACGCCGGGCGTCCGCGTACGCACGCGCTCGCCGTCACGGCGGGGCGCATCAGCGCGTTGGGACACGACGCCGAGGCACTGGCAGGGCCCCGTACGCGAGTCGTGGAGCTGGGCGAGCGGGCGCTGCTTCCCGGCTTCCACGATGCCCACGTGCACCTGACGGCCCACGGCCTGGAGCTCGCCCAGCTCGATCTGAAGGACGTGCGCTCGCTCGACGCGCTGTTGCTGCGGGTCGAGGAACACGCCGCCGCGCTGCCGCCGGACGGCTGGCTGGTCGGGAGTGGCTTCGCGCTGGAGCGGCTGGGGCTGGAGGGCGTCGGGCCGGCCGAGGCCGACGCGCTCGAGCGGGCCTCGGCGGGGCGGCCGGTCGCGCTCCGGAGCCAGGACCACCACAGCCTGTGGGGCAACCGGAGCGCGTTGAGGCTGGCGGCGATCGCTCGGGACACCGCCGACCCGCCGGAGGGGGTGATCCAACGCGACGACCGCGGCGAGCCGACGGGGCTGCTGCTGGAGCATGCCATGGAGCTGTTGTCCGCCTGCCTGCCGACGCCCGACGCCGAGGAGCTCGCTCGGGCGCTGCAGCGGGCGGGCGAGGACCTGGCCGCCCGTGGCGTGACGACGGTGCACTCGATGGCCTACGAGCCGGCTTCGTACTGGCGTGCCGCGGCCGACGCGGCCTCCCGCTCCGCCTACCCGCTGCGGGTGTGGGCCTGCGTCGGCCAGGAGCACATCGAGCAGGCGGCTGCGGTGGGGTTGGCGACGGGTCACGGGGGCGGCTCCTTCACGGTGGGCGGAGCCAAGTTCTTCGCCGACGGGGCGCTCGGGAGCCTGACGGCGTGGATGCTCGAGCCCTACGCGGGCCGCGGGGTCGATGTGGGGGTGGCGGTGGACGGCCCCGAGGTGCTGGCGCGGCGCCTGCCGCTGGCCATCGGTGCGGGCCTCACGCCGGTCATCCACGCCATCGGCGACGCGGCCAACCGCGCCGTACTCGACGCGCTCGAAGCGACCGCGCCGGCGTGGCGCGCGGCCGGGCTGCGGCCGCGGATCGAGCACGCTCAGCACCTCCATCCCGCCGACCTGCCGCGCTTCGCGGCGCTGGGCGTGACGGCGTCGGCGCAACCGCTGCACCTCACCTTCGACGTGCCCACCATCCTGCGCGCGTTGGACGACCGGCGCGACCGCGCCTACCCCTTCGCCTCGCTGCTGGCGAGCGGTGCCGGGCTGGCGTTCGGCTCGGACACTCCGGTAGCCGACCCCGATGTGGTCGACGGCTTGCGAGCGGCGACCCGGCGGCGCGGAGTGGACGGCACCGTGCTGGCCGCACGCGAGCGTCTCGCGATCCCGCAGGCATTGGAGGCCTACACGGTCGGCGGTGCCCGTGCCATCGGCCGTGAGGATCGCTCGGGTCGACTGGCCCCCGGCTTCGACGCCGACCTGGCGGTGCTGTCGCACGACCCGACGCGCGACCTGGACGAACTCCACGTGGTGGCGACCCTCAAGGAGGGAGTCGTCACCTACGGCGAGGACGGGCTCGGCTGAGCCCCGGTGGGGCGTGACGCGACGGGTCTCGGCTCAGCCCGGCGCGTACACCCGCAGCTCGCGCACCCGCCCCCGCCCGCCGCGGCCGGCGAGGAACGCCGCGGCCGCCGCGAGCTCGTCGGGATCGATCCACGACGCCGGGTCGGCGTCGCGCATCGCGGCGCGGTTGGCGGGCGTGTCCACCGTTCCCATGGGGACCAGCACGCTCACCCCGACTCCCCGCGGCTCGACCTCGGCACGCACGCTGTGCAGGTAGCCGGTCAGCGCCGACTTGGCCGCTGCGTAGGCGGACATCCGGGCGCCGCCGCGCACGGCCGCCGCCGCCGCGACCCCCATCACGAAGCCGCTGCCGCGCTCGACCATCGACGGCAGCACCGCGCGCGTGGCATGGACCGCCGTACGCAGGTTGAGGTCGAGCTGCCGATCGAGTGCGTCGTCGCCGGTCTCGAGTGCGGACAGCGTGGCGAAGCCGCCTACCAGGTTGAGCAGCGCATCGACGCGTCCGCGCTCCGCCAGGACGGCCTGTACCGCCCGCTCGGTGTCGTCGGCGTCGGTGAGATCGACGCCGACGGTGAGGGCCTGCGGGAAGGCCTCGCGCACCTTGTCGGCGTTGCGGGGGCGTTCCAGGAGCGCCAGTCGCCAGCCGTCGGCGGCGAAGCGCCGGGCCACGTGAGCGCCGATGCCGCCGGCGGCGCCCGTGACCAGCACGAGGTGAGAGACGTGATTCGAAGGCCGCTCGTTCATGCAGGGGCCTCCCTTCGCGGCCAGTCTAGCGACGCGTTCCGGCACCCCATGTCGGTCGGCGAGGCGCGCGCTGCGGCGCGGTACGTACTGGACGCTATACTCCCGTATGTCCGCCACCCCGGAGGTCCCCCTGGACGCGCTCCTGACGCGCGCGCGCCGCGCCAGCCGCGCGCTGGCCGGTGCGGACCGGAACGCAGCGCTCGAGGGCGTCGCGCTGGCGCTGGAGCGCAACGTCGAGCGCATCCTCGAGGCCAACGCCCGCGACGTGGCCGTCGAGCGCGAGCGCGGCACCGCCGCCTCGCGGCTCGACCGCCTGGCGCTCGACGCCGAGCGCGTGGCTGCGATGGCGCGGGGATGCCGGCAGGTGGCCGACCTGCCCGACCCGCTGGGCCGGGTGCTGGATGGCTGGCGCCTGCCCAACGGCCTGCGGGTCCGCAAGGTGAGCGTGCCCTTCGGCGTGATCGGCATGATCTACGAGTCCCGGCCGAACGTCACCGTCGACGCCGCCGTGCTGGCGATGAAGGCAGGCAGTGCGGCCGTGTTACGGGGATCGGCCAACGCGCTCGAGAGCAACCGGACGCTGAGCGCGGTGATGCGCGACGCCATCGCCGGAGCCGGTCTGCCCGTCGACGCGCTGCAGCTCGTCGATTCGCCCGACCGGGCGCGGGTGACCGAGCTGCTCCAGGCACGGGGCAGGATCGACCTGGTGATCCCTCGCGGAGGCGCGGGACTCATCCGCCACGTCGTCGACAACGCGCGCGTGCCCGTCATCGAGACCGGTGTGGGGAACTGTCATGTCTACGTGCATGCCACGGCCGATCTGGAGGCCGCCGACGCCATCGTGTTCAACGCCAAGGTGCAGCGGCCCGGCGTGTGCAACGCGGCCGAGACGCTGCTGGTGGACGCCGCGGTGGCCGAGCGTTTCCTACCGGCGGCGCTGGCGCACCTGGCGTCGGCCGGCGTGGCGCTGGTGGGCTGCGCCCGCACCCGGGCGCTGGTCGACGCGGTGGACGAGGCCAGCGAGGAGGACTGGGCCACGGAGTTCCTCGACCTCAAGCTGGCGGTCCGTGTGGTCGACGGCCTGGACGATGCCCTGGAGCACATCGCGCGTTACGGCACGCAGCACAGCGAGGCCATCGTGGCGAACGACCTGGTCGCCGCCGAGCGTTTCCGCAACGAGGTGGATGCCGCGGCGGTCTACGTCAACGCCTCCACGCGCTTCACCGACGGATTCGCTCTCGGATTCGGCGCCGAGATCGGCATCAGCACCCAGAAGCTCCACGCCCGCGGGCCCATGGGGCTGGCGGAGATGGTGACCTACAAGTACCTCATCGACGGTGAGGGTCAGGTGCGCGCGTGAGGAGCGTTGGCGGAGTCGTCGAGCGGTAGCCGGACGGTGAGCACGGCGCCGCCCTGGGGGTGGGTGGCAGCCGCCACCGAGCCGCCGTGGAGCTCGACGAGCGACCGCACGATGGCGAGACCCAGCCCGGAGCCTCCGGTCGCCCGGCTGCGCGCGGGGTCGAGCCGGTAGAAGCGCTGGAAGACCCGTTCGCGCTCGTCGTCCGGGATGCCGGGGCCGCGGTCGCGCACGCTCAGCAGCGCGTGCCCGCCGACTCGGCTCAGGCCAACGTCGATTCGGCTCCCGGCCGGAGCGTGGCGCACGGCGTTCTCCAACAGGTTCGAGAGCACTTGCTTGAGACGGTCGGCGTCGGCCTCGAGGGTGACGGGGGTGAGGTCGGGCACCAGGGTGATGTCCCGGTGCCGGGCGTGTGTGGCGAACGAGGTCGTGGCCTCACGCACCAGGGCGGAGAGGTCGACGCTCCCACGGTGCAGCGCCAGCTCGCCGCTCTCCGCCTGGGTGAGCAGGCGCAGGTCCTGCACCAGTCGCTCGAGCAGGGTGACCTCCTCACCCAGTCGCCGGAAGGTATCGGGCTCGGCTTCCATCAGGCCGTCCTCGAGGGCTTCGAGCTCCCCCTTGAGGACCGTCAGCGGGGTGCGCAGCTCGTGGGCGATGTCGGCGATGAGCCGCTGCTGCTGCTCCTCTTCGCGACGCAGGTTGTCCGCCACGCGGTTGAACGCGCGCGCGACCTCGGCCACCTCGTCGCGGCCGCTCTCGTCGGCGCGGGCCATGCGCTCGCCGGAGGCGTAGCGGTTCGCGGTCGTCGTGAGGCTGCGCAGCGGCCGGGCCAGGCGTGCCGCCAGCACCATGCCCACGGCGGCCGCGACCAGCAGGGCGATGGCGGCGGATTGCAGGTTGGCGCGCCACAGGTCGGCCCGCAGCGCGGCCCGGCGCGCCTCGGCGAAGGCGGGGCCGCCGCCGGCCATGCCGGGGCCCGCGCCCCGTGCGGCCGCTGCGCGAGCGGCGTCCTGCGCCGGGACCGGAGCGTCGAACAAGCGGCCGACCCGCTGCGTCGCTACCTGCACGCTCAGCAGCGCCGTGACCGTGACCGCTGCCAGCGCCACCAACGTGACGGCGATCATGAGCTGGCGCCGCAGACGCACCGCTCAGCCTCTCAGGCGGTAGCCTACGCCCCGCACCGTCTCGAGCTGTTCGGCGCAGGCCCCCAGCCGCTGGCGGAGGTTCTTGATGTGCGCGTCGACCGTTCGTGTGTCCGCCGTCGGGTCCTGGAGGGCTTCGAGTAGCTCGCTGCGGCGGAAGGCTCGGTTGGGCTGCTCGGCCATGGCGCCGAGCAGCCGCAACTGGGTGGGGCTGAGGCCCATCGCGTCCCCGCTGCACCGGGCTTCGAAGGCGTCCAGGTCGATCTCCAACGCGCCGACCACGAAGCGTCGCGCACGCTTCAGCGTGCCCTGGCTGCGTCGCAACACGGCGCGCAGACGGGCCACCACCTCACGGGGACTGAACGGCTTGGCGATGTAGTCGTCGGCGCCGAGCTCGAGCCCGACCAGACGGTCGAGTTCGTCTGTCTTGGCGGTCACCATGAGGATCGGCACGTCCGAGGTGGCACGCACCTTGCGTGCCACCTCGAGCCCGTCCATGTCCGGGATCATCAGATCGAGCAGGATGGCGTCGGGGTTGGCGGCGCGCCACAACTCGAGCGCACGCCTGCCGCTGGAGGCGCGCTCGGTGAGAAAGCCCGCGGCGCGCAGGTAGCGCTCGAGCACGTCACCGATGCGCGGCTCGTCCTCGACGATCAGGATCCGTTCGTTCACGTCTCCACCGCCACCAGGGTAGCGGATGGTGGCCAGCTGCGCAGTGGACAATCGGCCTCGACGCGTTGGAAGGAACGGTCAGTGGCCGGCGGTCCGGGTCAGGCTGACGCGCAGGCCCGCCGCCAGCGCCTGCCGTTCGGCGGGGCTGAGGACCGCCCCGGGGTGCATCCAGGTGTAGTAGAAGGGTGGCATGACGCCGTCGGCAACAGCGCGGGCAGCGCGGTCGGCGCTCACCCGGGCGGCCGCCGGATCGGAGAAGTCGAGCGCGGCCCGGCCTTCGTTGACGTGGTGGGCGACCACCCAGGAGATGGGGGCGACCTTGCTGTACCACGGCCAGTGCGTCCGGTTGCTGTGGCAGTCGTAGCACGCGCGCACGGCCAGGGTGCGCGTGGTGGGGCTGTTCCAGGCGGGCTCGGCGACCACGGGTGGGTTGTTTCCGAGGCCCGGGAAGGGCACGAATTGGATCAGGACGGTGAACGCCACGACGGCGATCAGACCCCACAGCAGGGTACGTCGGTTCATGCGGCTCCTCTCGTGACAGACGCGCCGGAGCGGACGCGCGTCCGCTGTCGAGGCTACCCGTGCCGGGTTAGGCGAACGTGAACGGCCCGGTCCCGCGTCCGCGTGGTCGGAGGCGTCGGACACATGGCATGGAGTTGCGTCCCTGACGGCAAAAGTGTTTTGACCGGGGACCCCCTCGGGGGGTATAATGAGGCGCTAGAGGGTGCGCTGTTCTTCCCACGCATATCGCAAGGTTGGTTCGGAGGCTTGACTTGAGTACCTACACTGCCGAGAGCATCAAGGTGTTGAAGGGGTTGGAAGGCGTTCGCAAGCGCCCGGCCATGTACGTCCAGGGCGGAACGGGCATCGACGGCTACCACCAGCTCCTCACCGAGATCATCGACAACGCCATCGACGAGGCGCTTGCGGGCTATGCCGATACGGTGTCGGTGACGCTCAACGCCGACGGCTCGGCGACGGTTCGCGACAACGGTCGCGGCATTCCCGTCGAGGTGATGCGGAAGGAAGGCCGTCCGGCCATCGAGGTGATCTTCACCGAGCTCCATGCCGGCGGGAAGTTCGACAACTCGTCGTACAAGGTGTCGGGCGGCCTGCACGGGGTCGGCAGCTCGGTGGTGAACGCACTTTCGACCTTCCTGGTCGCGGAGGTCGCGGTTGACGGCAAGCGTCACCGTATCCGGTTCGATCGCGGTGAGGTGACCGAGCCCGTCCACGAGGTCGGAGACGCACCCAAGGGCGTGACCGGTTCTACGGTGACGTTCCAGCCCGATCCCACCGTGTTCAAGGAGGTGCGCTCCTTCGACTTCCAGCGCATCAAGCGCCGGCTCCGTGAGCTGGCCTTCCTCACCGGCGGCGTGAAGATCATTCTGCAGGACGACCGCGTGGACGAGACCCGCCACGAGGTGTTCCTGGAGCACGGCGGGCTGGGCGCGTTCGCGGCCTACCTCGCCAAGGACAGCAAGGTCCTCTACGATGCGCCGGTGTTCATCCACGCCTCCACGCGCGTCGAGACGGACGGAGCCAGCCACGAGATCGAGGTCGACGTAGGCCTGATCCACACCGCCGGCTACGGCCAGAACGTCCTCGCCTACGCCAACATGATCACCAACCGCGACGGCGGAACGCACCTGACCGGCTTCAAGACCGCCTACACGCGCGTGCTGAACAACTACGCCAAGGCCAAGAACCTCGTGAAGAAGGGTGACCCGCCCCCCACCGGCGACGACTTCCTCGAGGGCATCTCGTGCGTCATCTCCGTCAAGCTGCCGGACCCGCAGTTCGAGTCGCAGGCCAAGGTGAAGCTCCTCAACCCCGAGGCACAGACCGCCGTGCAGTCGGTGGTGTACGAGAAGTTCGCCGAGGTGCTGGAGGAGAATCCGAAGGTCGGGCGCGCCATCATCGAGAAGGCGGCCAACGCCGCTCGGGCGCGCGAGGCCGCTCGCAAGGCGCGCGATCTGGTGCGGCGGGCGAACCCGTTGGAGAACGACGACCTGCCCGGGAAGCTGGCCGATTGTCAGTCGCAGGACCCGGCACTGAGCGAGATCTACATCGTCGAAGGGGACTCGGCAGGGGGGAGTGCCAAGCAGGGGCGCGAGCGCCGCTTCCAGGCGATCCTGCCGCTCAGGGGCAAGATCCTCAACGTGGAGAAGGCGAACATCGGCCGCATCCTGAAGAACGCCGAGATCCGGGCCATGGTCGCGGCGATCGGCGCCGGGTTGGAGGGCACCGGCGACGAAGCGCACTTCAACATCGAGGACGTGCGCTACCACCGGATCATCATCATGACGGACGCCGACGTCGACGGCAGCCACATCCGGACGCTGCTGCTCACCTTCTTCTACCGCTACATGCGGCCGATCATCGATGCCGGTTACCTCTATATCGCTCAGCCCCCACTCTTCGGTGTCCGCTTCGGCCGCTCCAAGGAGCTTCAGTACGTCTTCGACGAGGGCGCGTTGCAGCGGCTTCTGAAGGAGAACGCCGGCAAGAAGCTGGAGATCCAGCGCTTCAAGGGTTTGGGAGAGATGAACCCTGAGCAGCTCTGGGAGACGACCATGAACCCTGAGACCCGAGTGCTGCGCAAGGTCAACATCGAGGGTGTGCTCGAGGCCAGCGAGACCTTCGAGATGCTCATGGGCACGGAGGTGCCGCCGCGGCGCGAGTTCATCGAAGACAACGCCCACCGGGCGGTGCTCGACCTGTAGTGCCGGACGCCGGTCCGCCGGCGGTCGACCGAGGGTGCAACAAGACGAGGCGCGCGGTGTTCACAGGACACCGCGCGCCTCCGTAGGGTTGGTCGCCTGCCGGCTACTTCGATCCGGTGGTGAGACTGGGCTTGCGCGTCTCCAAGAACGCGACCAGATCGTTGAGCTGCTGGCTCGACAACATGCCGCCGAACGCCGGCATGTTGTAGCCGCCGTTGGCGATGCGCCACGTCAGTTCCACGCCCGTGAGACGATTGCCGACGTAGGTCAGGTTCGGCCCGCGGAAGCCACCGAACTTGCCGATCCGGTGACAGTCCTCGCAGCCCTGATCATGGAAGAGCTGGGCGCCCGTCTGCGCTGAAGCGCTGACCGTTCCCACGACCTGGGGCGGCAATGGCGGAGCGTCGTAGCGTGGCGACCACGGTTCCCAGCTCGCCAGCCACCAGAACGATGCGATGGCCACGATCACGATGCTCACCACGCCGATCGCCCAGGGCCGCCGGACGATGTGGCGCTCGCCCTGCCTCGCGAACAGAGGGAAGAAGAACAGGACGGCGAATACGACGAGTGGCCCCCCGATGATCACATACGGGGTCAACAGGTGGGGGATGAGAGCCAGGACCCCGAAGTACCACAGGAGGTACCAGTCGGGCTTCGGTGCCGCGATCAGGTTCGTCGGATCGGGCGCGGCAGCCAGGTGCGGCGGTCCCATACTGATCGCGAGACCCACGATGACCACGATCATGGCTACGGCGAAGACCACGTCGCGCCAGGCCGCATCGGGCCAGAACGGGACACCGTCACGCTCGAGCAACGCATGGTACTCGGCGACGTAGGTCTTGGGATCCACGGGGCGACCCTGCTTGGGAGGCTCCGAGATGCCGTTGCGGATCACCATCCACAGGTGGGGAGCCAGCAGCGCCACGATCAGGATCGGGAAGACGAATACGTGCAGAGCGAAGAATTGCCCGAGGGTCGCGCCTCCTAGCGTTTCACCCGCGAGCAGGAAGCGTGCTATCGCGGGCCCGATCAACGGCACGTACCCGGCCTGCTGTGCGCCGACCACGACCGACCAGATGGCCGTCTGGTCCCAGCGCAGGATCTGACCGGTGAAACCCATCGAGACCGTGAGGAAGAGCAGCACCGTGCCGCTCATCCAGCTCGCTTCGCGCGGGTACTTGTACGACGCGAAGAGGAAGGTGCGCAACATGTGGAGACCGACCATCAACACCATCGCGGACGCCCCGAAGTAGTGCACCGACCGCAAGAAGTGATCGAGGGCCGAGTTGTCGGTGATGAACTTCAGGCTCTGGTAGGCCTGGCTGGTCGACGGAACGTAGGTGAAGCTGAGGGCGATGCCCGTGACGACCTGGAGGATGAAGGCGAACAGGGTGGCGCTGCCGAACACGTAGAGCCACGCCGAGCCGCGAGGAACGAGGTGGGACATCACGGGCCGGATCAACTCGGCCATCCCCGTGCGCTCCTCGAGCCAGTTTCCGATGCGACGCATCATGGACAGCACCTCAACTCGAGCGCGGCACCCTGCCGTCGATCGGCAGAGGCGTGGTCAGGATCTCTACGTTGCCTTGCGTCACGCGGACGGGATAGCGCGCAAGGGGTCGCGGGGGAGGACCTGCCGCGACGTCACCATTGGCGTAGTACACGCCGCCGTGGCATGGGCACAGGTACATGTTGGCTTTCGGTTCCCAGCGGACCGGACAACCGAGATGGGAGCAGTTGACTGTGAAGGCGGTGAAGCTGTTGGTGCCGTCCCTGCGCAGATAGGCTGCCGTCGCCCCCGCCTTCCCGGCCCACGCGTTGGTCCCGGCATTCTCGAAGCTCACCTCGACGGTCTGTCCCACCTTGAACGAGTCGACGGCGCCAACCTTGCGCCACACCCGCGGTTCCTTCGCGACCATCGGCTTCAGAACGTCCAACACCGTCGGCAGCCCGACGATGAGCGCAGCGAGGGACCCCAGACCGATGCTCAAGCGGCTCAGGAACTTGCGGCGACCCGTGTCGTCGCCCGCGGCACCGGTTTCAGCCGTGGGATTCGTGGGATTGTCCGTCACGAAGCATCTCTCCCATCCATCCAACGATCGACGTTACGAACATGATGATCCCAGCCACGGCTACGAGCCACACCGTGACAAGGCCCAGCAGGATGAAGGTGATTCCGAAGGCCGTGAGCAGTGGCCACGCCGTTGGGCGCGGGATCAGCATTTCGCGCGGCTGCTGCCATTCGGTGCGTTCGTTGTCGGTCATCCTGCTCCTTCCAATGCGTTGATCAAAGTCCATCGATGTGGCCGCGACGCGCGCGGTGTCTCTGGCGGTGATGTGTGCGGAAGCGTGGCGGCGGTCGTCGGATCGCGCGCGCCGGCGGCACCTGCGTCGGATCTCGCTGCCGGGACCGGGGTCGGCTCCGCGATCGTTGGCGGCCCCGAGCCCCGCGTCGCCGACGGAGCGTCGATGTCCGGCCCGCTGAACCACAGACCGAACTCCGTGAGGATCGCCAGGATGTAGAAGATGCCTCCCACGATCCACATCAACACGCCGCCGATCTGCTGATCACCCAGGACCGAGACGCCCCAGTCGTTGCGGATGAGGGCCAGCGCCCGATAGGGGTCGGGGGGCCGCACGTAGAAGTGGTACAGCGGGGCCGGTGCGAAGGTGAGGATGATGCCCAGGATCGAGATCGAGGCCATGGCGCCGAACAGGTACATCATGGCGTGGGGCGGTGACAGTCGGCGGTGCTTCACCGGTGTCAGCACGGGCCACCAGAACATCGTCGCCGTGACGAGGAAGAGCAAGTGTTCGAGGGCATGGATGCCGTCGTTGAGAAGGGCGGCCTGGTAGAGCGAGGGGATGTGCCACGCCCACAAGGTGACGACCATGACGGGCAGGGCCACGGCGGGTCGGCCAAGGGCGCTCTCGACCCTGCTGACCAGCGGTGACTTCAGCAGGTCGCGCGTGGCGCGGGGCGGCAATCCCCAGATCAACAGGGGAGGCACCACCAGCAGCAACAGCATGTGCTGGACCATGTGCACGCTGAACAGATAGAGTTCTCCGATGCGGTCGATCGGCGACACGAGGGCGCCAAGCAGCACCACGATGCCAGCGAGGAACACCATCGAACGCAGGCCGGGCCGGGTGCGGAGCCATAGGGCGTACGCCACCACCAGTGCCGCCGTCCCTCCGATGACCGAAGGATCGGGACTCCAAGCGATGGCGAGAAGGCGTCCGGTCGTCATGATCACACGAAGATCAGGTAGACGACGCTGAAGACCGCTACCCACACGGCATCAACGAAGTGCCAGTAGTACGCGATGGAAGCCAATGCCGATTCGTTCTCGGGCCCCAGCTTGCCGGCGAAGCTCAGACCCGTCAGCGAGCTGAGCATGATCAGGCCCGTGAGGACGTGCAGGCCGTGGAAGCCCGTGAGGGTGAAGAACGCCGAGCCGAAGACGTCGTAGTTGAGCGTCACGCCGGTGCGTATCAGCTCCGTGTACTCGATGGCCTGGCCCACGAGGAAGGTCAGTCCCAGCAAGATCGTGAGCACCATCCAGCCGCGGAATGCCCCGAAGCGACGGCGATGGAAGGCGCGCTCCGCCATCCAGATCGTCAGGCTGCTCGAGAACAGGAACAGGCTGAACACGAAGGTGCGTGGGACGGCGAGGACCGCCCTCGGCAGGTCACCGAAGGCCCCGCTCAGGTAGGCGTAGCTCGACAGCAACGTCAGGAAGAAGAAGATCTCGGAGCCGATGAAGAACAGCATCCCGATCTTGTGGCGATTCATGGTCGTGCCGCTTGCACCAGCTCGCGTCATGCGTGGCCCTCCGTTCGCTTCGAGATGCCGTCGGCCATCTCCGGATGAGCGAGGTCGAAGAGCGGCCTGGCACTGTTCACGGGAGGCAGGCGCACGAAATTGTGCTCCGGCGGCGGCGAAGTGGTTGCCCATTCCAGCGTCCAGGCGTCCCACGGGTTGTCGCCCGCGATCTCACCTTTGCGGAAGCTCCACACCAGATTCCACAGGAACAGCAACACGGACACAGCCAGGATGAACGCGCCGATGGTGGAGATGAGGTTGAGGGCGAAGTAGCCCGGCAGGTTCGGGTAGGTGTAGGTCCTGCGGGCCATGCCGATGAGGCCCAGGATGTGCTGGACGAAGAAGGTCATGTTGAAGCCGATCACCGCAAGCCAGAAGTGCCATTTGCCGAGCCGCTCGTGGAGCAGTCGTCCGGTGAACTTCGGGAACCAGTAGTACACGCCCGCCCACAGCGCGAACATGGTGCCGCCGAAGAGCACGTAGTGGAAGTGAGCGACCACGAAGTAGCTGTCCGTGAGCTGCCAGTCGATGGGAACCACGGCGAACATGATGCCCGTGATGCCGCCGATCACGAACTGGATGATGAAGGCGGCCGCGAACAGCAGCGGCGTCTTGAGGCGGATACGACCCTGGAACATGGTGGTGCTCCAGTTGAAGATCTTGACGCCGGTGGGTACCGCGATGAGCATGCTCGCACCGCTGAACGCTGCGTTCAGGGGTACCCCCAGCCCCACCGCGAACATGTGGTGGACCCAGACCGCGAAGCTCAGCAGACCGATGGCGACCCCGGAGCCTGCGACGAAGTTGTAGCCGAAGATCGGCTTCCGCGAGAATACGGGGATGACCTCGGAGATGATCCCGAAGGCCGGCAACGCCATGATGTAGACCTCGGGATGCCCGAAGAACCAGAAGATGTGCTGCCACAGGATCGCCGAGCCGCCGCTGGCATTCGCACGGAAGAAGTGCATGTGCAGGATGCGGTCGCCGAGCAGCATGATGAGGCCCGCGTTCAGGGGCGTGAGCGCGAACAGGATCAACAGGCTGGTGATGAACATCATCCAGACGAACAGCGGCATCCGACGCCACGTCATGCCCGGGGCGCGGTAGCGGACCGTGGTCACGATCAGGTTCACCGCCGCACCGATCGTGCCGACGCCGGTCTCGATCAAGCCCACGATCCAGTAGTCCATGCCCGGCCGTGAGCTGAAGGCATACTCACTCAGCGGCGCGTAGCTGAACCAGCCGGCATTGGCCAGGCTCCCGGTGAAGAGCGCCAGGTAGATCACGATGCCACCGAGCAAGAAGACCCAGTAGCCGAGGGCGTTCAGTCTCGGGAAGGCGACGTCGCGTGCGCCCACCATCAGCGGCACGAGGAAGTTCGCCAGACCGATCAGGATCGGCATGACCACGAGGAAGATCATCGTGGTTCCGTGCATGGTGAAGATCGCGTTGTATTCCGCGGGCGTCAGCACCCTGGCGTTGGGGGCCGCCAGCTGGATGCGGATCAGCAGGGCTTCGATGCCCCCGACACCGAAGAAGAACAGCGACGTGACGATATACAAGATGCCGATCTTCTTGTGATCGGTCGTGGAGAACCACGCCAGCCATCCCCATCCACGATTCAACGGTGGGAACGGCAGCTCCTGAGGAGCGACGTGTTCCGGTGTCGCTGCAGCCGACTTCTGTGTCACTACTTCTCCTCCAGGTAGGCCACCAGTCCGTCGAGTTGC
>CAZTTB010000005.1:9357-64333 GCA_964616005.1 uncultured bacterium | reverse complement strand
CGGTCTTGGCGCCGTTGCTGGTGAGGGTCCGCTGACGGATCTGGAGGGCGTTGAACCGCCCCGCCTGCGTCTTCACCCCACGCACGCCCAGGACCTCGGACGACAGCGTGATGTCGAACGACGGCAGCTTGGTCGTGCTCTGCCACTGTGCGCCCGGTTGCAGGGGACCGGCGGGGTAGACGGTCAGCGGGGTGGGGTAGAGCGTCACCTTGCCTCCCGCCGCGCTCCCGAGCGTCTTGACCCCGTCCGGGCCGAACTGCAGGTAGTCCTCGGAGATCGGCACGCCGTTGAAGTAGTGCGTGAGGACCATGACCTGGTGGCCGTCGACCTGCCGCGGTCCGGCGAGCTGTTGCGTCTCGCCGCTGGAGTAGGTCCAGCTCATGCCCGCACGGGCCGGGAAGTAGCCGGGCGGATCGGCCGCGAGGCCGACCGAGAGCACCACCAGCAGCGCGACGCTCAACAGTCCGAGCGCCGCGGAACGCGCGCGGTCGGGCGCCGACGTCCGGCTCATCAGGTGTCCTCGCGGCTCAACGCCGCTGCGCGCTCCGCCGCCTGCTCGACGGCGTCGATGAGGGCGAAGCGGAGCCGGTGACGTTCGAGCGCCCGTAGGCCCGCGATGGCCGTACCCCCGGCGCTGGCCACCTCGTCCTTGAGCTCGCTGGGGCGCTTGGACTCGAGCAGCCGCGACGCAGCCAGCAGCACCTGCCGAGCCAGATCGCGCGAGGTGTCGCGGTCGAGCCCGGTGCGTACGCCCCCGTCGGCGAGAGCCTCCGCTACCACCGCGACGAACGCCGGACCGGAGCCGGCGAGGCCCGTGAAGGCGTCGAAGAGCTCCTCCCGCACGTCGTAGACACGGCCGACCGCCGCGAACAGGGTCCGGGCCATGGCCAGATCCTCGGCCGTGGCTTCCGGCAACGGTGCCAGGGCGGTGGCGCTCACGCCCATGCTCGCTCCCAGGTTGGGCATGGCGCGGATCACCCGCTGCGAGCCCACGCGACGGGCGATGGTGCGGGCGGTGACGCCCGCCATGATCGACAGGAACGAGGCGTTGCGCTGGGCCACCAGCGGCGCCACGCTGTCGAACGACTGCGGCTTCACCGACAGCAGCACGCGCTCGGCGTGATGGAGTGCGTCATCGTCCAGTCCGGTCACGCCGTAGCGCTCGGAGAGCTCGGCCAGGCGGCGCGGGTTGGGATGGAAGATGCCGATCTCATCGGCCGACAGCACCTCGGCCCGCAGGGCTCCCTGGAGGACGGCACCCCCCATCTTGCCGGCGCCCACGATGGCGAGTCGGATGGTGCTCACGCCGCGGGCTCCGCGTCGGTCGCGCGGACCTCGGGGTTGGTGGTTCGCGTCACGGCGCCATTCTATCCGTCGGCGTCGGCCGCGCCGTCGGGTATTCGCCACAGGCCGGCCGTGTGGGCCGGCCCCGGGCTCACGCCTCGACGAGCTCGATGAGCACGCCGTGGGTGAAGCGGGGGTGGACGAAGGCGATGCGCGTCCCCGAGCGTCCGGTGCGGGGGTGTTCGTCGAGAAGGGGAGCGTCGAGGTGCCGGAGACGGGCCAGCACAGGCTCGAGCGCGGGCACCCTGAGCGCGATGTGGTGAAGGCCCGGCCCGCGCGTGGCCAGGAAGCGGGCCACCGGTCCGTCGGCGGCGATCGGCTCCATGAGCTCCACCAGGGTGTCGCCCAGGCGCAGCGGTCGGACGCGGACGCCCTGCTCCGCGATGGTCTCGTCGTCGCCGGCCGGACGCATCCCCAACGCCAGATAGGCGTCCGTCGCTGCGTCCAGCGTCTCGACGGCGATCGCGACGTGGTCCAGGGCCAGATCGCCGAGCGGTGCCGGCAGCCGGGGCGAGGCGTTCACGCGGGCCTGGGCGCCATCGTCACCAGCAGCACCAGACTGGCGGTGGAGTCGTTGCGCACCCCGTGGGCCTCGCCCGCGCGGGCGATGACGGCGCTCCCCTCCGGCAGCAGCTCCTGCTCGCCACCCACCTCGAAGAGGGCCTCGCCCTCGAGCACCACGTACACCTTGTCGGCGTCCCGGTGGCTGTGGACGCGCTGGCTCTGTCCGGGCTGCAGGCAGTAGAGGTCGAACAACAGGCGCTCGCTGTCGAACAGCGGGACCTTCGTCAAGGCGTCGCCGAAGGAGCGTCTGTGGGCGAGGGTGACCGTTTCCATGGCGTCAGCATACAGCCGGTCACGGCGTTCGGCGCGGCTCAGGGGGTGAGCTCGCCGCGCAGATCGCGCTGCATGCGGCGCTCGATCTCGGGGCGGTCGAGCCCCAGGCTGAGCAGCCAGATGAGCTTGGTCAGGGCGGCCTCGGCGGTCATGTCGAACCCGCTGATGACGCCGGCCTCGCGCAGGCGGTCGCCGCCCACGTAGCCGCCCATGTCGACCCGGCCACGCAGGCACTGCGTGCAGTTGACCACGACGGTCCCGCGTGCGGTGGCGGCGCCGAGTACCTCGAACAACGCCTCGTCGCGCTGCGGCGCGTTGCCCGAGCCGTAGGTCTCGAGCACCAGCCCCGCCACGGGGGCGGCCAGCAGCGCGCGCAGCAGGTCCGAGCGCACCCCGGGGAAGAGTCGCAAGGCGGCGACCGATACGTCGGCGAGAGGGGTGACCGTGAGGGGCCCGGGCTGGGGCGGCCGCAGCCCTTCGCGCCGCAGCGCCAAGGTCACGCCGGCCGTGCCGAGAGGGGGCTCGTTGGGCGAGGTGAAGGCGTCGAAGCCGCTGGCCGAGATCTTGGTGCTGCGGTTGCCGCGCAGGATCACGCCGTTCAGGTACAGGCACACCTCGGTCAGGTCGTCGCGGGCGGCCAGCAGCAGCGAGGTGACGAGGTTCTCTCTCGCGTCGCTGCGCGGCTCGGCGAGCGGGATCTGCGAACCGGTGAGCACCACCGGCTTGGCGAGCCCGTCGAGCAGGAACGAGAGCGCCGAGGCGGTGTAGGCCATGGTGTCGGTGCCGTGCAGCACCACGAAGCCATCGAAGGCGTCGTAGCGCGCCTGGACGGCACGGGCGATGCTCTCCCAGTCCCTCGGTTCGACGTCGGCGGAGTCGAGGAGCGGTTCGAACTCGACGAGCTCGAAGCTCGGCAGGGTCGGGTCCGCCAGCTCCGGCATGCGCTCGAGCAGCCCCGCCAGGTGGCCCCGGGCGGGCTCGAAGCCGCGCGGGCCGCGGCGCATGCCGAGCGTCCCGCCGGTATGGATGAGCGCTACGTGCCGGTCACGCCTCACGCCGGGATTGTACGGTCTTCGGACCCCCGCGGGTGCCGGAGGGGGTGGGGGTGGCGCCGCCCGTGGGCCACCCCCTGCGTCGGGGGACGGGGCCGGCGTCAGCGGATGCCGGGCGGCACCTGCGCGGGCGGCGGCTCGGGCAGGTTGCGCGGCATCGGCACGCCGTCCAGGCGCTTGACCACGCCGTTCTCGTTGCAGCCCTGGTAGAGCGGGCAGCGCAGGCACTCCGACCACACCCGGGGGTGGAGGTCACGGCTCTTGTCGATGAGGACGAAGCCGCAGCGCTCGAAGAAGCGCACCTCGTAGGTCCATGCGAAGAGCACGGGGATGCCGACGCGGCGGGCCTCGGCCTCGCACGCCTCGACCAGGCGCCGACCGACGCCGCGCGCCTGGATACCGGGGGCGACGGCGAGACCGCGGACCTCGGCGATGTCGCCCCACAGGACGTGGATGGCGCCGTTGCCGGCGAACGTCGGGCCGTCGCCCTCGTCGATCTCGGCGACGAAGAAGTCACGCAGGTTCTCGAAGATGTTCTGCATGGGGCGCACCAGCATGCGACCCTCGCCCGCCCAGTGGCGGATGTTGTCGAAGATCAGCGGCACGTCCTCGGAGGTAGCGTGCCGGACGGTCACGGTAGCGGCCTGCGAGCGTTCCACGCGGGGCTGCTGCACGCTCACGGCTCGGGCTCCGACCGCAATGCCTGGCGCAGCCGCGCGATCTGATGTTCGACCTGCGCCCGCGCGGTCCCGCCGTAACTCTGGCGCGCATCCACCACGTTCTCGAGCGCCAGCGCCGGAAAGACGTCCGTGTCGATGCGGTCACTGGCGGCCCGGAGGGTCTCCAGCGGGAGCTGCTCCAGGGTGAGCCCGGCGTCGAGTGCCCGGCGCACCAGCTCGCCGACCACATGGTGCGCTTCGCGGAACGGCAGGCCCTTGCGTACCAGGTAATCGGCCAGATCGGTGGCGTTGCTGAACGCGTTGGCCGCCGCGGAGCGCATGCGGTCGGCGTGGAACGCGACGCGCGGGAGCATGTCGAGGTAGAGGCGCAGCGCGTCCTCGGCGGTATCGGCGGCGTCGATGACGCCTTCCTTGTCCTCCTGGAGGTCCTTGTTGTAGGCCAGCGGGAGACCCTTCATCACCGTGAGCAGGCCCATCAACGCGCCGTAGACGCGCCCCGTCTTGCCGCGCACCAGCTCGCACACGTCGGGGTTCTTCTTCTGAGGCATGATCGAGCTCCCGGTGGTGTGGCTGTCGGGGAGGGTCGCGAACCCGAACTCCTGGCTCGACCACAGGATGAGCTCTTCGCTCAGCCGCGACAGGTGCATCATCAGCACGGCCAACGCGGACAGCGTCTCCAACGCGAAGTCGCGGTCGGACACGGCGTCGAGCGAGTTCGCGCTGGGGGCGTCGAAGCCCAGCGCGCGGGCGGTGCCCTGCCGGTCGATGGGGAAGCCCGTGCCGGCCAGCGCGCCGGCCCCCAGCGGGCTCTCGTTCATGCGGGCGCGGGCGTCGCGCAGGCGACCCTGGTCGCGTCCGAGCATCTCGGCGTAGGCCAGCAGGTGGTGGGCCAGGCGCACGGGCTGGGCCACCTGCAGATGGGTGTAGCCCGGCATGATCACATCGATGTGGCGCTCGGCCAGGTCGGCCAGGGTGGCGCGCAGGGCGTGGAGCAGACCCTCCAGGGTCTGTTGCCGGCGTCGCAGGTAGAGCCGGAAGTCGGTGGCGACCTGATCGTTGCGGCTGCGCGCGGTGTGCAGCCGCCCGCCGGCCGCACCGATGCGCTCGGTGAGCGCCCGCTCGATGTTCATGTGGACGTCCTCGAGGTCCTCGCGCCACGCGAAAACGCCGCCGCGGATGTCCTCGCGGATGGCCTCGAGGCCGGCGCGGATGGCGTCGGCATCGTCGGCGTTCAGGATGCCCCGGTCGGCCAGCATGGCGGCGTGAGCGAGCGAACCGGCGATGTCCTCCTCGGCCAGCGCACGGTCGAAGCCGACCGAGGCGTTGACCCTCTGCACCAGAGCGTCGGTCGGCTCACTGAAGCGCCCGCCCCACATGCGCCGGTCGTTGGCCGCCGAGGCGCCGGCCTGCCGGTCCCGGGACGGATCCTCGCTCAACGCTCGCCCTCCTGGACTTGCCAGGTGCCCCCCACGCGTTTGACCAGCGTGGTCGGCTCGCGCTCCGGATCGGGTCTGCGGTAGCCCATCCGGCGGTAGTACGCGAGTGCTTCGCCGGAGGGCAGCTCCACGGTCAGGATGGGGATGTTGGAGCGGATGGCGTGCGCTTCGACCTTCGTCATCAGCCAGCGACCGTACCCCATGCCCCGTTCCTCGGGGAGGCTGGCGACCGGGTCCACACGCCAGCCCGACCCCTCCTCGCGCCAGCGAAGCGCCGCCAGCGGCCTGCCTTCCGCTTCGAGGACGATGGCGCCGCCGTGCTCGAGCCACGACGCCATCTCCGCCTCGTCGTGGGCCTCCTCGGGCCGCGCCGCGCGGAACAGCGTGCACAGTGCCTGGAGATCTCGAAGCCCCGCCCAGCGCAGCCGCGCCTTGCCGGCAACGGCTGCACGGCCGGATGCGAAGGGTAGGGTCGCCACCGAGCTCACCGCGGTCCCGCCGAAGGCCGGGCGATCGGCCGGCTCATCGGCCGGCCGTGGTCTGCAGCTCCGCGTCCTGGAGCTGGCGGGCGATCCGCAGACGCAGCGCGTTGAGCTTGATGAAGCCATCGGCATCGCCCTGCTGGTAGACGTCGTCCTCCTCGAACGTGACGACGTCCTGGCGGTACAGACTGTTCGGGGAGCGGCGGCCCAGGACGGTCACCGAACCCTTGAAGAGCTTGACCCGCGCTTCGCCCGTGACAGGCTGCTGGATGTCGTCCATCAGGCGCTGCAGCGCCTCGCGTTCGGGCGCGTACCAGAAGCCGTTGTAGACCGCTGCGGCGTAGCGCGGGACGAGCTCGTCGCGCAGCTCGAGCACCTGGCGATCGAGCGCCAGCGACTCGACGGCCTTGTGGGCGTGGAACAGCAGGGTGCCGCCGGGCGTCTCGTAGCAGCCGCGCGACTTCATGCCTACGAAGCGGTTCTCCACGATGTCGACCCGGCCCACGCCGTGGCGACCGGCCAGCTCGTTGGCGCGGTCCAGCAGCGCGGCGGGGGACAGCGGCTCGCCGTCGATGGCGACGGGCGTGCCGTGCTCGAAAGCGATCGTCACCGTCTCGGGCGTATCGGGCGTGCTCTCGGGGTCGGCGGTGCGGCGCCACATGCCGCTGGGCGGCTCGGCCCACGGGTCCTCGAGGACGCCGCCTTCGTAGCTGATGTGATAGGCGTTGGCGTCGGTGGAGTACGGCTTCTCCTTGGTGACGGGGACGGCGATGTCATGCCTGGCGGCGTAGGCGATGCAGTCCTCGCGCCCGCGCAGGTCCCAGATGCGCCAGGGCGCGATCACCTTGATATCGGGCTTGAGGGCGTAGGCGGAGAGCTCGAACCTCACCTGGTCGTTGCCCTTGCCGGTGGCGCCGTGGGCGATGGCGTCGGCGCCTTCGGCCTCGGCGATCTCGACCATCTTCTTGGCAATGAGGGGGCGCGCGATGGAGGTGCCGAGGAGGTAGTAGCCCTCGTACACGGCCGCGGCGCGAAGCACCGGGAAGACGAAGTCACGGACGAACTCCTCGCGGAGATCGAGGGCGAAGGCCTTGCTGGCACCGGTCTTGAGCGCCTTCTCCTTGGCCTCCGCGACCTCCTCGCCCTGTCCGACGTCGGCCGTGAAGGCGATGACCTCGGCGTGGTAGGTCTCGCGGATCCAGTGGAGGATCACCGAGGTGTCGAGCCCACCCGAGTAGGCGAGGACGACCTTCTTGACGGTGTCAGGTTGGTTCTGCATGCGTTCCTCCTGCAAAGCACTGCCCCGATCCGACCCCCAGGGGCCGCCACGAGTCGGGATCCGCTCCGGAGAGCGGCTCAGCGTCGGGCGCGGGGGTGGGTCGGGGCGGTGCGCATCGGATTCCGTTGCGGTAGCGCAGCATTATTCAGCGCTACCGATAACGATGCAACTCTAGCACCGGGTCGGAGGTCGGTCAAGGCGCCTCGGCACCGTCCTGCGAGGGTGCGTCGGGGTCACGGCGCACATCCCGGTCGTCGGCCTCCGGGCGCGGTGCGTTCCGGCCTCGACTGCGTGCCGCCAGCGCGCGCCGCTCCAGCGGCCGGCGGCGCAGGGCGGGCAGCGCCGAGAGCAGCGCGGAGAGCAGGATCAGGCCGGCCCCCGCCAGACCCTGAAGGCCGAAGCGCTCACCGAACAGGGCCGCGGCCAGGCTGGCGGCCACGACCGGCTCCACCGTAGCCACCAGCACCGCCCGCGAGGCCTCCACCCGCTTCAGCCCGCTGTAGTAGGCGAGGTACGCGAGGTAGGTGCTGATCAGCGCCAGCGCCGCCAGCAGCAGCCAGGTCTCCGGCCGCTTGGCGTGGAAGTGGACCAGCGGCAGCAGCCCCAGCGCTCCCACCGGCAACACCAGCGCGTAGATGGTGACGGGGGCGTAGCGCACCAGCACCCACTTGCCGAAGAGGTAGTAGCTGGCGTAGGAGAGTCCCGCCGTCAGGCCCCAGCCGACCGAACGTGCGTTGACGTCGATACCCGTCCCGCCGCCGCCTGCCACCAGCGCCACGCCGAGCGTGGCCAGCACTACCAGCACGACCTTGGTGACGGTGAGGCGCTCGCCCAGCAGGAGGGCGGCCAGCACCACCACGAAGGCGGGGGCGCTGTACATCAGGACGACCGCCAGGCTCACGCCACCCGCCGCGATCGACAGGTTCAAGGAGGCGTAGAACAGCGTCACGCCCACCAAGGCGAAGCCGACGAAGGGGATCAGGTCGGCGCGCCGCGCCAGGCGCACCCGGCCGCGCGCCAGGCCGTGGATGAGGAAGGCTGCGCCCGCCAGGGTGGCGCGCCAGAACGAGATCTCCAACGGGCCCACGCCTGCGGCAAGGATGCCCTTGGCGAACACCCCGAGCAGCCCCCAGAGCACCGCTGCGACGACGACCAGCAGATACCCCGTGGCCGCTCCGGTGGCCTCGCCGGGCCGCCGGGGGGCCTCGGTCGTCAGACGCTCACTCCGCGGGACGGTCGGGCACCCGCATGCCGTAGGCCCGCGCCGTCTCCGGGTGGGAGCGGCGCAACGTCGCCATGCGGCGACGGTAGGAGCTGAGCTCCACCACGAAGGAGACGATGTTGAGGGCGTAGATCACCGCCAGCGCGGTGTAGTCCGTGGCGAGCGGGATGCCGGCGGGCGCGCCGAGCGCGAGGAAGTGGAGCAGGGTGTCGATGCCGAAGATCGCCCAGGGCACCAGCAGCAGCACGCCCCACAGCTCGTCGCTGAGTCCGCTGCCGGGGATGAGCAGGGCCAGCAGATGGTAGGCCGCAGTACGTGGCGCGTTGCGCGCCAGGCGCGGTCCGGGGATCACCAGGTAGATCACGGTGACCGCCGCCCACGCCAGGAAGAGCACCACGAGGGCATCCCACAACCACAGCGGGATCGCCAGCGGGTTGAAGCCCGTCAGCTCCGCCCAGGGGTTGGTGAACGCCGCGCCGAGCGCGTCCTGGAACCGACCGGCGACGGCCGAGCGCAGTACCGATTCGCTCGGTACCGCCAACAGCGGTGCGTCGGCGGCGTAGGCGGCATGCAGATGGGAGGGGTCGGTGCCGCGGCCGAGGTTGAACAGCGCCGCGGGCAGGTCGCGAGCCGCGTCGAGCGCCTGTTGGTAGAGGGCGTCCTTGCCCTCCAGGGCGCCGAGGTTGTTCAGGGCGGGAGCGTAGGTGCCGGCGGCTTGGTAGGCCGCGGCCGCCGCGGTCCCGTCCCCCGCCACTTGATCTCCGTAGCCGCGCACGAAGTCCGCCACCGTCCCCGTTCCCAGGGCGGTCGCCATGGCGTCGCGCGCGGGCACGGCGGCAAGGGTCCCGGTCCGCCAGGACGGCGGCAGTCGGTCCCCGCGATCGGCCCAGCCCGCCAGGCTCGCCAGCGCCAGCACGGCCGCGAACATCAGCACCAGCACCAGCTTCTCCGTGAAGCTGTAGTAGCGGATGGCGAACAGCCTGGGGACGCGGCCGATGCCCCGACCGGCCTCCTTGCGCTGCTTCAGTGCCAGGCTCTGCGGGCGCCAGTACTTCGCGATCAGGGTGAAGTGCAGGAAGAACATCGCCACCAGCAGCGCCGCCACCCCGTACCAGCCGGCACGCCCCAGGTCGAGGGCGGCCAGGTCGAGGGCGCGTCCCAGGCTGAAGCCGTTGCCCTCGTGAGCGCGCGCGCGCCACAGCGAAGCCTCGCTGCGCTGCCCGTCGGAACGCAGGGCGCGGCTGTAGTCGAGCAGGGCAGCCTGGGTCGCCGGCACGGCCGGCGTGCTCATGCGGTACGCCCAGGGCGCCCAGAAGGCGGCGGCCTGGAGATCACCCTTCTGTACGGCACCGACGAGCTCGGGCAGGGCGAAGCCGTAGGCCTCGCGAAGCTGCGGATCGGTCAGCAGCTCGGCGGCGTAGCCGCGATCGACGAAGTCGCGCAGCGCGCCGTCCATCGCCTGCCCGGCGAGGTCGGTCTGGCCCGCGCGATAGAACACCCGCGCGAGCTGGGCCCGCTCGTAGAAGGTCGTGGCGTGGTCCAGCGCACGCTGGTAGTCCGCGGCAGCTGCCTGGGCGTCGGCGGTCTGCTGGGCAACGGCCACGTACAGCCAGGGGTTGGTCGGGTCCTGCTCGAGGCGCGTGGCCGGGTCGGCGATGACGGCCTCGTTGTGCAGCCAGGCGAACATGGCGGGGTCGGAGCCGAAGCGCACGGTGCCGCGGATGCCGCCTGACGTGAGCTCGAGCGTCTGCTGGGTGCCGCTCCCATAGGTGACCGTCACCGATACCCCGGCGGTGCCGGCGGTGAGCGCCGTCACCTGAGCGGGGACGGCGAAGCGCTGCCTCACCCGGCCGTTCGCCGGATCGAGCACGAGCACACTGTTGCCGTGGCCGAGGTAGACGTTGCCGTTCGCTTCGAGCACGCCGGCGGTGTCGCCGCTGCCGGCGGCGAAGCCCAGGTGCCAAACCTCCTGCCCGGCGCGCCGAGCGATCAGGCTTCCCTGCTCGATGGCGAGGCCGAGGGTGCCCGCGTCGGGTGGCTGCGTCGGCGCCTGCGTGCCGGGGGCCTGCGTGCCGGGGGCCTGGGGTGTGGGCGCTTGCGGTGCGGGCGCCTGGGGCGTCGGGGCGCTCGGTTGCGCCGGCGTGCTGGGCGTGCCGGAGCTCGATCCGCCGTCGGGTTGCTGTGAGACCTCGACCGAGAGCGGCGCGTCGATGCCCGGCCCTGTCAGCCGTAGGGTCCAGCTCCCTGCCTGCTGCAGGACGCGCTCGAAGTGCACCGTTCCCGAGCCGTCCGAGCGTACCGTCTTCGCTTCGCTGGAACCGTCGGGCGCGGTGACCGTGATCGTGTAGGCGGTGTCCGCCCGCAGGCCGCTGCCGTCGAGGGCGACCGTTGCGCCGGAGCGGAGCACGTTCCCGCTCAGCGTGACGGTGGGGGTGTCCTGGGCAGGGGAGGTCTGTGCGGGCGTCTGGCCCGGGCTCGGCTGGGCCGGGGTGCCTTGTGCGAAGGCGGGTGCCAGGGTCAGCCCGAGAAGCGCGACGAGCACGATCGGGAGCGTGAGGCGCATCGGGCGGAGCCGTCGGGCGCGATGGGACCGCAGGCGGCCGCCACGAGCGTCCGTCCGTGCGAGCGCGGTCGTCACGGTGGCGCCTTCGCGTCTACTGGCAACGATGTGCGCCGGTCTGTTCTCGGGTCGGGTCACAGGTCCACCCCCAGGGTCGTCCAAGGGTTCGTTCACGGGTTCGCTCACGGGTTCGTTCACGGGTCTCCGCTCACAGGTTCCCACGCATCAGGTTCCCACGCATCAGGTTCCCACTCACAGCCCTGCGTTCACGGGTCTGCGCTCACAGGTTCACGCTCACGGGAGTCCCCGTCAAAGGGGTCCGCACGTCCGCTGCGCGTCGAGCGAGGCACTTGTGCATGTCACCAGCTTACCGCACGGGCCGTCGCACGGCGCTCCCCGGCGGTTCCGTCGAGGGATGCCCCGGGGCCCTTCGGGACGAGGAAAACCTCATCCTGAGCGTGGCGGCAGCGCTGATATACTGCGCTGATGCGGCGCGACGAATGGGCTCGACTCGCGGTACCGTTCCCCGCCCACGCCCTCGACTGGTGCGTCGCCCAGCTCGATCGAGAGGGCAACAGCGCGCGTCTGGAGCCGGTGGTGAGCGGGCCGGCGGTGGTGGAGCGTTTGAACCAGGTGCTCGGTATCGAAGGATGGTCCACGCGACTGGTGCCGCTGGGGCCGGACGCGGTGGTGTGCGAGCTGGAGCTGCTCGGCGTTCACAAGACCGCGGTGGCCCGTTCGTTCGGCGGGCAGCTCGCCGCGGAGCGGGTGTGCGCCTGGGCGCTGGGCAGGGCGGCGGGCTTGTGCGGGATGCGGCCGCCGAGCGAGCGCGGCGCCTGGGTCGACTTCGACTTCGAGACCGGGGAACCCGTGGTGGTGCCGGAGATCGGCGTCGAGTCCGGTCACGAGGTCGGCCGGTATGAGGTCGGCCGGCGTGAGGACGGTGGTGGCGAAACGGGTGGTGTGGGGATCGGTGGTATGGAGAGCGATGGCATCGATGCCGTCCCTTCGCAAGACGTCTTCGACGGGGTGGTCGAGGCGTCCGAACCGCAGGTGGGCGCGGCTCCGGCGCCCGCTGCGGGCCCGGCCCGCAGCGAGGGCCAGCAGGTGATCGAGCGCCTCGTCGAACGCCTGAGGGCGGAAGGGCTCGGCCGTGAGGCGGCCACCCTGGTCGTCGAGCACGGCGGATACGGCCGCAGCCCCGAGGAAGCCCGCGAGCTCTACCGACGGCTCCGCGAGTTGTTGCTGGAGAGGGGCGCGGCACCGTGATCAAGGTCATCGCGGTGGGCGACGTACATGGGCAGTGGCCGGAGCTGTGGCGCGTGCTCAAGGCGTCGGCGGCGTGCACGCCGACCTACGAGCCTACGTCGGCCGTGATCGAGGGTCGCTACCAGGTGGTGTGCGTGGGCGACCTCGTGCATTACAAAGACGAACGCGCCTACGCCAACGCCGTCGGCGTCGAGCCGTACGATCCCGCCGATCCCGACCACCTGCGGCGCGCCGCGAAGGCGCAGATCCGCGAGCTCTATCGCTTCAAGCGTTTCGTGGACCAGGCCATGGGCAACGTCACCATCATCCTGGGCAACCACGACGAAGTGGCCGTCGAGCACAACTACGAGATCACCACTCGTGGCGGGCTGCGACACGACGAGTTCAACCCCGAGCTCGGCGGCGTAGCGCTTCCCGACGACCTGGTCGAATGGTTCAGGTCCTTCGCGCGCGAGCGCGTGTTCTACGGCGTGCACTTCGCCCACGCCGGGCCGCTACCGGGCATGCAGTACTTCGACGATTTCTTCTATCACGACGGGGACACCAAGACCTGGTGGTTCAACAAGCCGGAGCTGGTGCAGCAGGCGGGTCACCGCTTCGGGGTGTACGGCCACACCGTCATGAAGGACGGCATCTACATCGACAAGGACCACGGCTTCGCGATGATCGACGCCCTCGGCCAGCTCCAGTTCCTGGAGATGATCCTGTCCGAGGAGCGGCTCGACTACTCCGTCACCACCCTCTGATCCGGCCCGATCCGTCGGGACCCGGCCTGCGCCGGACTTCCTGGCTAGAGCGAGTAGCCCCCGCGATCGTCGTCGCGGACCAGCTCGCCGTTGCGCAGCACCAGCGTGCGGCGCTTGAAGCGGTCGACCAGGTCACGCGAGTGGGTGGCGACGATCACGGTGGTTCCCTTGATGTTCACGTCGTTGAGGAGCTCGACGACCTCCATGGCGGTGTCGGGGTCGAGGTTACCGGTGGGCTCGTCGGCCAGCAGCAGGGCCGGGTTGGTCACCATGGCACGGGCGATCGCCACGCGCTGCTGCTCGCCCAGGCTCAGCTCGATGGGGAACGCCTTGCGCTTGTGCGCCAGACCGACCTGGCGCAACGCCAGCAGGGCGCGCTGCTCCATGTTGCCGCGGTTGCCGGTGGCGCGCAGGGCGAAGATCAGGTTCTCCAGGGCCGACAGGTGGCCGAGCAGACGGTGGTCCTGGAAGACCATCCCGATACTCCGCCGCAGGTGGGGCAGCCGGCTCTCCCGCAACCGGGTGACGTCCTGGCCGGCGACGTAGACCTGCCCTTCGGTAGGGGTGATGCGACGGAGCAACAGGGCCAGCAGCGTCGACTTGCCGGCACCGGAGTGCCCGGTGATGTACGCGAACTCGCCCTTCCGGACCCCGAAATCGACGTCCCTGAGGGCATGCGTGTGCGTCCGCGGATAGGTCTTGGTGACGTGGTGGAACTGGATCATGGCTCTCCGCCCGGGCCTCCCCCGCCACTGTACACAAGCCGCGTCACGCCGTGCACCTCAGCGATAGCCCGCGAGCGCGTCGCGCAACGCCTCGAAGGCGCGGTCGTCGTCGACATCGGTGAGCACCGTGGTGTTGGGCGAGCCGCCCCTGCCACCCCCGCGCCGGTCGACGACGGTCATGCCGCGCGTCAGCCGGCCCGCGAGCTCGACCTCGACATGACGCTGCTCGGAGGTGAACAGCTCGGGGTGCGTCACCGCCAGCACTGCGCAGGGATCGTGGAGGGGGACCCCCACCTCCGGACCGAAGCTGCGGGCGTAGGCGGCGCCATAGGCCTCCAGGAGCTCGGCTGCGAAGGTCGCGGGGCCGTTGCCGAGCGCGCGGAGCGCGGCCACGCGGGACGGTCCCATGCGGAAGCGGTGCGTGAGGTCGAGGCCCGCCATCACCAATCGCGCTCCCGACGCGAACACCACCGCGGCGGCTTCGGGGTCGGCCACGATGTTGTACTCGCCGGCGGGGGTGACGTTGCCGGGTCCATAGCTCCCGCCCATCAGGCTGATGCCTCGCAGGCGCCGCGCCAGCCCGGGGTCCTCGAGTAGAGCGAGCGCCACGTTGGTGAGGGGTCCGGTGGCCACCAGCCACAGGTCGTCGCGGGCCTCGGCGGATGCGAGCAGGAAACGCACCGCGGAGCCCGGCGCGGGCTGCCGCTCGAGAGGCGGCAGGACCGGGCCGTCCATACCGCTCTCCCCGTGGATGAAGGCGGCGTGCCGAGGCTCGGCCACCAGCGGACGGGTCGCGCCGGCGTGGACCGGCACGTCGAGCCCCGCGATCTGCGTCACCACCAGGGCGTTGTGGAGCGTGCGATCGAGGGGCGCGTTGCCACTCACCGCCGTCACCCCGACGAGCTCGGTGGTCGCTCCGGCCAGCAGGATCGCCAGCGCATCGTCGTGCCCGGGATCGCAGTCGAGCAGCACGGCCGGTCTGGAGGGCGTGGCGGCCGCGCCCTGCGCCGCGCTCACGCTTCGGGGCACGGTGCGGCCGTGCGTTCGTTCGATCGTTCGGGGGCGGGCGTGCCGTCGTGGGTACGGCTCACGCCTTGGTGCCCTTGCGCTCGTCCATCCCCCGCTCCAGGTCCTCCTCGTCGGGCATGACCAGGGCCGCTACCACCACGTCGCCCGCGCCCAGCCGCATGATGGTGACACCCTGCGAGGAGCGCCCGTAACTGCTGACCTGGTCCACCTTGGTGCGGATCAAGATGCCCCCCTGTGAGAGCACGAACAGCTCCTCCTCGCCGACCACGTGGTTGAGGCTCACGAGGGCGCCGGTGCGGTCGGTGAGCTTGTGGGTGATCACGCCCTGGCCCCCGCGTCCCTGCAGCGGGTAGTCGGAGAGGCCGGTGCGCTTGCCGAACCCGCGTTCGGTGACGCTGAGCAGCTCCGCGGTCTCCTTGTCGGCGTCGGAGATGGCCGCCAGGCTGACCACCCGGTCGTCGGCCTTGAGGCGGATGCCGATGACGCCCTGGGTGGCGCGCCCGGTCTCCCGAACGTCCTCCTCGTCGAAGCGGATCGAGTGACCGCCGCGGGTGCCGAGCACGATGTCGGCGTGGCCGTCGGTGATACGCACCGAAACCAGCGCGTCCCCCTCGACCAGGTTGACGGCGATGAGGCCCGAGCTGTTGATGTTGCCGTACTCGCGGATGGCGGTGCGCTTGATGAGCCCCTGCCGGGTGGCGAAGACGAAGTAGCCCGCGATGTCGAACGCCTTGAGCGCCAGCACCGTCTGCACCACCTCGCCTTCCTCCAACGGCAGGATGTTCCGGATGTGGTTGCCGCGGGCGCCGCGCTCGGCCTCGGGGAGGTCGTAGATCTTCTCGCGGTAGACGCGCCCCCGGTCGCTGAAGAACAGCAGGAAGTCGTGCGTGGAGCCCACCAGCAGCAACGAGTTGACGTCGTCCTCCTTGGCCCGCTGAGCCGAGACGCCGCGCCCACCGCGCGCCTGCGCGCGGTAGCTGGTGATGGGCGTGCGCTTGATGTAGCCGCCGCGCGTCAGCGTGACCACCACGTTCTCTTCGGCGATCAGGTCCTCCTTGGAGATGTCGTCGGAGAGGTCGGCGATGGCGGTGCGGCGCACGTCGCCGAAGCGCCCCTTGACGTCGAGCAGCTCGCCGCGGATGACGCGCCAGAGCTCCTCCTTCTCGGCGAGGATGAGCTCCAGGCGGGCGATCTCCTCGAGCAGGTCGCGGTACTCCTCCTGGATGCGGTCGCGCTCGAGCCCGGTCAGGCGCTGCAGGCGCATGTCGAGCACGGCCTGGGCCTGCGGCTCGCTGAGTCCGAACTCGCGCATCAAGCCGGCGCGCGCCTCGGGCCCGTCCTTCGACGAGCGGATCAATGCGATGACGGCGTCGAGGTTGTCGAGCGCGATCAGGTAGCCTTCGAGGATGTGCGCGCGCTCTCGCGCCTTGCGCAGCTCGAACTCGCTGCGGCGGCGCACGACGCCGGCGCGGTGCTCCAGGTAGAGCCGCAGCATCTCGCGCAGCGGCAGCAGTCTCGGCGAGCCTTCGACGATGACGACGTTGTTCACGGCGAAGGTGCTCTGCAGCTGCGTGAACTTGTAGAGCTGGTTGAGCACCAGCTCGGGGACCACCCCGCGCTTCAGCTCGAAGACGATGCGCATGCCCTGGCGATCGGACTCGTCGCGGAGTTGCGCGATGTCCTCGATCTTCTTGGCGCGCACCAGGCCCGCCACGGTCTGGATGAGGGAGGTCTTGTTGACCTGGTACGGGATCTCCGTCACCACGATCGAGTGCCGGTTGCCGCGCTCCTCGATGCGCGCGCGGCCCCGCACACGGATGCTGGCGCGCCCCGTCTCCAGGGCCTGCCGGATGCCTTCGCGGCCCATGATGCCGCCGGTGGGGAAGTCGGGCCCCTTGACGTGCTGCATCAACCGCTCGCTGGAGACCGCCGGATCGTCGATCATCGCGATCAGGCCGTCGACGATCTCGCCCAGGTTGTGCGGTGCCAGGTTGGTCGCCATGCCGACGGCGATGCCCGAGGCGCCGTTGATCAACAGGTTGGGAACGGCGGCGGGCAGGACGTTGGGCTCCACGGTGGTGCCGTCGTAGTTCTCGCGGAAGTCCACCGTCTCCTTGTCGATGTCGGCCAGCATGGCCTCGGCGATCTGGGTCAGACGCGCCTCGGTGTAGCGGTAGGCCGCCGCCGGATCGCCGTCGATGGAGCCGAAGTTGCCCTGGCCGTGGACCAGCGGATAGCGCAGGTTCCACGGCTGTGCCATGCGCACCATGGCGTCGTAGACCGCCATGTCGCCGTGCGGGTGGTACTTGCCGATGACCTCGCCCACGACGCCCGCGCTCTTGGAGTGCTTCCGGTCCGAGGACAGCCCCATGCGTTGCATCGCGTAGAGGATGCGCCGTTGCACGGGCTTCAGTCCGTCGCGCACATCCGGGAGGGCCCGGTCGACGATGACGG
Organism: uncultured bacterium; assembly: GCA_964616005.1. Taxonomy (GTDB): domain Bacteria; phylum Deinococcota; class Deinococci; order Deinococcales; family Trueperaceae; genus JASBRS01. The sequence continues at coordinate 47,218 of CAZTTB010000005.1, read as the reverse complement.
ACATGGCGTAGTTGATGAAACTCGTCTTGATCTCGTCCGTGATCTGGACCGGAACGACCTGGCCTTCGTTCAAGGGTTGCCTCCTCGTGGACACGCCCGTGCACCGGGAAGCGCTCCAGAAAACGGCTCAGGAGCGGCGTCAACCGGCATCGGGCCAACGCACGAGTCTACCATCCGGCGTGGTCCCCGCGCAAACCACGGGTGGCGGCCGGAGCGCCGTCCAGTGCGGCATTCGCGGTGTCTCACCGGTCCTCGTGAGGGGGGTGCGCTCGAGCCCGGCGTCGGTGCCGGCAGCCGCGCTCCGATCCTCAGTGCCCGGTCGGCGTCTGGAGCGGGACGAAGTGGCCCAGGATGCCGAGCGCGCGCAGGTCGGGTCCCGCCATCGGCACCGTATACACGCTCGCCACCAGGTAGTTCTGCCTGCGCGCCTCAGCCTCGAGCGCCCGTTCGATGGCGTTCTGGGTGAGCCCGCCCAGGAGCCGGCCGATGGGGTCGGACGCACTCACCACCTGGTTGTTCAGTCGGTCGGCGTAGGTCGCTGCGAAGGCCTGCTTGCCGGGATTGGTCATCGCCAGCGCCACCACGATCAACACCGCCAGGCCCGCGACCAGACCCCAAGGACGTCGTTCCATGGCCACGAGCATAACGGCGGGCGGGCTCGGTGCGCGTCGCACCACCGTGGTAGCGTTCCAGCCATGATCGACCGCTACACCACGCCCGAGATGCGCCGACTGTGGGGCGGCGCCGCCCGCTACCGAGCGTGGCTGCAGGTGGAGCTCGCGGCGACCGAAGCCTGGGAGGCGCTCGGTGAGGTGCCGGCCGGCACGGCCGGGGCCATCGTGGAGGCGTTGGCGGAGCGCCCGCTCGACGACGCCTTCGCCGAGCGGGTCGAGACGATCGAGGCCACCACCCGGCACGACATCGTGGCCTTCACGCGCGCGATCGGCGAGCGCGTGGGGGAGCCGGCGCGCTTCCTTCACCACGGCCTGACCAGCACCGACGTGGTCGACACGGCGCAGAACCTGCTGCTTCGCGAGGCCCTCGACATCGTGCTGGCCGACGTCTCGGCACTCTCCGAAGCACTTCGCGAGAAGGCTGTGCGCTATCGGCACACCCCCTGTGTGGGGCGCACCCACGGGATCCACGCCGAGCCCATGACGTTCGGGCTGAAGTTCCTGAACTTCCTGGCGGCGTTGCAACGCGACGAGGTGCGCCTGCAGCGGGCGCGCGAGACGATCTCGGTGGCCATGCTGTCGGGTTCGGTGGGCACCTATGCGCACGTGCCGCCCGAGGTCGAGGCGCGCGTGGCCGAGCGGCTGGGGCTCGCCGTCGACGCCGTCACCAACCAGACCGTCGCGAGGGACCGCCACGCCGAGCTGATGAGCGCGCTGGCCATCCTGGGCACCACCGTGGAGCGGGTCGCCCTGGAGATCCGGCACCTGCAGCGCAGCGAGGTGCGCGAGGCGCAGGAGGGCTTCGGCAAGGGGCAGACCGGCAGCTCGAGCATGCCGCACAAGAAGAACCCCATCGCCAGCGAGAACCTCGCCGGGGTGGCGCGCCTGTTGCGCAGCAACTTGCAGGCGGCGCTCGAGAACGTGGCGCTGTGGCACGAGCGCGACATCAGCCACAGCGCGGTCGAGCGTGTCATCCTGCCGGACTCCACCACGCTCGCCAGTTACGCCGTGCGCCGCCTGACCCGCGTGCTTCGCGATCTCGTCGTGTACGAGGACCGTCTGGGGGCCAACCTGGAGCTGCTGCACGGCTTGGTCTACTCGCAGCGGGTGCTCCACCTGCTCATCGACAAGGGGATGAGCCGTGAGGCGGCCTACGAGGTGGTGCAGCGCAACAGCCTCCGGAGCTGGGACGAGGGGACGCATCTGCGGGTGCTCCTGGCCGACGATCCGGACTGCCGCTTGGGAGCCGCCGAGCTCGAAGAGGCGTTCGAGCCCGGCTGGTACCTGAGGCACGTCGACGCGATCTACGGCCGCTTCGGGCTGTAGCGTTCCACGACGGAGCCGGCGCCCGTCTGCGGCACGTTCGGCGGTCCGCCGCGACCTGCTATCATCCGGGCGTGAACGCTCCCGGAAGAGGCGCGCTGCGCTACGAAGGCAAGGCCAAGAAGGTGTTCGACACCGACGATGAGCAGCTCTACATCGTCGAGTACAAGGACGACGCCACGGCGTTCAACGCCCTGAAGCGCGGCACCATCCGCGGCAAGGGGGTGGTGAACAACGCCGTGTCGGGGGTGCTGTTCGAGTTCCTGGCGGGGCAGGGCGTGCCGACCCACTTCCTCTCCCGTCTCTCGGAGCGCGAGCAGCTCGTCAAGGCCGTCGAGATCATCCCCATCGAGGTGATCGTGCGCAACCGGGCGGCCGGCTCCTTCGCCAAGCGCTACGGCGTGGAGGAAGGCCTCGACCTCGATCCCATCGTGATCGAGTGGTGCTACAAGAACGACGAGCTGGGCGATCCGCCCCTCAACGACGCCACCGCGGTGGCGCTGGAGCTCGCCACGCCCGAGGACCTGGAGTCGCTGTTCGAGATGGCGTCGACCGTGAACGACTTGCTGATCCCGTACTTCGAGGAGCGCGGGATCGAGCTGGTGGACTTCAAGCTCGAGTTCGGCCGCACCGCCGACGGCGATCTGGTGCTGGCCGACGAGATCAGCCCGGACACCTGCCGTCTGTGGGACCTGGCGAGCGGGGAGAGGCTCGACAAGGACCGTTTCCGACGCGACCTCGGTGCCGTCGAGGCGGCGTACCAGGAGATCTTCCACCGGGTGGTGGAGGGCGGCGAGCCGCGCCCCATCGTCACGGAAGGCGCCGGGGAGTGAGCGTGCCCCGCTACCGCGCCGTCGTGGACGTGTTGCTCAAGCGCTCCATCCTCGATCCGCAGGGGCGTGCCGTGGAAGCGACGCTCCACCGCCTGGGCAACGACAACATCTCGGGGGTACGCGTCGGCAAGCGCATCGAGCTGGTGCTCGAGGGCGAGCGCGCGCAGGTCGAGCGGCAGCTCGGCGAGATCGCCGAGAAGGTGCTGTCCAACCCCGTCATGGAGGACGTCGAGGTCACGCTCGAGGAGGCGTGAGCCCGGTGCCCCCCGAACGCGTTGCCCTGACGGCACGCGACGGGCTGGAGCTGGTCGTCCACCGCTGGCGGGCCGTGTCGCCGCGCGCCACCTGTGTGCTGGTGCACGGTTACGCCGAGCATGCGGGGCGCTACCTTGCGCTGGCCGGTGCTTTGAGCGCCGAGGGGCTCGAGGTGTGGGCTCCGGACTTGCGCGGCCACGGGCTCAGCCCGGGCCGGCGCGCGGACGTGGCGCACTTCGCGGACTATCTCGACGACCAGGAGCGCCTGAGCGATCTGGTCCGGGCCGAGCGGCCGGAGCTACCGCACGTGGTGCTGGGGCACAGCATGGGCGGCACCATCGCGCTCCGCTTCGCCCTGGATCATCCCGAGCGGGTGAGCCTGCTGGTGCTGAGCGCGCCCTTCCTGAGGCCGACCGTTCCGCCGCCGGGGTGGATCACGGGGATGGCAGCGGCGCTGGCGCGCCTGGTGCCGCAGCTCCCCGTCCAGCGCGTCGATGCCGCCGTGCTCTCGCGCGATGCTGCCGAGGTGGCGGCGTACCGGAACGATCCGCTGGTCTACACCGGTTGGATCAAGGCCCGCATGGGGCACGAGCTGGTGCGCTCGGGGCCACCGCTACTGGAACGCGCGCCCGAGCTCGAGATGCCGACGCTGATCATGCACGGTGCCGCCGACGGCCTCAACGACCCTCAGGCCAGCCGCGAGCTGGCCGCGCGGGTCGGGGCCCGCGACGTCACCCTGACGACCTACCCGGGCGGGTACCACGAGCTGTTCAACGATCTCGATCGCGACGCCGTGACCGCCGACCTGCTGGCGTGGCTGGACGAACGGCTGCCGCCGGCCTCGTCGTGAGCCGCGGTCCGGTCGCTCGCCGCGGGCGTGCTCATTCCGGCAGCACCCGATACGCCAGGAACTTGAGGTAGCGCCCCTCCGGGAAGCTGGCGGGAACGGGATGGTCGAGCGGCTGACCGCGCTCGGCGATGAGCTGGGCCCGCACCCCCGCGGCGCGGGCCGCCTCGGCGACCAGCCGCTGGAACGCTTCGGGGGAGATCTGCGAGGTGCAGGAAGCGGTCGCCAGGTAGCCGCCCGGCTCGACGGCTCGGAACGCCGCCCGGTTCAGCTTCAGGTAGGCGCGTTGTGCGCGGCGACGCTGCTCGGCGTTGCGTGCCAGTGCCGGCGGATCGAGGACGACCAGGTCGAAGCGGTCACCGCGCTCGGCGGCCTGGGGCAGGAAGGTGAACACGTCCGCGGCGACCGCCTGGTGGCGTTCGACCGGCAAGCCGTTGCGCTCGACGGCGCGTTGGGCCTCTTGCACCGCCCCTTCGGCCACGTCCACGCTCACGGCCAGCTCGGCGCCGCCGGCCAGCGCGTAGACGCTGAACGCGCCGGTGTAGCTGAACAGGTTGAGCACCCGGCGCCCCGCGGCGAGCTCGCGCACCAGCATGCGGTTGTCCCGCTGATCGAGGAACAGGCCGGTCTTCTGGCCGCGCCGGAGATCGGCGTGGAAGCGCAGGCCGTTCTCCAGCACGCTCTCCTCGGGCGGCGGGAGCTGGCCCCACAGCGCCTCGAGCTCATCGCCTTCGATCCGTTGCACCACGCCCTTGAGGCCCAGCGCGGTGCCGAGCTCGCGCGCCACCACCGGCAGCAGGGCCCGCACGCTGGAGGCGTAGGCCTTGATCACCGCGAAGCGCCCGTAGCGGTCGGCCACGATCGCCGGCAGGAAGTCCCCCTCGCCGTACAGCAGGCGGTAGGCGTCGGTGTCGGTACGCTGCGTGAGCGGACGGCGGAGCTCCAGCGCCTCCCGCACGCGCCGCTTGAGCAGGGCGTCGTCGGGCACCGACTCCCGGCTGAACAGGCGAACGGCGATGGCGCCGTGTCCGTCGTAGAGGCCGTGCGCCACGGCGCGCCCTGCTTCGAGGCGCACCCATTGCCCGGTCGTCAGGCGGTGGTGCGGCAGGTGGTTGCGGTAGATCCAGGGGTGGCCAGAAACCAGAGCCGATTCCAGGGTGGGGCCCAGGTTGAGTGTCGCCAGGGTCATGTCGAGACTCTATCGCGAACGCAGGCCGCGGCTCTCACCGCGCGCCGAGCGTCTTGGCGCGTGCCAGCACTGCGTCGAACATGGCGGCGGTGAGGCGGCCGGTGTTGGTGTTCTGGAAGCTCACGTGATAGGTGTCGAGCAGCACCGGCCCTCCGCCCAGGTGATGCTCGGCGCCGTGAGCGAACGGGTAGCGCGACTTGACGACGGCGGTGCCGTCGGCGCGTAGGAGGTCGAGGTAGCCGTCGTGGGCGATCCGACCCAGCGCGACCACCACGCGCAGCTGCGGCAGGCCAGCCAGGTCGTGGCGCAACCAGCGGCGGCAGCTCTCCAGCTCATCGCGGCGTGGCTTGTTCCCCGGAGGCACGCAGCGCAGCGCGGCCGTGATCCACACGCTGCGAAGCGTCAGGCCGTCATCGGCCGCCGTGCCATCGGGCTGCGAGGCGAGCCCCGCTCGGTGCAGCGCCGGGTAGAGGAAGCCGCCGCTGGCGTCGCCGGTGAACATGCGGCCGGTCCGGTTGGAGCCGTGCGCACCAGGCGCCAGGCCCAACAGCACGATGGTGGCCTCGGGGTCGCCGAAGCCCGGTACCGGCCGCGCCCAGTAGGTCTGGTCACGGTAGGCGCGGCGCTTGACCCGGCCGACCTCCTCCCGCCAGTCTGCCAGGCGAGGGCATGAGCGGCAGCGCTCGAGCTCGGCCGGGTAGAAGCGGGCCGGCGGCGAACCCGGCACGCGGCGGCTCAGGCGCGGCCTCCAACGGCGACGCGCGCGGCGATGCGGTCCAGTCCCTCATCGACGATGGCGCGGCTGGTCGCGAAGTTCAACCGCGCGAAGCCCTCACCTCCCAGGCCGAAGGCGAGGCCGCTGTTGAGCCCCACGGCGGCCTCTTCGCGCAGCACCGCGGCCGGATCGTCGCCCAGCCCGGCGGCCCGGAAGTCGAGCCATGCCAGGTAGGTCCCCTCCGGCGCATGCATGCGTACTCCGGACAGATCGGCGGCCACCCGCCGGGCCACGTGATCGCGGTTGGCCCGCAGGTACGCCAGGGTGGTCTCGAACCAGCCGTCCGCACCGCTGTAGGCGCCGAGCGTCGCCGCCTGCGCCAGCACGTTGGGGCCCGGTGCCACGCCGCGCGCGTGGTGGGCGAGGCGCTCCAGCATGGCGTGGTTGGCGCTGTAGGCGAAGCTGATCTTGAGGCCCGGGATGTTGAAGGCCTTGGTCGGGCCGTAGAGCGTGAGGGTACGCCGGGCGATCTCCGGCCCGAGCGCCGCGATCGGACGGTGCGTACCGGTGAAGGCGAGGTCGGCGTGGAGCTCGTCGGAGATCACCCACAGGTTGTGCCTCAAGGCCAGCTCGGCGAGGCGCTCGAGCTCGTCCAGGCGGAAGATGCGCCCCACGGGGTTGTGCGGGTTGCACAGCATGAGCAGGCGGGTGGCCGGCGTGACGGCGGCCTCCAGCGCGTCGAAGTCGATGGCATAGCCGTCGGAGGCGTCGATCATCGGCACCTCCACCGGCACCCGGCCGGTGTTCTCCAGGGCGGCGCGGAAGGGGGGGTAGAGGGGCGTCAGCAGCAGGGCCTCGTCGCCGGGGCCGGCGAACGCCAGCGAGGCGAGGTAGAGCCCCTGCACGGTGCTCCCGAGCAACGTCACGTCGTCGGCCTCGGGACGCAGCCCGTAGCGCCTGTCGAGGCGCTCCTGCAGGGCCTCGACCAGACCGGGCAGACCTTGCCCGAGGCCGTAGCCGAGGTTGTCGCGCATCTGGGCCGCGATGGCGTCCTTCACGGCGTCGGCAACGGGGAAGTCCATCTCGGCCACCCACAGCGGCAGGACGTCGGGCTCGAAATGCGTCCACTTGGCGTTGGCTCGGTGCCGGAGCGTGTCCAGCGACAGGGTGTCGTAAGGGTGTTCGGCCATGGCGCCGAGTCTACCAGGGCTCTCGATGCTCGCAGGACGGGCGCCTGCGGGTAGGGCGCGGCCCGCGCAGTGCGGGTACACTCGACGGCATGCAGGTCTCCCTCGACGTTCCCGAGTGGGCGAGACGCCTCGCCTCCGACCTGACCGACATGGATCGCTCGCCGCGGCCGGTCGACCCGATGGGGTCGTCGTCGCTCGCGTTCGAGCTGCCGGACGACGTCTACTTCGAGTACGGCTTCCTCGACGGCGAAGGCAGGATGCGGGCCGACCCGGCCAATCCGCGCCGGGCGGAGAACCCGTGGTACCGGGAGCTGAGCGCGCTGACCGGTCCGGACTACCGCGCCGACCCGCTGGCCGATCCGCCCGAGCCCGCGCCGGCGCCGGCGGTGGATCGGCTGCGGGTGAGCAGTGCCGAGCTCCACCAGCAGCGCCGGGTGATCGTGGCGACGCCGGCGGGCTTCGAGGAGGCCGCGCTGCCCTGGCTTCTGGTTCAGGACGGCGTGGCCTTCTACCGGCTGGCCCGTCTGGCGGACGTGCTGGCCGCACTCGTTGTCGCCGGCGACGCGCGGCCCGCGCGGATCGCCTTCGTGGAGCCGGTGGAGCGCTCGCGCGAGTACGCCTTCCACCCGGGGTACCGCCGCTTCATCGAGCGCGAGCTGTACCGGGAGCTGACCGGTCGCTACCGTTCCAGCGGGGAGCTGGTGGCGCTCGGCGCCAGTCTCGGCGGCCTGTTCAGCGCCACCCTGGCGCTCGAGCGCCCGGACCTGGTGAGCAGCGTGGTGACGTTCTCCGGCGCCTTCCTCGGGCAGCCCGACGACCGCGACTTCTACCGCAGCGAGCGCAGCTGGGTGGCGCAGACGCTCGAGGAGCGCGGCGCGGCCGGGCTGCGCTGGTACGCCACATGCGGCACGCTGGAGTGGCTGACCGACGTCAACCGGCGCACGGCCCGGGCGTTGCAGGGGCATGCCGTCGAACACCGCTACGTCGAGACCCATGCGGGCCACAACTGGACGAACTGGCGCAACGGCCTGGCGGACGCTCTGCGTTTCGCGCTCCGGCCCTGACCGGGCCGCAGCCTGACACAGGCGCGACGCGGCGGTGGCCGGCGTTAGCATGAACGCGTCAGGCGGCCGACGCCGCCGCTGTGGAGGAACCATGGAGCACCGCATCGAGAAGGACACGCTGGGCGAGGTCCGCGTTGCCGCCGACCGCTACTGGGGGGCGCAGACGCAGCGCTCGCTGGAGAACTTCAGGATCGGGGGGCAGCGCATGCCCACCGAGATCATCCGCGCCTTCGCGGTGCTGAAGAAGGCGGCTGCGATCACCAACGCGGAGCTCACCGATTTCCCCCGGGACAAGGCCGACATCATCGCCCGGGTCTGCGACGAGATCCTGGCCGGGGAGCTCGACGAGCACTTCCCCCTGGTGGTGTGGCAGACCGGCTCCGGCACGCAGTCCAACATGAACGTCAACGAGGTCGTCTCCAACCGCGCCATCGAGCTGCTGGGAGGCGAGCTCGGCAGCAAGACCCCGATCCATCCGAACGACGATGTCAACAAGTCGCAGTCCTCCAACGACACCTTCCCGACCGCCATGCATATCGCGGCGTACGTGGCCCTGGTCGAGCACACCCTGCCGCAACTGCGGCGCCTGCAGGCGGCGCTCGACGCCAAGGCACAGGCGTTCATGGACGTCGTGAAGATCGGGCGCACGCATCTGATGGACGCCACCCCGCTGACGCTGGGCCAGGAGTTCAGCGGCTACGCCGCGCAGGTCGGGAAGGGCATCGAGACCGTCGAGCACAGCCTCGGGCATCTGAGCGAGCTGGCCCTCGGCGGCACGGCCGTCGGTACCGGTCTGAACACGCCTCGCGGCTTCGCGCAGAGGGTGGCGCAGGTGATCGCGGAGCTGACCGGCCACCCCTTCGTCAGCGCGGAGAACAAGTTCGAGGCCCTGAGCGCGCACGATGCCGTGGTCGAGGCTTCCGGCGCGCTCAAGCGCGTGGCGGTGAGCCTGCTGGCGGTGGCCAACAACGTGCGGCTGCTCGCCTCCGGACCGCGCTGCGGCATCGGCGAGATCAGCCTGCCTGCCAACGAGCCGGGCTCCTCGATCATGCCCGGCAAGGTCAACCCCACCCAGGCCGAAGCCATGACCATGGTGTGCGCCCAGGTCATCGGCAACGACGTCGCCGTGAGCGTTGCCGGCACCCACGGTCAGTTCCAGCTCAACGTCTTCAAGCCGGTGATGATCTTCAACGTGCTGATGAGCGCGCGGTTGCTGGGCGACGCCAGCGCCTCGTTCACCGACAACTGCGTGGTCGGCATCACCCCGAACCGGGAGCGGATCCGCGAGCACCTCGACAACTCGCTCATGCTCGTCACCGCGCTGAACACCAGGATCGGCTACTACAAGGCGGCCGAGATCGCGCAGACGGCGCATCGTGACGGCCTCACGCTGAAGCAAGCGGCGCTCGCGCTCGGTTACCTCAGTGCAGAGGAGTTCGACGAGGCCGTGGTCCCCGAACGGATGGTCGGCGACCGGCCCGCTTGAGGCGTCGGGCGCCCGCGTACGCTCCGAGCGCGGGCACGCGGGCGCCCTCGCCCCGGGCCGTCGCGACAGCGCGGAGCGGCGCGCGCCTCACTTCTTCCGGTTGTCGATGACCTCGGCGTCCTTGGGCAGGTAGGCGACCTTCTTCGGGTCGAGACCCTGGTCCAGCTTCAGGTTCGTCACGTTGAGATCGGCGATGACGCGGTCCCCCTTCTGCAGGAAGACCAGCCGGCGGGGCAGCCAGTCGCTGGACGGCACCGTCGCCTCGACGTTGAGGATGTTCGCCTTGGGATCCTTGTTGGTGAAGTCGAGCACGTAGGTCGTGGTTCCGCCGGTCTGCTTCACGTCCTTGATGCTGGCGTCGTAGCCGGCGAAGATCGCGCCGAGGTCGAACGAGATCTGGGGAGCGCCCTGGCCGGCAGGGCTTGCCGGCAGCAGGCCGCCCAGTGCGTCGGGGTCGTTGGCGTCGAACAGCGTGATCTGGTTGGTCAGGAAGGTGTAGTTCTTGACCACGTTGCCGTCGAGGACGATCTGGTTGTCGGCCAGCGCGTCGGGTTGGTTGATGTAGGCGCTGGCGAGGTGCTTCGGGGGGATGGTCTGGATGTCGACGTCCAGGGGGATCACCGTGCCGTCGGCGTCCACGAGCTTGCCGGTGACGGTGAAGGTGGCGTCCTGGATGGCGTTCGCCGCATTCTTGATGTTGTCGAGCAAGGTGGAGACGTCCGGTTGCTGAGCGTTCGCCGTCGCCGCCACGAGCAGGGCGCCGAGCAGGGCCAGACGGCGGAGGAGGGGTCGGGGCATGGTCATCTCCTGGAGTATGGGTGGCAACCGGCCTAGAACCGTGAGAGCGGGGCCTCCCGACCCGCTGCTGCTGCGACGCCGCGCCGCGCCGGCCGGCGACGGCAGATGGGAACAGCGTCCCAGCGGCGCCTCCCGGCGTGTGTATGGTGCCCATGGTACATGAAGGAACCTCCATGAAGGGCGGTTCAAGCCCCTCATCACGTGCTCGTCGGGGCGCGTGCTAGCCTCGACCTTAGGAAAGGAGGCCGGCCATGAGAAAGTTCCTTGCCCTTCTCGCTCTCGCTCTGCCGCTGGCCTTTGCTCAGAGGATCGTCATCAGCCCCGAGGCGATCGTCGTCAACCCCAACCCGGCTCCCAACTTCACCGTCACCGTGTCGCTCAACAAGTCCGGTTCCCGCCCCGTCTACCAGATGGGGGAGAGCGTTCAGATCTCGGTGCGGGTGAGCCAGTCGGCCTACGTCTACCTGTTCAGCGTCAAGCCCGACGGCGAGATCACGCAGATCTTGCCCAATCGGTACGACCCGGCCGGGCAGAGCAACTTCATGAATGCCGGGGAGTCCCGCACGTTCCCGCCCGCGAACGCCCGCTACAACTTCACCATCGCGCCACCGCGCGGGCTCTCGAAGGTCATCGCGGTCGCCAGCAAGCGGCAGCTGGACACCCGTGAGATCGCACAGTTCAAGTCGGGCGATACCTTCGCCAGCGGCAAGGGCGGTCAGGACGGTTTCGTCCACGGCTTCGCCATCGTCGTCAAACCCGTTCCGCAACAGGACTGGGTGACCAGCACCGTTCTGTACTACGTCGGCAACGAGCCGCAGCAACCCGCGTTCGGGAACCTGCGCATCGACTCGAGCCCCCGCCAGGCGGAGGCTTTCGTCGACGGTGACTTCGTGGGCTACACGCCGACGGACTTCGGCACCCGCCCCGGCCGCCACGACATCAGGATCACCAAGGACGGCTACGAGCCCTTCCAGACCAGCGTGAACCTCGGGCCCGGTGGAACGCAGTCGGTCAGCGCGCAACTGCAGCCCATCCAACGGACCGGCATGGTGTCGTTCGACAGCGCCCCGCGCGGAGCGCAGGTCTACCTCGACGGCAACTACGTCGGGACGACGCCCACCGGCCGCATCAGCGTCGATGCCGGCAGCCACACCGCCCGCTTCACCCTGCCCGGCTACCAGGAAGCGAGCGTCAACTTCGCACTGTCGCCCGGCGAGGACCGCCAGGTTTCCACCGGCCTGCAGCGCGCCTCCGGGACGTTGATCATCCAGGCCAATGTGGGCGGAGCGCTGGTGTTCATCGACGGGCAGCAGGTCGGGACCATCCCCAGCGGCAGCGGTCGTCTCTCGGTACCGGACCTGGATCCCGGGCAACACGAGCTGACGCTGGTGGCCCCCGGTTTCCGCACCTACGTCAGTGGCTTCAGCATCGTGTCCGGCCGCACCGCGCAGCTCTCGGCCAGCCAGTCTCACCTCTGAACGGAGCGGCAGCCGACCACGGTGCGGCTGCCCCACCTCCGAACGCACGCCTGGGCGGGACCGATCCGGTCCCGCCCAGGCGTCGCTGTGGACCCACCGGACGGAGCCGGGGGCGCGCTACAATCGAGGTATGAGGCCGTCCAGAACCGCCATCACGGCCGTCGTCCTGGCGGGCGGCGAGGCCGGCGACCGGCTCGCCCGGGACGCCGGTGTGGAAGCCAAGGCGCTGGTGCCCCTGGGCGGCAAGCCGATGGGCGCCTACGTGCTGGAGGCGCTGCGCGGCTGTGCCCCGGTGGGACGCATCGTGTACGTCGGCCCGGTGAACGTCCGGTTGCGGGGACTGTACGACGTGAACGTGCCGTCGGGCCGGCGCCTGGTCGATTCGCTGGCGCTCGGTATCGGAGCGGCGCTGGCGCACGCTCCCGAGGCGCGTCTGCTGGTGCTCACCGCCGATATCCCGTGGGTGACGCCGGAGGGCCTGGCGGCGTTCATCGACGCCGAGCCCGACGCGGAGCTGGTGTACCCGGCGGTGACCGAAGCCTCCTCGACCGCGCAGTTCCCGCATCAGCAACGCACCTACGTTCGCCTCCGGGAGGGCCGCTTGACGGGTGGGAATGCCGTGCTGATCGCACCGTCGGCGGTGCCGAAGCTGCTGCCCGTGATCGACGCCGCCTTCCGGGCGCGCAAGAACCCGCTGGCGCTGGCCGGCTTGTTCGGGTTCGACGTGGTCCTGTCGCTGCTCCTCGGGCGGGCCGGCATCGCACAGCTCGAGCGTCGCCTGCAGCGTATCTCCGGGATCCGTGCGCGCGCGCTGGTGACCGAGGACGCCGCCCTGGCCGCGGACGTCGATCGCCCGCGACACCTGCCGGGGGCTCTCGATGAGCGCCGTCCGGGCCTCCCGGGGGCGGACGCGTGAGCGCCGCGGCCACTCCCCGGAGCCGCGCATGAGGCGGCCGGGTCAACTCCGCAGCGCCGCCTTCTGGGGCGGGGTGGCGTCGTTCGGTTTCGCGTTACTGGTCTCGTTCCTGGTGTTCCTGTTGTTGGGCCGGGCCGGTAGGCTCGGCTTCGCCAGCTTCAACGCCGCCGGTCTGGCGGAAGGCATCGTGTTCGTGCTGGCGTACAGCGGCGCGCTGGTGTACGCGCGCTCGGCGCTGCACCTGCCCAGCCCGACGCTGCTGAGCTTCGGGGTGCTGGTGCCGCCGACGGCGGGTCGCGCGGCCGGCCGCGTGCCTCAGGTGGATGCCGGCGAGGTCGTCCACACCCTCGCCGAGAACCGGGTCGTCATCGTGAAGCAGGGGGGCGTCCCGGTGGGCGTCACCGGTCTGCGGCGCGACAGCATCACCTCCTGGGAGGAGCTCGTCAAGGTCCCCTCGGGGGTGGCGGTCACCGAGCTACGGAGCGTGCTGGCCCATGAACAGCTGGTGGTGGTGAGCGAGGACGAGACGGTGCACGGCGTGATCACGCAGGAGATGTACCTGGCGGGGCTGTGGGGGACCGTGGGCTGAACGCAGGCGCCGGCCTGCGCGCGCCGTCGCCGGGGTAGCCCCGAACACGGCTCCGCGACGGACGCCCCTCATAGACTGCGGCGTGCACGACAGGTTCGATCTCCCAGCGCTCGACGCGGTCCCGACGTGAACATCGCGGTCTTGCTGCACAGCGGGGCGGGCGGCAGCGGCGTGGCCGCTACCGAGCTCGGGCTCAGCTTCGCTCGCTCCGGCGACGCGGTCCACTTCGTGGCCGACCGTCTCCCGTTCCGGCTCACCGAGCCCTCGCTTCCCAACGTCTACTTCCATCAGGTCGAGGCGATGACCTACCCGCTTTTCGACGCGCCGCTGACGACGCTGGCCGAGGCTTCGAAGCTGGCGGAGGTCATCGAGGAGGTCGGCATCGACGTCATCCACGCGCACTACGCCGTTCCGCACGCCACCGCCGCGGTACTCGCGCGGGACATGGTGCACAGCGCGCGGCGACCGGTGGTCGTCACCACGCTGCACGGCACCGACGTCACGCTGGTGGGGCTCGACCGGGCGTACCTCCGCGCCACCCAGTACAGCATCGAGCGTTCCGACATGGTGACCGCGGTGAGCCGCTACCTGGCGGACTACACCAACCGCGAGATGGGGGTGCGAGCGCCCATCCGCGTGATCCCCAACGCCGTCGATCACGAGCGCTTCCGCCCCGCGCCGGCGCCGCTGCCGGGCGCGCCCGACCGGCGGCAGCGCTTCGCGCACCGCGATGAGAAGCTGCTGGTGCACGTCTCCAACTTCCGCCCGGTGAAGAGGGCGGAGGACGTCATCCGGGTGTTCGGGGTCGTGTCGCAGCAGTTGGGTGCACGGCTGCTGATGGTCGGTGACGGGCCCGACAGGCCCGCCGCGGTGGCACTCGCCGCCGAGCTCGGATTGACCGGACGCGTGTCCTTCCTGGGCAGCTTCCCGCGCATCGAGGACGTGCTGGCGGTCGGTGACCTGTTCGTGTTGCCGAGCATCAAGGAGTCGTTCGGGCTGTCGGCACTCGAGGCGATGGCCAGCGGCGTGCCGGTGGTGGCCAGCCGCATCGGAGGGCTGCCGGAGGTGGTGGAGGACGGCGTGAGCGGGCGTCTGCTCGAACCCGGGGACATCGACGGCATGGCGCGTGCCGCCGTTGAGCTGCTGTCGGACCCCGAGGTGCACGCCCGTTACGCGCAGGCTGCCCGCCGACGCGCGGTGCGCGAGTTCTCCGAGGAGCGGGTGATGCCGCTGGTGGCGCGCGCCTACGCGGACGCGCTGGGCTCGCCGGCGGCGGCCAGGGGCAGGTAGGGAACGGCGTCGGCGGCCAGCGCCTGCGCCTGATGGCGGCGGGCGTCGGCCAGCCGGCGCTCGGCCGCCAGCGCGACCATGGCGCCGTTGTCGGTCGCCAGTGCCGGAGGCGGGAAGGTGGCGTGCAGGCCGGCGGCCGCCATGGCCGAACGCAGCCGTGCGTTGGCGGCGACGCCCCCGGCGACCACCAGACGCTCCAAGCCGGTGTGTTCCGCCGCCCGCCGGGTGACGTCGACCAGGGCGTCGACGGCGGTGCGCTGGAAGCTGGCCGCCACGTCCTCGGGCGCCAGGCCGGGCTCGCGCTCGAGCGCGACGGCCACGGCCGTCTTCAGACCGCTGAAGCTGAAGTCGAAGCCGTGCTGGTGTCGCATCGGCTGCGGCAGCGCCACGGCGCGGTCGTTGCCTCGCTCGGCCAGTGCCGCCAGCGCAGGCCCGCCCGGGTAGCCGAGCCCGATCAGGCGGGCTACCTTGTCGAACGCTTCGCCTGCCGCGTCGTCGCGACTGCGGCCGAGCTGCTCGATGGCGTCCCACCCGCGCACCGCGAACAGCGCGGTGTGGCCGCCGGACGCGATCAGGCACAGGAAGGGCGGGGTCAGACCGGAGCCCGCCACCGCCGCGGCGATGTGGGCCTCGAGGTGGTGCACCGGCACGAAGGGGACGCCCCGTCCCCAGGCCAGCGCCTTGCCGTACCCCAGTCCGACCAGCAGCGCACCCACCAGACCGGGTCCGCGCGTGGCCGCCACCGCGTCGAGGTCGCCGACGCTCACGCCGGCTCGCTCCAAGGCGCGCTCCACCACGGCGTCGAGCACGCTCAGGTGCTCACGGCTGGCCTGTTCCGGAACGACCCCGCCGAAGCGCGCGTGGAGCGCCGTCTGCGACTCGACCTCGTTGGCCAGGACGCGGCCGCCGTCGACCACGCCGACGCCGGTGTCGTCGCAGGAGGTGTCGATCCCGAGCACGAGGGGCACGCCCCAACGCTACCACCGGGGGAGGCGGGCTGCGGGTAGACTGCGGCTCGTGAGCGTCACGACCTCGCACCACCATCTCGTACCTCTCGGCGTCGCCGGGCACGGCGAGTTGCTCGGCTCGGCGGGCGTGCGAGGCTTCCCGGGGCCGGCGGCCGGCCTGTGCGAGCTGCTCGATGCCGTCGCCGCCGAGGACCGCACCCTCCTCGGAGCGGTCGCCGACGCGACCGGCAGTGCCGGTGGGGGTGCGCTGGCGGCTCCGGCTGCGACCCGGGTCATGGTGCTGGAGCCTTCCTTCGCGGCCGCGCGCGCTGCCCAGGCACGCTTCGAGGACGAGGAACGCATCGACGTCGTTGCCGGGCTTCCCTGGGACCTGGACCGGGGCGGCTGGCCGACCGTGCTGTTGCTGCCCCCCACCGACCGAGGCAACGACCGCGTGCGCGTCGAGCTGGCGGCCGCAGCCCGCGCGCTGGCGCCGGGCGGCGTCGCCTACGCCGCCATGCACAAGGACCGGGGCGCGAAGCGCTACGAGCGCGACGCAGCAGCCTGGTTCGACGGGGTGAGCGTGGTGCGTAGGAGCCGGGGCTGGCGCGTGGTTCGGCTGGAGGGAGGACGGGAGCCGGGCGCCGAGCTGGAGGCGGAGGCACGCGAGGGCGGACGACCCGGCGCCGGTGCGGCGAGTGGCGGAGCGCCCGCGTCCGATCCCTGGCGCAGCTTCGAGGCGCTCGGCAGGTGCTGGTGGTCGCTGCCGGGCGTCCACGCGGCCCGCGCCCTCGACCCGGGCACGTCGTTGCTGCTGGCGGCGCTCGACGCCGGGGTCGGACGCGCACTGGAGGGCGCCGCCGTCGCGGACCTGGGGTGCGGTACCGGCATCCTCGCGGACGCCGCGCTCCGCGCCGGCGCGGAGCAGGTGACGGCCCTCGACGACGATCTCGGCGCCGTGCGCAGCGCACGGCGCAACCTCCCGGACCGGGCCAGCGTCCTTCACTCGGATCTCGATGCTGCGCTGGCGCCCGACGTGCGCTTCGACGCGTTCCTCGTCAACCCGCCCTTCCACCTCGGCAAGCAGGTGCGCCTGGAGCTGGCGCGCGCCTTCCTGGGGACGGCGCGTGAGCGCCTGCGCGCCGGCGGGAGCGCCTGGATCGTCGCCAACCGCGCGTTGCCGTACGAACGGGAGCTCGACGCCTGGAAGGGCTTCGAGACCGTGCGGCTGGACGCAGGCTTCAAGGTGCTGCGCGCCTGGGTCTAGCGCGCCTGGGTCTAGCGCGGCTCGGCATCGCCGGCAAGGTGGTGCCGGCATGGTGGTGCCGGGCCCCGGCAGGGCCCACCCTGCCGGGCTCAGTCGAGCTCGGGGGCCGTCCCCACCTGGTAGCCCCTCCCGGCGCCGAGGTCGAGCACGCGCCCGCCCTCGCCGGCGAAGTCTTCCAGCAGCGCGCGACAGGCATCGGCGCGAGCGTCGTCGACCACCACTCCCAGCGTGGGGCCGGCGCCGGAGAGGTAGGCGGCGAAGGCGCCTTCGGCGCGCAACGCCGCGCGGCAGTCGTCGAGGCCGGGCACCAGTGGGGAGCGATAGGGCTCGTGGACGACATCCAGCGATGCCACGCGCAGCAGCTCGGGCCGGTCGGTCGCCACCGCGACCGCCCAGAGCGCCGCCCGGCCCGAGGTCCGGACCGCGTCGGTGCGTGGATAGCTCGACGGCAGCACGGCGCGCGCCTTGGCCGTCGGCAGCTCGAAGTCCGGCACGCCGAACAGCAGCCGCCAGCCCGACGGCAGCGGCAGGCTGGCGCTGACGAAGGTACCGGCCTCGTCGGCCGCCGACACCGTGAAGCCGCCGAACACCGCGGGAGCCACGTTGTCGGGGTGCCCCTCGAGACGGGCCACCAGACGGAACACCGCTTCGCGGCCCAGGCGCTCGCCCAGCATGGCGTCGGCCAGGGCGGCACCCGCCACCAGCGCGGCCGACGAAGAGCCCAACCCGCGTGCCAGTGGGATCGGGTTGTCGGCTTCGAACGCCATCCCGGGAGGATCGAGATCGAGCTCGTGGTAGGCGGCCCGGAACCCCTGGTGGACGAGATTGTGGGGGGAATCGGCGACGTGTCCGTCGCCCCGGTAGGTGAAACGGTCGCGCTCGCTCGGCAGCGCGCGGACGGTCAGGTCGAGGTCGAGGGCGATGCCGAGCGCGTCGAACCCGGGCCCGAGATTGGCACTCGTGGCGGGGACGCGGACCTGCAGCATAGGCCGCAATCTAGCACGCTAGCTCGCACACGGCGCCTGTCAGCGCATCCACCACGTCGTTGGCTACCAGGCCCACGCCGCGCTCGGCGGCGGCGCGCTCGCCCGCCCGCCCGTGCAGGTAGACACCGGCGCAGGCTCGCTCGAACGGGTCTCCGTCCGTCAACAGCGCCCCGAGAAGCCCGGCCAGCACGTCGCCCGTGCCGCCGACGGCCATGCCGGGGTGGCCCCGCGTCGATACCGCCTGACGGCCGTCGGGCGCCGCCACCACGGTGCTCGAGCCCTTCAGCACGATGACCGCGGTGTAGCGCTCGGCCAGGGTCGCCGCCGCGGCCAGCGGGTCGGCCAGCACCTCTCCGGGCGGCGTCGCCAACAGCCGTGCCGCCTCTCCGATGTGCGGCGTGAGGACGGCGCGGCCGTGGGCCCGTACCGCGTCCCGCAGCTCGGAGCCGGGCTCGAGCCCGCCCGCGTCGAGCACCAGCGGGCCCTTCAGGCTCTCGAGCAGCCGGGGGAGCCATGGCCGCGCCACGGGATCGAGGCCGGGCCCGACCACGGCGACCTGAGCCCGCTTCGGGTCGATGCCCTCGAGAACGGTCAGCGGATCGTCGTCGCTCCAGCGCAGCGGCTCGAACACCACCTCGGGCCAGGCGGCGGGAGCGCGCGCCGCGGCCGCCAGCGTCACCAGCCCGGCGCCGCCCCGGTAGGCGGCGCGACACGCCAGCTCGGCCGCACCCAGGTAGTGCTCCGAGCCGGCCACCACCAGCACCGTGCCGGCGCTGTACTTGTGGGCGTCGGGCGCTCGGGCCGGCAGCCAGCGCGCGGCGTCGGCGGCCTCGAGGAGCACCACCGCCGACGCGCTCTCCAGCACCGAGCGCGGGATGCCGATGTCGGCCACCACGCTGCGGCCGAACGCGCTGCGGGCGGGGTAGAAGGCGCTGGCGCGCTTGGGCCCGGCGAGTTGGACCGTCAGCTCGGCGGGAAGGTGGGCGCCGGGGGGCGTGGCCGCGTCGGCCGAGACTCCGGTGGGCACGTCGACCGCCACCACCGGCCGGCCGCTCGCCGCCACCCGTTCGACGAATCGCTGCAGCGCGCCGTGAAGGGGGCGATCCAGTCCGCTGCCGAGCAGCGCATCCAGCACCACGTCGCAGCGCTCCAGTGCGGCGTCCAGCCCGTCGCCATCGAGCGCGGCCGGCAGGCCCCCGTGCGCGAGGAAGGCCCGCCGCGCACCGGCGGCGTCGTCGCCGGAGGGCTCGGAGGTCATCTCCAGCACGTCGACGGAGACGCCGGACGCCAGCAGGAAGCGCGCCGCGACGTAGCCGTCGCCGCCGTTGTTGCCCTTGCCGCACAGCACCAGCAAACGGCGCGCCGTCGGATAGCGTTCGCGCGTAGCCTCGGCCACCGCGCGACCCGCCGCCTCCATCAGCAGCTGGGTCGGCATGCCTGCCTCGGCCGCCGCGGCGTCGGCCGAGCGCATCTGCGCTGCGCTGTAGAGCCTCATAGCGTCAGTGTAACGCCGCCCTGACGGCGCCCGGGGGGCCGGCGCCCCACCGCCCGGTGCGCCCGGCTCCGTTATCATCGCGGCATGAAGCCCATCTACGACGGTCCTCCCGACGGGCTCCCGGAGCGGCTCGGGCGTCCCGGCGCCTATCCGTTCACGCGCGGCGTCTACCCGCAGATGTACAGCGAGGGTCGGCTGTGGACCATGCGGCAGTACGCCGGCTTCGGGACCGCGGAGGAGTCCAACGAGCGCTACCGCTACCTGCTCGAGCAGGGCGTGGCCGGTCTGTCGGTGGCGTTCGACCTGCCCACCCAGCTGGGCCTCGACCCGGACGATCCGCTGGCCGCCGGGGAGGTCGGGCGCGTCGGTGTGTCGATCGCCACGGTGGACGACATGCGCCGCCTGTTCGAGGGCATACCGCTGGAGCGCGTGACCACCTCCATGACCATCAACGCGCCGGCCATGATGCTCCTCGCGCTCTACCAGTTGGTGGGCGAGGAGCAGGGGGTGTCCGGGGAGCGCCTGGGCGGGACCGTGCAGAACGACATCCTGAAGGAGTACGTGGCGCGCGGCACCTATATCTATCCGGCCGTGCCCAGCATGCGGCTGGTGACCGACCTGTTCGCGTACTGCGCCGAGCGCCTGCCGAACTTCAACACCATCTCCATCTCCGGCTACCACATCCGCGAAGCGGGCGCGAGCGCGGCCCAGGAGGTCGCCTTCACGCTCGCCAACGCGCGGGCGTACGTGCGCGCCGCCCAGCACGCCGGCCTCGAGGTCGATGCCTTCGGTCCGCGACTGTCGTTCTTCTTCGCCTGTCACAGTCATCTGTTCGAGGAGGTGGCGAAGTTCCGGGCCGCGCGGCGCATGTGGGCGCGCATCATGCGCGACGAGTTCGGCGCCACCGAGCCCAAGGCCCTGATGCTGCGCTTCCACACCCAGACCGGCGGCAGCACGCTGACGGCGCAGCAGCCGGACAACAACGTGGTCAGGACCGCGTTCCAAGCGCTGGCAGCGGTCCTCGGCGGCACCCAGAGCCTGCACACCAACGCGCTCGACGAGGCGCTGGGCCTGCCCACGCCCGGCTCGGCGCGGCTGGCGCTGCGCACGCAGCAGATCCTGGCGCACGAAACAGGCGTTCCCGACGCGATCGACCCCCTCGGCGGCAGCTACTACCTGGAGCGCCTCACCGACGCGCTGGAGTCCGAGGCGCAGGAGCTGATGCAGCGCATCGAGGACCTGGGAGGCGCCGTGGAAGCCATCGAGGCAGGCTACGTGCAACGCGAGATCGAGGAGTCGGCGTACCGCCAGCAACGTGAGGTCGAGGCCGGCGAACGCGTGGTGGTCGGCGTCAACCGTTTCGTCGACGAGCAAGCCGGGGACGCCGTGCCGGTGCAGCGCATCGATCCGGGGTTGCAGCAACGGCGGGTGGATGAGGTGCGTGCGTTCCGCGAGCGTCGCGACGGGGCCGCCACCTCCGCGGCGCTGGACGCCGTGGCGCAGCGAGCGAGGACCGACGAGAACCTGTTCCCGGCCGTGCTCCACGCCTTCCGTGCCCGCGCCACGCTGGGGGAGATCGCCGGTGTGCTCCGCAACGAGTGGGGGGAGTACCGCTGAGGCTCGGGCGAGGGAGCGAACGTCAGGCGGCCGAGGGCTCGGCCGTGCTGCCGCCGCGCTCGACGATCGTTGCGATGGCGTCAACGGTGGCGTCGAGGAAGCTGCGGCCATCGGGGAGGGTGGCGGTGGTGGACAGGTAGCCGTCGCGCCCGGTGTGCTTCATCGGACCCAGGCGGAGGCGGGTGATCAGCCCCTTGGCCCGGGCCTGGTTCCAGGGGGAGTAGCGTAGCAACGGCCACCTACCGGCGAAGAAGACGAAGCCGGCGCGCTGGATGCCGTCGCGATCGCCGTAGAGGTAATAGAGGTGCCTCACCTGCAAGGCGGCCGGATCCGCCGCCATCACGCCGCCGAGGGCGATGACGTCGACGGGCGTGCCCAGGATCTCGTCGAGGTGGCCCGCGGCACCCAGCGCGATCTGTCCCCCTCCGCTGTAGCCGACGAGCGTGACGCGGGTGCCGCTCGCCGGGACGTAGCCCGCCGCCAGCAGCGCCTCGGTGATGAGCTCGGCGCTGCCGTGGTTGTAGATCGGTCCGTAGCGCCGGTCGGCCGAGACCGCGACCTGCCACAGATTGCGCAAGTTGATGAGCATGCCCGCCATGTTGGCCAGCGTCCGGCGGCTGAGCTTCATGCGCAACGCCCAACGCCAGAAGCGTGCGAACGCGCGTTGCCCGGTCAGAGCGTGGTTCGTCACCGAGTAGGGGAAGACCTCGAGGATGCGGCTGTCGGGCAGGCGCTCGCGCAGGTGATCCAGCAGCACCACCTCGCGGCGCGCGAAAGCGTGCTCGGCGACGCTGTGGATCCCGGACAGGAAGACGATGAAATGGTGCGGCGCGGGCGTGCTGCTCGCGAGGCGCACGGGTTGCTCCTCGGAACGGCGCCCGTACCAGCCCGCCCACCAACCCAGCGCTTCGAGCGGTGCCAGTGCCCCGGCCAGCATCAATGCCAGGAACGCCAGCCCGACCAGCAGCCAGACGTCGAGCAGGCGCATGCTAGGCCTCGCCCTCCTCGACCGCCTCCTTGAAGGGGACCAGGCGCCGGCCCGCCACGACGATCCGCAGGCGCCGGCCGAGGCCCATCACGGGCCGCCCGATGGTGCGTTGTAGGAGCTGCAGCAGGACCCAGCCGAGTGCGGCGCTGGCGACCGCTTCGAGGGTGGTGAGGTGGAACACGGCGCGCGTCGCAACCACGATGGCCAGCAGGTTCCATACCGACAGGGCGGCCGCGATGAAGGAACCGAAGTAGGGGGTGAGGACCAGGAAACCGAAGAGTTGCGGACTGTACGCCAGCCCCACGGTTCGCAGGGCGTTGAGGTAGGGCCGCGGGTGACCGAAGACGTACACCGCGATCAGCCACGCCGATGTGGACCAGAACAGGAAGACCAGCATGTACACGGCGCCCGAGAGCAGCAGGCTGAACAGGAAGCGGCGCTGCGAGACGCGGTTCGCGAACAGCACGACGCTCTGCCCGATGGCGGCGGAGACGCCCGCCACGAACACCACCGCCAGCGACAGGCGCAGGCCGGTCACCCCCTGGTCGAGCAGGACGAAGGCCTGCCGGTCGAGGGTGAGCGCGTTCCCGACGAGCGCGAGGCCGTGCATGGTTCGAAGCTAACACGCGTTCGGTTCCGTCCCGCGTGTCGGGCGCCGTCGCGTCAGCGGCAGAGCATGGGACCGAGCGGCCGGCCGCCGAGCAGGTGGACGTGGAGGTGGTAGACCTCCTGGTGCCCGTGCTCCTTGCAGTTCACCAGCAGGCGGTAACCCTTCTGCAGGCCCTCCTGCTCGGCCACTCGCGCCGCCACCACCAACAGGTGGCCGAGCACGGCCTCGTCGTCGTCGGTGACGTCGGCAGCCGTGGGGATGCGCTCGTTGGGGACGATCAGGACGTGTACGGGCGCCTGCGGCCGGATGTCGCGGAAGGCGGTGACGCGGTCGTCCTGATAGACGATGTCGGCGGGCACCTCTCGCCGCACGATGCGCTCGAACAGGGTGTCGCTGGGACGCTCGGAGTCTGCCATAGCCGAGGATAGCCCCCGACCCCGGCTGCGGGCTCAGCCCGGGTCGGCGGCGCGCTCCAGCGCGCTCATGGTGAACAGCGGGGTGAGGCGCACGTCGGCCTCCGCCAGGTTGGCCGCACCGCCGGCTTCCCGGTCGATGACGCACAGGGCCTGCTCGACGCTGGCGCCGAGCTGGCGCAGGTCGCGGGTGGAGAGTACCACCTGGCCGCCGGAGGTGATGACGTCCTCGACCACCAGCAAGCGCCGGCCTGCGATGTCGCCGCCCTCCGCCAGTCGGCGGGTACCGTACTCCTTGGCTCTCTTGCGTACGAACAGGGTCGGCAGCCCGGTGAGCTGGGAGAGCATCACCGCCAGGGGGACGCCGCCGAGCTCGAGCCCGGCGATGGCGTCGATGCCGTCCGGGACCAGCGGGGCCATGGCTTCGGCGATGGCCCGCAGCAGCTCCGGATCGGACTCGAACAGGTACTTGTCGAAGTAGCGGTCGCTGGTGGCGCCCGAGCGCAGCACGAAGTGGCCGTGCAGGAGCGAGCGGCGGTGGATGTGGGCGGCCAGTTCGTCGCGCGTCATGCGGGCATTCTATGGGGTTGCGGGAGCGCTGGTGGTGGCTTCCCTGGGAGCGTCTGTGCTACTATCCAGTGTTTGGGTAGGCGCGGCGCCCGTCGGCGTCGCGCGACCCCCGGAATCGAACGCGACGTCAACGCCAGATCGACGCGACGGAGGACGTGAATATGCCGCGTGTGTGTGCCATCACAGGGAAGAAGACGCACAGCACCACCACCAGCAAGCGCAAGGGCTCGCCCAAGAAGCGGGGCGGGGTCGGCGTGAAGCAGGTCGGTGTGCACAAGCGCCAGTTGAAGCCCAACCTGCAGAAGAAGACCCTATGGGTCGACGGCAAACCGCAGAAGGTGTGGATCAGCGCCAAGGCCCTTCGGCAGATCGACCCCACCGTCTTCGTCAACCCGAACAAGGTCTGACGCGAGCAGACGACGCCGTGGACGGCGTTTCGAGCGGCGGCCACCCGGACATCGGGCGGCCGCCGCTTTGGCATGGGCTCGCTCGGGGCCGCTCGGTGTCGTCAGGCCTTGGCAGCGAGGGTGTGCCCGGGTAGAGTGACTCCCTAATGAGAACCAATTCTCGATTCGTCGCCGCCTCCTGGATCGCACGCCCGGCGGCGTTGCGCCGGGGGGCGCAGTGGTGAGCGCCGGAGCGGAACGGGCGGCCCCGCCGGCGCTTCACATGCATCGCGTGACCGTTCGGCTGGGGGAGGCGACGGTGCTCCAGGACGTGAGCTTCGAGCTCGCCGCGGGCTGCTTCCTGGCCGTGGTGGGTCCCAACGGAGCCGGCAAGTCGACGCTCGTGAAGGTCGCGCTCGGGCTGGTCACGCCGCAGCGCGGTCACGCGGCGCTCTTCGGCGTGGAGGCCGGCGCCTGGCCCGAGCGCATCGGCTACGTGCCGCAGCTCAAGACCTTCGACCGCAGTTTCCCGGCCACGGCGCTGGAGCTGGTGACGACCGGTCTGCGCAGGCGCTGGCCCGCCCGCGTCGGCGTGGGCGAGCGTGAGCTGGCATACGCGGCGCTGTCGCGGGTGGGCGCGGAGCACCTGGCCAAGCGGCAGCTCGCCCGGCTGTCGGGCGGGGAACTGCAGCGCGCATACCTGGCGCGCGCGCTCGCCCGCCGGCCGGAGCTGGTCCTGCTCGACGAGCCTGCGACCGGCGTCGACTTCCTCGCCGAGCACGACCTCTACGACCTGCTCGAGGGCTACCAGCGCGACACCGGGGCCACGGTGGTGATGGTGACCCACGACCTGGCGGCAGCGCGCTACCATGCCGACCGCGTGCTGGTGCTCAACCGGCAGGTCCACGGCTTCGGCACCCCCGATGAGGTGCTGTGCGAGTCCTGCCTGGAACGCGCCTTCGGCCACCTGGGACACCACCATGCGCTGGCGTTCTGAGTCCCCGCGTGGCGGGACGGGCGCCCGGTGAGCCTGCTCGACGCCATGCACCTGGCGTTCATGCAGCGCGCTCTGGCGGCGGGCGTGCTGATCGCCGTGATGTCGGGGCTGCTCGGGGTGTTCGTGGTGCAGCGGCGCTTGTCGTTCCTGGGGGCAGGGCTCGCCCATGCCGCCTTCGGGGGCATGGGCCTGGGTGCGTTCATCATCGTTTCGAGCGGGCTGCTGGCGAGCGGCGTGGGGCTGCTGCACCACCCGCTGTGGATCGCGGCGCCGTTCAGCCTGCTCGCCGCCCTGGCGATCGCCTGGGTTCGGGAGCACACGCGGCTGAGCAGCGATACTGCCATCGGAGTGTTCTTCGCGGTGTCGGTGGCGCTGGGCGTGCTCTTCTTCTCGCTCATCCCGCCCGACGTCAACCTCGGGTTGTCGCTGATGGACCTGCTGTTCGGCTCCATCCTGGCCGTCACCGGGCCGGACCTGGCCGCCATCGCCGTGGTCGCGGTGGTGGCGGTGGCGTTCCTGCTAGGAGTATGGGGGCGCCTGGCCTACGCCACCTTCGACGACGAGCTGGCGCGCACCGACGGCGTCCGCGCGCGCCTGTTGGAGTACCTTCTGTTCGCGTGCGCCGCTCTGGTCATCGCCGTGAGCTCGGTGGTGGTGGGCATCATCCTGATGGCGGCGTACCTCGTGATACCGGCGGCGAGCGCCCGACTGCTGGCGCGCTCGCTGGCGCAGATGACGGTCCTGAGCGTGGTGCTGGCGGTGGTCACCACCGTCGTCGGACTGGGTCTGTCCTACCTGGCCGACGTGCCCAGCGGCTCGACCATCGTGCTCACGCAGGCCGCGCTGTTCCTGGTCGCCGCGGTGGTGTCGCGGAGCTGATCGTCGCGTCCGGCGACGTTCCCGGCGGGCCGCGTTCCGGCCCGGAACCGCGGCTCAGGCGTCGCGTTCCAGGGCGACGGCGTTCCGGCCGGGGGCGGCCTTCGCGGAGGGGAGCCCTACGCGCTCGGCGATGGCGTCCACGCGGCGCTTCACGTCGTCCGACATGCGGATCTTCTGGGGCCAGGCGCGCGTGAAGCCCTCCTCGGCCAGCTTGGGCGTCCCATCCATGACGTACACCGGGGCCCCGCCGAAGCCGCCCTCCACCACCTGCACGTCGCGCTCGGGGTCGATGTTGTTGAGCAGCGTCCACATGCAGTCGTCGAAGTCGGTGGCATCGGTCTCGTCGTCCAGCACTGCGATCAACCGCACCCCTCGGCACGCCGCCTGGCGCGCCGCCCACTCGCCCAGGTGGCGTCCCTGGCCGGCCCGGGTCTTGCGCGTGGTGATGAACCAGAAGCCCCCGGCGACCTGGTGCTGATCGGCGATCTCGGCGTGGTGCGGGAGCACCCTCGCCGG
This sequence comes from uncultured bacterium, assembly GCA_964616005.1. Classification (GTDB taxonomy): domain Bacteria; phylum Deinococcota; class Deinococci; order Deinococcales; family Trueperaceae; genus JASBRS01. The sequence goes on along the minus strand of CAZTTB010000005.1, from coordinate 20,900 downwards.
GCGCTCGACGTTCGGGCTCCAGGCCACCTCGTCGCCCTCCTCCGGATGCTTGCGAGTGCCGTCGATGATCATCTTGGAGCCGAAGCTCCACGACCGGCTGGAGTGGTCCAGCACGTCGATCGGCCCGCGCGCGAACTGCTCGTCGCGACCGGGCAAGGCCCGCGCCAGCACCGTGCGCCAGAACGCCCGCGAGTCGGTCGCGCTCACGTCCTCGTCCGACACCAGCAGCACCTTGGCGAACATCATCTGGCCCAGCCCCAGCAGCCCGTTGGCGACCTTGTAGGCCTGGCCCGGGTAGTGCTTGTCGATCCGGACGTTGACGAGGTTGTGCGCGATGCCGGCCGGCGGCATGTGGTAGTCGATCAGCTCGGGCATCACCAGTTGGGCGGGGACCAGGAAGATGCGTTCACTGGCCTCGATCAGGTAGGCGTCCTCCATCGGGGGGCGGCCCACGATGGTGGCCGGATAGATGGGATCGCGACGCATGGTGATGGCGGTGACGTGGAAGCTGGGGTAGAGGTCGGTCAACGTATAGAAGCCGGTGTGGTCCCCGAAGGGCCCTTCCGGGCGCCACGGCTCCTCGGGATCGACGTAACCCTCGAGCACGAACTCGGCGTGAGCGGGGACGTCGAGGTCGACCGTGATCCCGCGCGTGACCTCCAGCGACCGGCCCCGGAGGAAGCCGGTCAGCGAGTACTCGTTGAGACCGGGAACCGGCGGCAGCGGGGCGGTGGCCGCGTACGTCAGCGCAGGATCGCCTCCCAGGGCCACCGCCACCGGCAACTTCTGTCCGGCCCGACGGGCGCTCTCGAGGTGCCGCGCACCCGTCTTGTGGCGCTGCCAGTGCATGCCGGTGGTGGCGCGATCGAAGATCTGCATCCGGTACATGCCGACGTTCACGTCGCCCTGTAGCGGGTCACGCGTCACGACCAGGGGGAGCGTCACGAAGGGACCGCCGTCGTTGGGCCAGCACGTCAGCACCGGCAGCCGCGTCAGGTCGACCTCGTCGCCCTGCCACACCACCTCGTGGACGGGGGCGTTTCGCACCCGCTTCGGCGGCAGCGAGGCTACCTCGCGCAACTTCGGCAAGTTCGACATGAGCCCCATCAGGCCGCCGCCGAGACGCACGTCGAGCAGGTTGCGGATGCGTTCGGTGATGGCGTCGAGCGAGTCGACGCCCAGGGCCCAGGCGGTGCGCTGGCGGCTGCCGAAGAGGTTGATGGCGACCGGGATGTCCGAGCCTTCGACGTTCTCGAACAGCAACGCCGGGCCGCCCCGCTTCACGACGCGGTCGGTGATCTCGGTGATCTCGAACGCGGCGGACACGGGCTCTTGGACACGCAGCAGTTCGCCGCGGCTCTCCAGGAACGCCAGGAAGCCACGCAGATCCTTCAGCCCCTGCAACTCGCGGAGGTGGCCTTCATCCATGGACCCATGGTACCGCCGGGCGCCCACCGTTCGCTGCGAGCGGGTCCGTGCGGTCCTCAGTCGCCGTGCCGGACGCCGGCCAGGCCGTGGGCGAGCGTCGTGTCCTCGGGGAGGACGGTCCCACCGTGCCTCTCGAGCACGCGCGCAAGCGACGCCTTGAGCGAGTCGAGCCCCTCGCCGGTGCGCGCCGAGACGCCGGTGGCGTCGAAACGCCGCATCAGCTCAGCGAGCACCTGCCGGTCCGCGGCGTCGATCTTGTTCAGCACTACGCGGCGGGGAGGTTCCAGGCCGAGCTCGTCGAGGATGCGCTGAACCGCATCGACCCGCTCCGGCGCGCCGGGTGCCGCCGCGTCGACCACGTGGAGCAAGAGATCGGCGTCGTGGAGCTCCTCCAGGGTGGCTCGGAAGGCGTTGACCAGCTCCTCGGGGAGGTCGCGGATGAACCCCACCGTGTCGGTGAACAACGCCTTGCCGCCCCACTGGCCGAGCGCGGGCAGCCAGCCCTCGCGCGTCGTCGGCCGCAGCGTTGCGAACAGACGGTTGCGACTGACGGCGTCGGACTTCGCCAGGGCGTTGAACAGCGTCGACTTGCCGGCGTTGGTGTAGCCGACCAGGGCGATGACCGGGGTGCTCGACCCGGTGCGGCTCTTGCGGGTCTCGGTGCGGCGTTGGCTGATCTCGTCGACGGCTTTCTCGAGGCTGGCGATGCGGTCGCGGATGCGGCGCCGGTCGACCTCGAGCTTGGTCTCGCCGGGTCCGCGCGTGCCGATCCCGCCGCCGAGCCGGCTCATCGCGCGGCCGCGGCCCGCGAGCCGCGGGAGCTGGTACTGCAGCTGCGCCAGTTCGACCTGCACCTGTGCCTCGCGGCCGCGCGCGTTCTGGGCGAAGATGTCGAGGATGACCTGGGTCCGGTCCAGCACCTTGAGCTGGGTGAGGCGCTCGATCTCGCGGGCCTGGGCGGGGGAGAGCTCGCGGTCGAAGACCATCAGATCGGCGTCCTCGTGGTAGGCCTTGGAGACGAGCTCATGGAGCTTGCCGCGGCCGATCACCGTCTTGTGGTCGGCGTGACTGCGTTGCTGGAGGCTGCTCCAGGCCACCGTCCCACCGGCGCTGCGGACCAGTTCCGCCAGCTCCTCCAGCCGCGACTCGGCCTCCAGCAGCCCTTCGCCCGACTCCAGCCCCACCAGCACGGCGCGTTCGGCGCTGCTGCGCGCGACCTCGCGGGCGCGCACCTGGCGTGCCAGCTCCTCCTCGAGCGCCCGCAGGCGCTCGCCGAAGTCGATGCGCTCGAGCTCGGGAACGGTCATCGGCGGTTCGAGGATCCAGTCCTCCTCCGCGCTGGTCGGGGGTGCTACCTGCGCCATGTGCGCCTGCCCCGGGAGCCCGTCGCTCCTCGCCTCCACCGCCACGATGGCGTCCAGGCGGTTGAGGAAGAGCGTGGTCAGGTCGTCACCGCTGAGCCCGACGGGTTTGAGGTGGGTGTGGACGAGCCGCAACCCGTACAGCCGCGACGCGGCCTCCCCGGATGGGGGCGGCAACGGCGTATCGGCCGCGTCCCCTGCGGCCACCGTGACCACCCGGCCGCGCCGGTCCAGCAGCACGCTCACCTGCCGGCCGAGATCAGCGCTGAGCTCCGTCAACGCCCGTGCCAGCTCCTGGGTGACGATTGCATCGGGGGGGACGCGCCGCCGATAGAGGTTCCCCAGGCGTTTGACCTGTCCGACCTTCAGGCCGGAGAGCTTACCGTGGACCTTGTCGATGGCGACGGCTCCCTTCCTCGAGGGCGTCGAGCGTCGGCGCACCGTGGCGGCCGGTCGCCGGGCCCGTCCCGCCCCCGCCACTTGGCGCAGGGGGTACGACCGGAACCCGGCCGGCGAAGGTTGTCGAGTGGGGGTCTCGCAAGGTGGCCGCGCCGCGTCTCAGAGGAGACCGCCGCCCGTGCCCGGTGAGGTTCGAACGATGCTCACTGGCCCCAGTCTAGCGTATCGGGGCCCGCGGCACGCCCCCGGGGGTACCTCCTGGCGCGGCCGGAGGCCGGCGCGGGCGCGTGCTACGCTCGCTGGCGTGGGCCCGTTCCGGCTCGCTTCCCTCGTGCTGGTGTTGCTGGCGGGCGCGGCGCTCGGCGTCGCGCAGGCCGATCCCGTGGCAGCGATCCGGGTGGCCGGCGTGGTCTACACGCCGGCCGCGCCGGTGGCTCGGTCGCTGGGCGACATCCTGACGGAGGGGGAGGGAAGCCTGACCTGGCGCGCCGCAACGGGTACGCTCACCGTCTTCGCGGGGTCGCCCGATGCGCTGTGGCAGGCGACGGGGGCGGCGAGCTCGGTGAACCTCAACCTGTCGTCGCCTGCACTGCTTCGCGGCGGCGTCTGGTACCTCCCGGCGGATGCGCTCGAAACGCTGGGTCTACGCCTGGAGGGTGACGTCCTGCGCCTGCGGGACGGGCGCACCCTGACGCTTCAGGTGCCCGCGCCGCCGGTGGCGGGAGGCGACGGCCGCAGCGAGATCGACGATCTGGGCCACGGCGTGCCCGCCCTGCGGCTGTTCGCGGCCAACGCTTCGGGCGGTGACGGCGTCGCGGTGGCGATCGCCGATCTGGACCTGCTGCCGCTGATCGAGCCGGCCCAGCGCGATGCCATCGATGGAGCGCTCGAGCGCATCGGGAGCGACAAGCCGCTGCTGGTGCTGGTGTCATCGCTGGAGGCCAGCGCCTGGGAGGCCTCGTTCACGCTGGAGCAGGGGGGGAGAAGCCTCGTGGTGCGTTACCCCTACCGCATGCGCATGGTGCAGGGATCCAGCAGCCGCGTCGGTCCCGATGCCCCGGCGGCCGCGGTCCTGCTGCTGCCGGCCTGGTTCGACCTCTACCGTCCGATCACCATCGGCTGGCAGGGCGTTCGCGCCACCATCACGTTCCGGCGCTGAGGCGCGCGGCAGCGCGGGTCCGGGGCTCCGCCCCCGCGGTGTCGGCAAGCGGTCTGCGGCGGCCCGGGCGGGCGGCCCGCCCTTCCTATACTGGGAGTCGAGACCGGCGCGGCGCCCGATGTCGCGTCCCACGCCGGACGTTGGAGGTCATCCATGGGAATCGTCATCGCATCCGCCGTACGCACGCCAGTGGGCGCCTTCCAGGGCGCCCTCTCGCCGCTCAAGGCCTCGCAGATCGGGGCCGCGGCCGTGCGCGCGTCGGTGGAGCGTGCAGGGATCGAGGCCGACGCCGTCGACCTGGTGTTGATGGGCAACGTGTTGCCCGCCGGGATGGGCCAGGCGCCTGCGCGCCAGGCGGCCCTGTATGCCGGCCTGGGACAGGGCACGCCGGCCGTCACTCTCAACAAGATGTGCGGCAGCGGCCTGGAAGCGGTCATCCAAGCGTCCAGGGCGGTGGCGGTGGGCGATGCCGAGGTGGTGGTGGCCGGCGGTATGGAGTCGATGACCAACGCCCCCTACCTGCTCCCCGGCGCCCGTGGCGGATTGCGCATGGGCAACCAGAGCCTGATCGACTCGATGGTGTTCGACGGGCTATGGGACGTCTACAGCGACCGCCACATGGGTGCGTGCGCCGAGCTGTGCGCCGGCCGCTACCACTTCAGCCGCGAGCAGCAGGACGCCTATGCCATGCGCTCGTACCGGCGCGCTCAGGCCGCCATGACCGACGGCACGTTCGCCGGCGAGATCGTCGCCGTCGACGTCCCGGGCCGGCGCGGCGCCGTCACCAGCGTGAGCGAGGACGAAGGGCCGACCAAGGTCGACTTCGACAAGGTGCCCGGCCTGCGGCCCGCCTTCGAGAAGGACGGTACCGTCACGGCGGCGAATGCTTCGACCCTCAACGACGGCGCTGCGGCGCTGGTCGTCACCAGCGAAGCGATCGCCAGGGAGCGCGGGATGCCGGTGCTGGCGCACATCCGCGGCTACAGTGGGCACGCGCTCGAGCCGGAATGGTTCACCGTCGCCCCGGTCGAGGCGATGAAGAAGCTCTTCGCCCGTCTCGATTGGACACCGGACAGCGTCGACGCCTACGAGATCAACGAGGCGTTCAGCGTGGTGCCGATGGCGGCCATCCAGGAGTTCGGATTGGACGAGGACCGGGTCAACGTCCTCGGTGGGGCCGTGGCGCTCGGTCACCCCATCGGCGCCTCGGGCGCCCGCATCCTGGTGACGCTGCTGAGCGCCTTGAAGCGCGGCGGCGGGCGGCGCGGTATGGCGTCGATCTGTATCGGCGGAGGCGAAGCGCTGGCGATGGGGATCGAGATCGCCTGAGCGGGGTGGGGCTCAGTGGCCCTCGCCCTCGCCTTCGGAACCCATCGGTTCCGGCAGGCGGCCCATCTGGATCGCTTCAGCCACCATCGCCGGCAGTCCCCACGCCACGATGTCGAAGGCGACCGCGGCGAAGTCGTACTCGACCTTGTCCATCTTCACGTCGATGGTGTCCTCGGTGATGGTGAGCAGGGCGTAGTCCGCGCCGGGCTCGCCGTTGAGCGAGAGCCCCACGGAGCCCGGGTTGATCACCAGCCCGTTGGCGAGCTTCCGGTAGAACGGGACGTGCGTGGAACCGCTGGCGAGGATGGTGCAGCGGTGGCGCTGCAGCATCTTCGACAGCGAGATGGGGTCCTGGTTCAGGTTGAGCGTCTCGGAAGGGTCCTCGGGGCTGCCGTGGAAGAACCGCAGGCGGCCAGCCGGCGTGTGGATGCGCTGCTGAACGGGCAGCGTCTGCAGGAAGTGGACGTGACGCGGCTCGATGACCTCGCGCGTCCACTCCAAGATCTCGTCGGCCACGCCGCGACGCGGCAGCTTACGGCGGGCGAAGGCGTAGGCGATACGCTCGTCCGCCGCTCCGAGGGTGCACAGCACGCTCTCGCGACGGACCAGGTCGATGGTCTCGTTGGGCGCCGGGCCGTAGCCGACCAGGTCGCCGAGGCATAGGACGGTCTCCGCGCCACGCAGCTTCAGCTGCTCGAGCACCGCTTCCAGCGCGATGACGTTGGCGTGGACGTCGCTGATGATGCCGACGATCACGGCGTCAGTCTAGCACCGCGTTCCGGCGCCGCCACGGTAGGCCGTCGGGGGCGGCGCCCCCGACGGCGTCCGAACGGGAGCCTCACGCGGCGGCGTCGAGCCCCTCTTCGATGGCGGCCGTGAGCAGCGCGACGGCGGCTTCGAGGTCGGCCTTGGACACCATCTCCGTGACGGTGTGGACGTAGCGCGACGGGGTGGAGATGGTGATCGACGGAACGCCTTCGCGCGAGCGCTGGATGGCCGCGGCGTCGGTGCCGCCCAGCGGCAGCACCTCGAGCTGGTAGCGCACCTCACGGCGCTCCGCCAGGGCGATGAGCGCGTCGACCAGCCAGCGCGTGCTGATGCTGGCACCGTCCATCACTTTGATGGCCGTGCCCTTGCCGAGCTCGGTGACGCGCAGGTCGTCGCGGCTGTCGGGCGTGTCGACGGCCAGCGTGGTGTCGAGCGCGATCGCCACGTCGGGAGCGACCTTGAACGCACCGGTGCCGGCGCCCCGCAGGCCGACCTCTTCCTGCACGGTGAAGACCGCGTGCAACTCCATGGCGGGATCCTTCACGCGCTCGAGCGCCTCCATCAGGATCCAGCAGCCCGCCCGGTCGTCCAGCGCCTTGCCGGTGACGACATCGCCCAGGTCGGCGAAGGGTTGACGCAGCGTCACCATGTCGCCGACGCGCACCTGCTCCCGCACCCGCTCGGCGTCGAGGCCCAGGTCCACGAAGAAGGTGTCGAGCTGCGGCACCTTGGAGCGCTCCTCGGCAGTGGAGAGGTGGATGGGCTTGCCGGCCGGGTTGAGGACGCCGACGAGCTCGCGTCCGGCGAGCGAGCCGTGCACCGTGACCTGACGCGCGAACAGGTTCCGTGGATCGAAACCGCCCAGGTTCTGGAGGCGCAGGAAGCCGCGATCATCGATGAAGCGCACCACGAAGCCGATCTCGTCCATGTGCGCCGCAACCATCACGGTACGGGCTCCGGCCCGCGCGCTGCGCTTGACCGCGTGCAGGTTGCCGAGCGCGTCGGTCTCCAGGGCGTCGACATGGTCGCGGATGCGTTCCTCGATGAAGGCGCGCACACGCTCCTCGCGACCGGGAACGCCGGCCAGTTCCGAGAGACGTTCGAGAGTTTCCATGCCGGCGAGTCTACCGCCTGGGCCCTTGCCGAGCGTTCCGATCCGCGTGACGAACGGGTGGTAGGCTGCTGTGTATGCGACCCGTGAGCACGTTCTCCATCGTGGCCCGCGATGCCGACAGCGGCGATCTCGGTATCGCCGTGGCGTCGAAGTTCCTCGCCGTGGGCGCGGTGGTCCCGTTCGCGGAGGCCGACATCGGCGCGGTCGCGACCCAGAGCTACGCCAACACCAGCTACGGACCGAGGGCCATCGCCGCGTTGCGGGCGGGGATCCCTATCGATCTGATCCACGAATCCTTCGCGGCGACCGACGGTCAGCACGCCATGCGCCAGTACGGCATGGTGGACGCGTCGGGTCGGAGCCTGAGCTTCACCGGCGACGCCTGCCACCCGTGGGCCGGCGGCACGGCGCGCCCGGGCCTGGCCGCTCAGGGCAACCTGCTGGCCGGACCCGAGGTGGTCGAGGCCCTGGTCGAGACCTTCGAGGCCGGCCACGGCCCACTGGCGGAACGCCTGCTGGCCGCGCTGGCGGCGGGCGACGCGGCAGGCGGCGACCGCCGCGGCCGGCAGGGCGCGGCGCTGCTGGTGGTCCGGGCCGAGGGGGGGTACGGCGGCTTCAACGATCGCTACATCGATCTGCGGGTCGACGACCACGAGTTCCCGGTGTCGCGGCTGAGGGACCTGCTGGCACTCCACCAGCTGTACTTCGAGCGTCCGCAGGACGAGGATCTTCTGCCCCTCGAGGGCGAGGTGCTGGCCAGGCTGCTTGCGGTGCTGGAGCGGTCCGGGCGCCACTCCGCCGCGGCCGGCTGGGACGATGCCGCGCCGCACGCGCTGCGCGCGCTGGCGGGCGCGGAGAACCTCGAGGAGCGGCTCACCCACGACGATCGCATCGATCGCCTGGCGCTCGAGCACCTGGAGTTCCGGTACCCGGGCTGAGGCCGGGGAGCGACCGCCGGCCCGTCACCGCTCCACGCACGGTCACCGCTCCGCGCCCGCGGCCGTCACCGCGCGCGTCGCTGCCTGCTCGTCACCGGTGGAGCATCACTGCCCGCTGAAGTCCGGGTCGCGCTTCTCCAGGAACGCGCTGACGCCCTCCTTCATGTCCTCCGTGGTGGCCGCCATGCCGAACAGGTCGGCCTCGATCTCCAGCCCCTGGTTCAAGGTCACGTCCAGGCCGCGTACCACCGCCTCCTTGGCCAGGCCGAGCGCGATGGGCGCCTTGCGCATGGTGAGGCGCGCCAGTTCCTTGGCGCCTTGCAGGGCGTCGTCGGCGATGCGGTTGACGAGCCCCATGGCCAGCGCCTCTTCGGCCTCGACGTGGCGACCGGTGAAGATGAGGTCCAGCGCGCGTCCCTGTCCGATCAGGCGCGGCAGACGCTGCGTTCCGCCGTAGCCAGGGATGAGGCCCAGACCGACCTCGGGCAGGCCCATCCGTGCGTGCGGCGACGCCACGCGCAGATCGGCGGCGAGAGCCAGCTCCAGCCCGCCGCCGAGCGCGAAGCCATTGAGCGCCGCGATGGTGGGGATGGGGAGCGCCGCCAGGGTGTTGGCGAGGTCCTGGCCGGCGAGCGACGCCTCGCGGCCGGCGAAGGTGTCGGCCAGCCGTTGCAGCGCGGCGATGTCCGCACCTGCCACGAACGCCCGGCCGGCGCCCGTCAGGACCAGCGCGCGCACTGCGAGGTCGGCTTCGGCCATCTCGAAGGCGATCGCGAGCTCGGTGATCACCTCGTCGTTGAGCGCGTTGAGAGCTTCCTGTCGGTCGACGGTCAGGACGGCGATACCGTCGTCCACCTCGTAGCGAAGATTCTCGAAGGTGACGTCGTCGTACAGTTCCTGGTCGCTCATTCGGACCTCCGGGGGTTGGAGAGGGCGGTGGTGCGCCTCAATCGTAGCGGAAGAAGCCCTCGCCGCTCTTGCGGCCGAGCTTCCCGGCGCGCACCATCTGACGCATGAGGGGCGCGGGTCGATACTTGGGGTCGCCGAACTCGGCGAACAGCGATTCGGTCGCGGCCAACCCGACGTCGAGCCCCACCAGGTCCGAGAGCGCCAGCGGTCCGATGGGCATGTTGGCGCCGAGCTTCATCGCACGGTCGATGTCCTCGGCGGACGCGACGCCCTCGGAGAGCGCGTGCACGGCGTCGTTCAGGTAGGGCACGAGCAGGCGATTGACGATGAAGCCGGGCTTGTCCTCGCACACGATGGGGGTCTTGCCGATCCCCTCGGCGAAGGCGCGCGCCTGCTCGACGGCCTCGTCGGACGAGCGCAACCCGCGGACGACCTCGACCAGGGCCATCATCGGCACCGGGTTGAAGAAATGCATGCCGCAGAAGCGCTCCGGTCGCCCGCTGAAGCCGGCCACCTCGGTGACTGACAGGCTCGAGGTGTTGGTGGCCAGCAGGGCGCCCTCGCTGGTGGCGGCGGCGAGCTGGCTCCAGACATCGCGTTTGACGGCGACCGATTCGTACACCGCTTCGATGACGACGCCGGCTTCCTCGAGTCCCTCGAGGCTGTCGCGCATGGCGATGCGGCCTCGCGCCTCTTCGGACTCCCGCTCCCCCAGCGCCTCCTTCTTCACGAGTCGGCCGAGGCTGGAGGCGATCGACCGCTCGGCGCGGTCCAGCGCGCCGGGAGCAACGTCGCACAGCACCACGTCGTGGCCGGCTACCGCGCAGGTCTGCGCGATCCCGGCTCCCATCGTTCCTGCTCCTATCACAGCTACGTTCATGGCCTGTCCTTTCCCAGCGCGAGGGTGGGCGTGCGCCCTGCTCCTCGCGCTCAGCGGCGATCCTGCCGACGGCGCGGACGGCACCGCTGCCTCATGCCTCGTCGCGCTCTCCGAGCGCCAGCCCGGCTTCCAGAGCGGTCTCCACCATGGCGTCGACGGCGCGGCCGAGTACGTCGGGCGCCACGAAGCTGGGATCGCCGATGGCGTTGCTGGCGACCAGCGCGCAGCCCGTGCGCACGCCGCGCAGCGCTCCCAGGGTGAACAGGGCCGACGCCTCCATCTCCACGGCCAGCACGCCCTTCGCCGCGAGGACGGGTACGTCGTCGGGTGCGGTGGCATAGAAGGCGTCCTCGGTCTGGATCATGCCCACGAAGGGGTGCCGGCCCGCGGCCTCGGCCGCCTCGACCAGCGCGCGTGTGACCGTGAAATCCGCGGTCGGAGCGTAGGGCTGGCCGTGGAGGTACATCGCGGTGGTTCCGTCGCGGGGGATGCTCGACACGGCCACCACCAGGTCGCCGGGAGCGATGTCGCCGGCGATGGCGCCGCAGGTCCCAACGCGCACCAGGGTCCGGGCGCCGAGCCGGATCAGCTCCTCGACGACGATGGCCAGGCTCGGACAGCCCATCCCGGTCGTCTGCACGGTCACCGGCATGCCCTTGTAGCGGCCGCTGAAGCCGAGCAGCTGGCGGTAGTCGTTGATGGGGCGGGCGTCGTCGAAGAAGCGCTCCGCGATATGTCGCGCCCGGTCCGGGTCGCCGGGCAGAAGCACGAAGGGGGCGACGTCGTCCTGGCGGGCGCGAACGTGCAGCGGTGTCATCGCGTCACGATACCAGAGGCTGCGCAGCGCGAGCTTCGCGCTGCGGCTTCGGTCGGACACGGAGCGGGGCCACCTCCCAACTATGAAAGGTTGAACGGGAGCGAACCGCGGTGGCGTGCTAGACTCCCGCCTGTGCAGGACATGGAAGAGATCCTCGCGCAGCTCGTGCTTGGGGTGGACGGTTGCCTGGCCGCCGCCGTCGCCGGCATGGACGGCCTGGTGATCGAGCAGTCGCCCCGGGAGAGCGTCGAACTCGCCGGTGTGGTGGCCGAGCTCACCAACGCCCTGAGCGGGCTCTCGAGCACCGTCAGCGAACACCTCCGCGGCGGACCGTTGCACGAGGTGATCGTCACCAGCGAGCGGCGCGTCGCCTACGCGCGGCTGCTGGAGGGCGGCCTGTTCTGCCTGCTGGTCCTCAACCGCCACGGGAACGTCGGCAAG
>CAZTTB010000005.1:0-9257 GCA_964616005.1 uncultured bacterium | reverse complement strand
GCGCGCCTGCTCACCGGCGACGCAGCCCGCAAGATCGAAGGGAGCTTCGCATGAGTGCCCAGGCGCGCCTGCTCACCGGCGACGCAGCCCGCAAGATCGAAGGGAGCTTCGCATGAGCGTGCAGGCGCAGCTGCGCGAAGCGCTGGCGCCGCTCGCCGAGGAGGGCGGGGTGGTCGCTGCACTGGTCCTGACGCGCGACGGCCTCCCCGTGGAGATGATCGGCCACGGCGTGCGGGCCGATGTGCTGGCGGCGGAGGGGGGCGCGCTGGCGGAGGCGTGCCGCTCGGCCGCGAACCGGCTGATGCTCGGTGAGGCCGATGAGGTCACGCTGCGGGCGCCTGGCTACCGCCTGACGTGTCTGTTGCTCGGGAATCATGCCCTGGCCCTGGTGCTAGCCGGCGACGAGGCCGGCGGCGCGCTCGACGCCGCGCGGGCGACCGTAGGGAAGCTGCGCGAGGCGCTCGGAGAGGGCGCGTGACGATCCCGGAGAGGACCTTGCAGGACGTGCTGCGCGAGCTCCTGGCGATCCGTGGCGTCACCAGCGTGGCAGTGGCCGGTGCCGATGGCACGCTGGTCGAAGGCATGACGCCGGTCGAGGGCATGACGTCGGGCGAGGATGTACTGCAGGCGCTTCAGGAGCTGGTGCCGACCGCGTTGGCGTCGAGCCGGGCGCTGGGTGGGCTGCTGGGTGACGGCGCGGTGCAGCAGACGCTGGTGGAGTATCGGGAAGGCCCGGTCCTGCTCGCCCCCATCGACGGTGGGGCGAGCGAGGAGCGCGTCCACGTCCTGGTGGTGGGCCTCGCCGACGTCATGGACCTGGGGCGGGTGCGTTTCCAGCTCAAGCGTCGCCTGGACTCGCTGGCGGAGGCACTGAGGCGTCTCGAGTCGCCCTGAGCGCGCGCGGCGGGTAGGCTGGGGGCGTGAACGAGTTCCACCTGGAGATCCCAACGGAGGTGGCGGGGGGGCACTACGCGAACCTCGCCGTCATCACCCACACCCACGACGAGTTCATCGTGGATTTCGCGCTGGCCTACCCCCAGCAGGCGCCGGTCGTCACCACGCGCGTGATCACCAGTCCGCGTCACGCCAAGGCGTTGTTGCGCAGCCTCGAGGAGAACATCCGGCGCTTCGAGGAGCACCACGGGCCCATCCCGGAGCCGCCGCGGTCGGATCCCGACGAGTCGAACTGAGCGCGCCGCCAAGCGGCACGGGGCGCTACGCCGACCTTGCACGGCCTCCCGGAGTGCGCATTGCGCACGGCCAGGACGGCTGTCACGGGCGCTACCCGTCCGGGCCGGAGGGCGGTTTGTAATGGCCTCATGCCGGAAGAGGTCACGGTCTTCTTCGACTACACCTGCCCGTACTCGTGGCGCGCGGCGGAGCTGGTGGAGTGGGTGGCCGGTCCTCTCGACCTGGCGTTCGAGTGGCGCCATTTCAGCCTCTACCAGTTCAACCACGACCCGCGCGAGCGCTGGCAGCTCTGGAACGAACCGATCGACCCGGAGGACGACATGGGCAGCAAGGGGCTGCTGCCGTTCCTCGCCTCGCAGGCGGCCCGCAAGCAGGGCCCCGAGGCGTTCGGCGCGTTCCGGCTGGGTCTGCTTCGGGCGCGCCATCGCGACCATCGCCCGCTGACGCGCAGCATCATCGACGAGGTCGCCGACTGTACCGGTCTCCACATGCCGCGTTTCAGCGACGATCTGGCCAACCCCGAGTGTCGCACCGTCCTTGCTCAGGAGCACCACTACGCGGCCGCTCGCGACGTGTTCGGCACGCCGACGTTCGTGCTTCCCGGAGGGGAGACGGCCTACCTGCGGATCCGCGAGCTCCCGGCCGGGCAGGACGAGGCGGTGAAGCTGTTCCAGGACTACCGACACCTGCTCGAGCGTTACCCGTACCTGGAGACCGTGCGCCGCCCCAGAGCCAAGGGGAACTGACAGCTTGTGCGTGCCTGACGGCATGTGTGGGAATTGTCTTTCGGGGCACGATGCGCTCGCGGTAGACTGACGCCGTGCGGCTCGGACAGAACGTGGGGCACGGATCAGATGTGGGTCGGATCCGCCCCCTCAACGAAGACTACCACCGCGTCTGGCAGTTCCCGCTCGCCGATGGGGAGTTGACGCTGCTCGCTGTGGCCGATGGGATGGGCGGCGCCGCCGCCGGCGAGGTGGCGAGCAAGCTGGCGATGGAGGTTCTCGACGAGTCGTTCAGCCGCTACGTCGAGGAGATGCGTGCCGGCAACCCGGTCGTCGGGATCGACAAGTTGACCGTGAAGGCGATGCGCCTGGCGAACCGGCGCGTCTACGCGGCCGCCATCAAGAACCAGGGGCGTCGGGGTATGGGCACCACCCTCACCTGTGTGGCGGTGCTGGGGCGCCGGGCTCACGTCGGCCACGTCGGTGACTCGCGCGCCTACATGGTCCGCGGCAACAAGATCTACCAGCTCACCAAGGATCACTCGTGGGTCGAGGAACAGCTCGAGAAGGGGCTGCTCAGCGAGGACGAGGCGGAGCAACACGAGTGGCGTAACCTCATCACCCGCGCCCTGGGCACCCGCCCTCAGGTCGCCCCCGACGTCATCGAGATCGGCGTCGAGCCGGGCGACGTGTTCGTCATCTCCACCGACGGCCTGCACGGGCTGGTGAAGCCCGAGGAGATCCTCGGCGAGGTCAAGCGCACCGCCAACCGTCAGCTGAGCGTCGAGTACCTGATCTCGCTGGCCAACGAGCGCGGGGGGCCGGACAACATCACCCTCGTGATCGCCGAGGTCGCCTGATGCTCATCGTCCTTGCCGCCATCGCCGCCGTCCTCACGGTTCTGCTCCTGCGCGCGCCGACCTGGCTGGTGCTGGTGGTGCTGGCGCTGACCTTCCTGATCGGTGCCGGCGCCGTGGTGGTGGGCGGCCTGGCGCGGACCGTGTCGCCGTTGCTGCTGTACGCCCTGGCGCTGGGCCTGCTGGTGCCCGGCGGGACCGTCGTGCTGCGCAGCAGCCGGGTGGCTCCGCCCAAGGGTCGCCGCAATCGCACCCAGGGCGCCGCCGCGCGCACCAAGAAGCGTGTGCAGTCGAGCTTCGACGCCATGGAGATCCCCGGCTACGAGATCCTGGAGAAGGTCGGGTCCGGCGGGATGGCGAGCGTCTACCGCGCCAAGCGCAAGTCCGACGGACAGGTGGTCGCCCTCAAGATCCCGATGGAACAGTACGTGGCCGACGCCAAGTTCATCCGCCGTTTCCACCGTGAGGCGGAGGTGGCGCAGCGCCTCGACCACGTGAACATCGTGCGCACCCATGAGCACGGCAGCATCGGCATCCAGCACTTCATGGTGATGGAGTACGTCGACGGCCGCAGCCTCGAGGGGTACATCGAGGGCGACGAGCTCAGCCTCGATCTCGACGTCGACATCATGAAGCGCGTAGTGCGCGCCTTGCAGCACATCCACTCCGCGGGCATCATCCACCGCGACATCAAGCCGGGCAACATCATGATCCTGCGTGGCGGCGTGCGTGAGGTCGACGGGCAGCGGCGCGTGCAGCCGGACGCGGTCAAGCTGATGGATTTCGGCATCGCCGGTGGCAAGGTGCTCTCTCGCCTGACCATGACGGGCGCCCGCGTTGGCACGCCGGTCTACATGTCGCCCGAGCAGGCGCGTGGGCTCAAGATCGACCACCGCAGCGATATCTACAGCCTGGGTCTGGTGTTCTACGAGATGCTCACCACCCAGACGGCCTTCAAGGGCGGCTACGAGGCGATCGTCCATCAACAGATCTTCCAGACCCCACCGCCGCCGCGCCAGATCAACCTCAAGGTCCCGAAGGTGCTCGACCAGCTCGTGATGCGCATGATCGCCAAGGACGCGGACGAGCGGCCGACATTGGACGAGGTCTACGACACGCTCGAGAAGGCCGACTTCGAGGACGACGAGCCTCTCAACCTGCCGAGCCGCCTGGTGCTGACCGTGAGCGCCCGCCAGGGCGTGCTGCGTATCCTCGATCCCGATGGCAACCTCCACACCTCGTTGGGCGACATCGGGGTGGGTGCCGGGGCCTTCTCGGCTGCGCCGTTGTCGGTGGCAGTGGACAGCCAGGGCAACTTCTTCGCTGCGATCTTCGAGTACCGGCTGGGGCAGGAGGATCACCGCATGATCCACAAGCTCGCCCCGGACGGGACGCCGTTGGCGTCGTTCGGCTCCTACGGCATGAAGCCGGGCGAGTTCCTGTACCCGATGTCGGTGGCCGTGGCGGCCGACGACACCGTCTATGTGCTCGATTCCGAGACGCATCTCGTCCAGCACTTCAGCAACGACGGGGTCTTCCTCGACAGCTTCGGTGCGCGCGGCAAGGGACACGGCAGCTTCAACGACCCGCGCGTGCTGGTGATCGGTCCGGGCGGCGCCCTCTACGTGCTCGACTACGGCAACCGCCAGGTGCAGCGCTTGGCGCCCGACGGGACCTACCAGACGCGCTGGGCCTTCAAGCTCGGCACGGACCAGCCGGGAATGCGCCTGCTCGACGGTGTGACGCTCGACCGGGACGGCAACCTCTACATCAGCGACGCCGCCGCCGGCAAGGTCCGCAAGGTCACGGCTGAAGGCAAGGTGGGGGTCTCGTTCGCGCTGGAGACGCGCCAGGGCGAGGTCACGGACACCGTCCTCGATCTCGGCGTGGACGACGAGGGGTACCTCTACACCGCCCGTCGCGGTGGTCACCTGATCCGTAAGTTCGATCCCGCGGGACGGCTGCTGGAGGCGTTCGAGACCTACGCTCCGGTGGTGCAGATGGTGGTCGACGTGCGCCGGACGCTGGTGAAGGTCGAGCCGAGCGTCCGTAGCTGAGCGGCCAGGTCTGGGGGTTCAGGTCTGGGGGGTTCAGGTCCAGTCGTTCAGACCTGTTGGCGCATCTCGCAGCGTCCGTGTCCGCGTATGCAGGTTCGTTCGTGCGGGCCCGGACGCCGACGGTCGAGCCGTGCCCGCTCCGCTCGGAGAGAAGACGGGGACCGATCAGAGGCCGGTCAGCGCGGCGATGATGTTGAGGAAGATCTGAAGGAACAGCCGCACCAGGCCGCCGATCACACCCAAGAAGCTCAGGATGAAGAAGAACACCATGAAGCCGAGGACGCCGAAGCCGGCGATCTGCTGGATGACGCGGCGCACGTTGGGGTTGCCCCACGCCAGCGCCGCGTGCGCCATGTCGAGCGGCAGCACCGGGAACAGGTTGATGACGGCGTGCACGACGGCATAGGCGGCGGCGGCCTGGAAGGCGACCGCGAGGTGTACCTGGCCAAGGCTCACGAACGCGACCGAGACCGCGAGGCTCAAGAACCCCATCAGCAGGTAGGCGCCGATCCCCGACAGCCACACCCACGCCTCCCGGCGGCCGCGCCCGCGGTAGTTGCGGCTGTTCACCGGAACCGCGTTGGGCCATCCGAAGCCGAGAAGGAACAGGAACAGCACGCCGAAGGGATCGAGCTGGCGTTGCGGGTCGAAGGCCATGAAGCCGGAGAAGCGGGGCGTGCTGTCCCCCATACGCGCCGCGACGAAGGTCTGCACGATGTTGTGGAAGATCAGCGCGATGACCATGACGACGGCACTGATCACCAGCACGGTGGGGTCGTTGTAGTACCTCAGGATCATGGCAAGCTCCCGGCCGCTTCTCTACGACTACAGCTCTTCAACGAGCTGCCTGGCCATCTCGACCTCGTCTTCGAACGTCCGCACCCGTTGGTCGGCGCGGGCGCGCGCAACCTCGTCGAGAACGCGTCCCACGGCCGGTCCTGGCGCCAAGCCCAAGTCTAACACGTCCCTGCCGCGTAGCCGGCGGCGGGGCGGCCCCTCTTCGAGCCGCGTCAAGCGGCCGGAGAGATCGGGGGAGAGACAGTGCAGCAAGACGCGTGCGGCGTCGTCGAGCCCCTCGAGATCCTCGTCCCGAACGTGCTCCGCTCGCAGCATGGCGCGGAGCCGGTCACGCAGTTGACCGTAGCGCCGTGGCCAGTGGAACGCCTCGAGGTGCGATGCGGCCGCGTCGTCGTCGCTGGACAGCAGCAGCGCCAGCAGGTAGGCCTCGTCGGGCACGTCGCGGTCGTGGCGCTGTTCGTCGAGCGCCTTCAGCACGGGCCAGTCCGCTTGGAGCCCGAACAGCGCGGCCAGGCCGCCGACGTCGTGCAGGCTGCGCAGCGCCGGCGTCACCCTCGGCTCCGCCAGGGTGAGCTCCAGCTCGCCGCGCAATCGGCCGCCGCTGACGTTGCCGACGATGGCGGGGTCCAGCGCGTCGTGGGCGCGCTCCGCCGTGGTGGGCTCGAAGTGGAAGCCGAGCCTCCCCGCCAACCGCGCACCGCGCAACACCCGTGTGGGGTCTTCGATGAAGGACAACGGGTGCAGCACACGCAGCTGCTTGGTGCGCAGATCGTCGGTGCCGCCGTAGGGGTCGATCAGCTCCGGCGGGTCCGGGTGGAATCGCAGGGCCAGCGCGTTGACGGTGAAGTCGCGCCGTGAGAGGTCCTTGCGGACCGTACTGGGGGTGACGGCCGGTAGGGCGCCGGGGTGGTCGTAGATCTCCTCGCGCGCGGTGGCCAGGTCGATCACGAGCCCGTCCTCCAGCGTGAGGGTGCAGGTCCCGAAGGGAACGTGGCAGGCCAGCGTGCCGCCCAGACGGGCGTTCAGCCGCGAGCCGAGGCGCTCGGCCGTGCCCCCTTCGACCGCCAGGTCGAGGTCCTTGAAGCCCGCGCCGAGCATCGCGTCGCGCACGGTGCCGCCGACGAGGTAGAGCGACGCGTCGCCGGCCACCGCACGAGCCGCTTGGAGCGCCTGCTGGGCGCTGGGCGGGAGCCGTCCGAGGAGCGCGCGGGCCGGGTCCTCCGAGCTTGGCCTGCGGTGACGGGCGGCGATGAGGTCGGTGCGGGTGACGATGCCGACCAGGTTGCCACGGTCCAGGACGGGGATGCGGCCGATGTTGTGGCGCAGCACCAGCTCCTCGAGCTCGGCCAGGACCGCGTCGCGACCGGCCGTGACGACGGTCCGGCTCATGAATCCCGAGACCCGGCTGCGCCCCAGGCCGTGCCGCAACGCACGCTCCAGGTCGCGGCGCGAGACCACCCCGACGAGTGCTCCCTGGTCGCTCAACACCGGCATACCGTTGTGCCCGTAGAGCTGGAGCTGCTGCTGGACCTCGGCGACGGTGGCGCTCTCGGGGGCGGTCTTCACGGGAGCGCTCATCAGGTCTGCGGCGGTGAGCACCGGCGTGGCATACAGCGCCAGTGCATCCAACACGCGCTGCGCCGCCGTCTGTGGGTCGAGGTCGGCCTTGGCGTAGGCGGCGCCAGGGTGGCCGCCTCCGCCGAGGGCGTCGTGTAGGGCCGCGGCGACGTCGAAGCGCTCCGAGGCGCGGGCGAAGACCAGCGTCTTGCCCTCCATGCGCACGGCGACGATGGCCGCATCGGCGTGATGGACCTCGAGCAGACCGTTGGCGAGCCCGGAGACGCCGGGAACGTAGTGGGGGTAGTCGAAGGCCGCCACGCTGACGCGGCGCCCCGCCACCGACACCGGTTGGGCCGCGTCGAGCATGGCGTCCCTGAACGCGTGGTGCTCCGGTGAGATCGCATCGACCGTGAAGCGCCTCACGAGCTGAAGGCTGGCGCCGCTGGCCAGCAGATGGGCCGCAGCACGGTAATCGTCGGGTCGCGTGAGGTCGTAGGTGAGGTTGCCGGTGTCCTCGTGGATTCCCAGCAGCGCCAGGCTGGCGATCGGCGGTGGGATGACGATGCCGGTGGCCATCAGCTCACGAGTGAGCAGGGTGGCGGTGGCGCCCAGCTGCTCGCGCAGGCCGCGCGCCGCGGGGATCGGTACGGTCGGGGCAGGGTGGTGGTCGTACAGGGTGATCGGGACCGTGCCCACCAGGCGGTCGAAGGGGCGGATGCGACCGGCATCGGCGGTGTCCACCACGATGAGCTCGGTGACGCTATCGAGGTCGACGGCCTGGGGGTCTGCGAGCTGGAGCTGGTCGCGGTAGAGCCGCAGGAAGGCGGTGAGGCCAGGGCTCAACGCGCCCTGCACGGTCGCGGTGGCGTTGGGGAAGAGCAGCCCAGCCAGGGCCAGGCTGGCCAGGGCATCGAAGTCGGGCTGCTCGTGGGTGACGATGAGCCTCATGGTCCTGGCGTCAGTGTAGCGGCTGCTGCACGCGCCGCCGGGTCGCGCAGCGGTGTGTCACACTGGCGCCGTGTTGCACGTGGCGCTGCTCGAGCCCGAGATCGCCGGGAACACCGGCCAGATCGCGCGTACCTGCCTGGTGGTCGGGAGCGCTCTCCACCTCATCCGCCCGCTCGGCTTCCGCCTCGACGCCGGCGCGCTGCGGCGCGCCGGCATGGACTACTGGGACCGAGTGGACGTCCGGGTGCACGCTGGCTACCCGGCGTTCCGGGCCGATCTCGCCCCGCTGTTCGAGCGCGGGCGCGTGCTCGCGCTCTCGACACGGGGTCCGACCGGGGGCGGGCCGGCGGGGTCCGATGCGCTGGCGCGGGCAGCGGCCTCGCCGGGCGACCTGCTGCTGCTCTTCGGGCCGGAGTCGCGCGGCCTGCCCGAGGCGGTGCTCGACGAGACCACGCCGTTGCGCCTGCCGATGCGGCCGGGCACACGCTCGCTCAACCTGTCGGCGGCGGTGGCGGCCGCCCTCTACCTGGCCTGGGAGCAGGTCGGCTTCGAGGGCGGCTGCTGAACGCAGGCCGGGCCGGGTCAGTCGTGCAGGAAGCGCGTGTCCTCGTCGAGGCTGCCGATGAAGGCGGCGAGCAGCTCGATCGTGCGCTCCACGTCTGCAAGATCGACGATCTCGTTGGGGGAGTGCATGTAGCGGTTGGGGATCGACACCACGGCGCTGGGCGTTCCCGCCCGCGTCGGAGCGATGTGATCGGCGTCGGTGGCGGTGCGCCGCGGCGAGACCCCGACGCTCACGGGGATCGACTCGCGCTCGGCGGTGGTGCGCAGGCCCTCCATCACGCGGCGGTGCACGTAGGAACCGGCGGTCAGCACCGGGCCGCCGCCCAGCGTTACGTCCCCGTGCAGCTTCTTCTCCAGACCGGGCGTGTCGATGGCGTGTGTGACGTCGATGGCGATGGCCACGTCGGGCTCGAGGGCGAACGCCGCGGCCCCCGCGCCCACCCCTCCGATCTCCTCCTGCACGGTCGCCACCGCGACCACCTCGGCCGAGCCGCCGGCGCGACGGGCCGCCTCCAACGCCACGTAGGCGCCGATGCGATCGTCGATGGCGCGGCTCG
>CAZTTB010000004.1:0-64362 GCA_964616005.1 uncultured bacterium | reverse complement strand
CGATGCGGTGTGCGATGCGGTGTGGGATGCGGCTCACGGCCGTGGCCCGGGGAGGGCCCGCTCGCCCAGCGCGAGCGCCACCGTCGCCTCGACCAGCGCGTCGGTCGAGGCGACGAACGGCAGCGCCGTCCCGGCGGCGTCGAGCGCCGCCTGCGTCAGCACCAGCGGGACCTCGGTGCAGCCGGCGACCAGGGCTTCGGCCCCGGCTCCCTGGAGGACCCGCGCCAGGCCGAGCATGTCGCGCCGGACCGCCTCGCCCTTGTCGCCTGCCTTGATGCGGTACATCCCATCCATGAACCGTGCCCGGTCGTCCCCCTCGGGCACGAGCGCCGTCACCCCCCGCGCCGCGAAGGCGCGCTGGTACAGACCGGCGTCGAGGGCGCCCTCGGCGGCCAGGACGCCGACGCGGCGCGCCGACGGCGCGCGCGCCAGGGTGGCCTCGACCGTCACCTCGACGATGCTGACGAAGGGGATGCCGACGGCCTCGACGATGGCGCTCTGGAAGGCGTGGGCGGTGTTGCAGACCATCACCAGGAAGTCGGCGCCGGCGCCCTCGAGGCGCCGCGCCATGGCGGCGAGCTCCGGCGCCGGCGAGGGGCCTCGACCCGCCACCGCATCGTTGCGGTTCGGGACCGACGGATCGTTGTCGATCAGCAGGTGCAGGTGCTCCTGGTCGCTCGCGGCGGGGGTGCTCTGCAGCACCTTGGCGAAGAAGTCGAGGGTGGCTTCGGGACCCAGTCCGCCGAGCACGCCCACCGTCCGGCGTCGCCCGCTGTCGGGGGAGCCGTTCATCCCAGCAGTACGTCCTGGTAGGCGTAGAGGGCCGGGGCGCCGCCGGTGTGCAGGAACAGGACGTTGTCGTCACGCTCGAAGCGGCCGCGCCGCACCAGGTCGATCAGCCCCGCGGCCGCCTTGCCGGTGTACACCGGATCGAGCAGGATGCCCTCCAGCGAGGCGAACAGCTTCACGGCCTCGATCATGGCGTCCGTGGGCAGGGAGTAGCCGGGTCCCACGTAATCGTCGAGCACGGTCACCGCCTCGGGCGGGACCTCGACGTTCACGCCGGCGAGTTCCGCGGTGCGGCGCGCCAGCGCCAGGATGCGCTCCTCCTGCGCCGCCTTCTGCGCCCGCACGCTGATGCCGGTGATGGGGATGTTGGCGCTGGCGCCCCAGGTCCCCGCTACCAGGCCGGCGTGCGTTCCGCCGCTGCCGCTGGCGCTCACGATGTGGTCGAGGCGCAAGCCCATATCGAAGGTCTGCGAAAGCAGCTCCTCGACGCAGGCCACGTAACCCAGTGCGCCCAGCGGCGTGGAGCCGCCGCCGGGGATGACATAGCCGCGGCGCCCCTCGGCATCGAGCGTCTCGGCCTCGCGCTGCATGGCGGCCATCAGGTCGGTGCCGCCCTCGACCACGGTGACGGATTCGACGCCCAACAGGCGGTAGAGGAAGTTGTTCCCGCTGGCGCCCGGGTCGTAGCTGCCCGGCACCCTCTCCTCCAGCACCAGGCGGCACTTCAATCCCTCGTGGACGGCAGCGGCCAGGGTCAGCCGGCAGTGGTTGGACTGCACGGCGCCGGTGGTGATGAGCGTGTCGGCGCCCTGCGCCAACGCCTCGGCGACCAGGAACTCGAGCTTGCGGGTCTTGTTGCCGCCGGCCGTGAGCCCGAGCTGGTCGTCGCGCTTGATGAACAGGTTGGGGCCACCCAGGTGCTCGCTGAGCCGGTCGAGTGGCTCGATCGGCGTGGGTTGGGGCGTGTAGCGGCGTCGTGGGAACCGCGCCAGGTGCATGGAGACTCCCTCCGAGTGAACGGCGGCCGGGAGGCCGCAACCGCGTTCGGCGGCCACCGCATCATATCGCGGTCCAGCGCGGGTTCGACCGACCACGACGTGTATGCTGGGAGGTGCCCGGCGTTCTCGGGACGCGGGTGGGGAGCGAACTATGAGCATCGGAAGCGACACCGCGGACCGGGCGCTGCAGGGGATCGAGAACCGCAACCCCGGCATGGCGTTGACGCTCGACTGGGTCCGGGACGCCCACGTCAATCGGAGTGCGGTCGAGAGGCGCGCCGCTACGCTACCCGGCCGCCGCACCGTCAAGAAGCAGTGGCAGCTCGCGTGGCTGCTGCGGGCGATCACCTTGATCGACCTGACGACGCTGTCGGGCGACGACACCCCCGGACGGGTGCGGCGTCTGTGCGCCAAGGCGGAGCACCCGGTGAGGCGCGACCTGCTGGAGGCGCTGGGCATGGCGGACGCGGGGCTCACCACGGCGGCCGTGTGCGTCTACCACGACATGGTTCCGGTGGCGGTGGAGGCCTTGCGCGGCAGCGGGATCCCGGTGGCAGCGGTTTCGGCCGGCTTCCCGGCGGGGCTCTCGCCCTTCGAGACGCGCCTCGACGAGATCGCCCGTAGCGTTCGTGCGGGCGCCGCCGAGATCGATATCGTGATCTCGCGCCGTCACGTCCTCACCGGAGACTGGCAGGCGCTGTACGACGAGGTGCGGGCCTTCCGCGAGGCGGCCGGCGAGGCGCACCTGAAGACCATCCTGGCCACCGGCGAGCTGGGCACGCTGCGCAACGTCTACCGCGCCAGCCTGGTGGCGATGATGGCGGGCGCCGACTTCGTGAAGACCTCGACCGGCAAGGAGAGCGTGAACGCGACGCTGCCGGTCGGGCTGGTGATGGCCCGCGCCATCCGCGCGTACTACGAGCGCACCGGCGTGGCCGTGGGGTTCAAGCCCGCCGGGGGCCTGCGCACCGCCAAGGACGTGCTGGTGTGGCTGGCGATGATGCGCGAGGAGCTGGGACGGCGCTGGCTCGAGCCGGACCTGTTCCGCATCGGGGCGAGCTCGCTGCTGGCCGACATCGAGCGCCAGCTCGAGCACGGCGTCACGGGCCGCTACTCCGCCGGCTTCCGGCACCCGGTGGGCTGATGTTCCGTCTG
The DNA here is from genome assembly GCA_964616005.1 of uncultured bacterium. Lineage (GTDB taxonomy): Bacteria > Deinococcota > Deinococci > Deinococcales > Trueperaceae > JASBRS01. The sequence goes on along the minus strand of CAZTTB010000004.1, from coordinate 61,420 downwards.
CCGCTCGACGATTCGCTCGCCCTGGCGCTGCTCGAGGAGCGCCACGCGCCCCTGCTGGCGGCGCTGGTGGCGGAGAACCGCGAGCACCTGGGTCGTTTCCTGCCGTGGGCGCTCACCACCGACGAGGCGGCGGTGCGGGCCTTCTTGCGGGGGGCGTTGGAGAAGTTCGCGCGCGGCAACGGGTTCGAGACGGGGCTGTGGCTGGACGGCGAGCTGGTGGGCATGCTGGGTGTGCACTACCTCGACCTCGCGGTGGGGCGCACCGAGTTCGGCTACTGGATCGCGCGCCGCGCGAGCGGTCGCGGCACCGTCACCCGCGCGGTGGCCGGCCTCACCCGGGTCATGTTCGAGGAGTACGGCCTCAACCGGGTGGAGATCCGATGCCAGCCGGACAACCTCCCCAGCCGCCGGGTCGCCGAGCGCCTGGGGTTCCGACACGAGGGCACGCTGCGCGCGGTGCATCCGGCCGGCGGCGGCGAACCCGCCGACCTGGAGGTGTTCGGCCTGCTTCGCAGCGAATGGCAGCGTCAGGAGCGTAACGCATGAGCAGCACCGCGACACCGTCGGTCAAGGCGATCTTCGAGAGCATGGAGTACGGCCCGGCGCCGGAGAGCGCGGAGCTGGCGCAGGCATGGTTGATGCGTCACGAGCGCAGCTTCGGCCACTTCGTCGGCGGGCGCTTCGTCGATCCCGTCGACGGCGAGCGCTTCGCGACCACGCACCCCGGCGACGGCGCGGAGCTGGCGCAGGTGGCGCAGGGCGGCGCGGCGGACGTGGACGCCGCCGTCCGGGCGGCGCAGGAGGCGCTGCCGGCGTGGCAGGCACTCACCCCCTTCGCGCGCTCGCGGCACCTGTACGCGCTGGCGCGTCACGTGCAGAAGCACGCGCGCCTGCTGGCGGTGCTGGAAGCGCTCGACAACGGCAAGACCCTGCGCGAGACGCGGGACATCGACATCCCCCTGGTGGCACGCCACTTCTACCACCACGCCGGCTGGGCGCAGCTCCGCGACTCCGAGTTCGCCGGCTACGAGCCGGTCGGCGTGTGCGGCCAGATCATCCCCTGGAACTTCCCGCTGCTGATGCTGGCGTGGAAGGTGGCGCCGGCGCTGGCGGCGGGCAACACGGTGGTCCTCAAGCCGGCCGAGTTCACGCCGCTCACGGCGCTGGCCTTCGCGGAGATGGCCGCCGAGGCGGGGCTGCCCGAGGGTGTGCTCAACGTGGTGACGGGCGACGGTCGCACCGGCGCGGCGCTGGTGGCGCACGAGGGCCTGGCGAAGGTGGCGTTCACCGGCTCGACCGAGGTGGGGCGCATCATCCGGCAGGCGACGGCCGGCCGCGGGCTGAAGCTGTCGCTGGAGCTCGGCGGCAAGAGCCCCTTCATCGTGTTCGACGACGCCGATCTGGACAGTGCGGTGGAGGGTGTGGTCGACGCCATCTGGTTCAACCAGGGCGAGGTCTGCTGCGCCGGGAGCCGGCTGCTGGTGCAGGAGAGCGTGGCCGCGGCGGTGGAGGAGAAGCTGCGCGCCCGCATGGAGACGCTTCGCGAGGGACCTTCGCTGGACAAGGCCATGGACATCGGCGCCATCATCGCGCCGGTGCAGCTCGACAAGATCACCCGCCTGGTGGAGCAGTGCAAGGCCGAGGGCGGACGCTGCTACCAGCCCTCCTGGGCGCAATCGGTGACCCGGGACGGCGGGCTGTACTTCCCGCCCACGCTGTTCAGCGAGGTGGCCCCCTCCTCGGCGGCGGCGCAGGAGGAGATCTTCGGCCCCGTGATCGTGAGCATGACCTTCCGCACCCCGGCCGAGGCCGTGGAGCTGGCCAACAACACCCGCTACGGGCTGGCGGCGAGCGTGTGGACGGAGAACGTCAACCTGGCGCTCGACGTGGCGCCCAAGCTGGAGGCGGGCGTGGTGTGGGTGAACTGCACCAACGTCTTCGACGCGGCCAGCGGCTTCGGCGGCTACCGCGAGTCGGGCTATGGGCGCGAGGGCGGGCGCGAGGGCATGTACGAGTACCTGAAGCCGAGCTGGGAGGCGCGGCTCGAGCCCTATCGGGAGGCGCCCAGCGGCGTTCCCGACGGGGCCGCCCTGGGCGCGGGCGCACCGGGCGGGGAGGAAGCGATCGACCGGACCGCCAAGCTCTACATCGGCGGCAAGCAGACCCGGCCCGACGGCGCCTACAGCTACCCGGTGCTCGGCGCCGACGGCGTGCACCTGGGCGAGGCCCCGCTCGGCAACCGCAAGGACGTGCGCAACGCCGTCGAGGCGGCGCGCAAGGGGACGGCCTGGACGAAGGCGACGGCGCACAACCGGGCCCAGGTGCTGTACTACCTGGCCGAGAACCTGGACGCGCGCGCCGGCGAGTTCGGCGCCCGGCTGCGGGCGATGACCGGCGCTCGCAAGGCCGACGCCGAGCGGGAGGTCGCGGCGAGCGTGCAGCGGCTGTTCACGTACGCCGCCCATGCCGACAAGTACGACGGTGCCGTGCACGCTACGCCGTTGCGCAACGTGACGCTCGCCATGCCCGAGCCGTGGGGCGTGATGGCGGTGGTGTGCCCGGACGAGGCGCCGCTCCTGGCGTTCGTGTCGCTCGTCGCCCCGGCGCTGGCGATGGGCAACCGCGTCGTGTCCGTGCCGTCACCGCGCTGGCCGCTGGCCGCCACCGACCTGTACCAGGTCCTCGACACCAGCGACCTGCCGGCCGGGGCGCTCAACATCGTCACCGGCGACCGCGATGAGCTCGCCGCGGTGCTCGCGAAACACGCCGACGTGGCGGCGATGTGGTACGTGGGCTCGGCCGAGGGGTCGACGGCGGTCGAGCGCGAGAGCGCCGACAACCTCAAGGCCACCTGGGTCAACTTCGGCGATAGGCGGGATTGGTTCGATCCCGAGCAGGGTGAGGGCCGAGAGTACCTGCGGCGCGCGACGCACGTGAAGAACATCTGGGTGCCGTACGGGGAGTGACGCCGGCGCCCGCAACGGCACGGGGCCGCGACCGGCCGTCAGTGCTTCTTCATCCAGTGGTCGATCTGGCGGTCCGCCTCCTCCTTGCCCACGCCATAGCGTTCCTGGAGCTTGCCGGAGAGCTTGGTTCGGTCGCCCTTGACCTCCTGGAGGTCGTCGTTCGTGAGCTTGCCCCAGTTGGACTGGACTTCCCCGGTGAACTGCTTCCACTTGCCTTGGATCTGATCCCAGTTCATATACGGCCCTTCGCTTCGGGGTTCGGGTCCAGCGGCGGCACCGTGGCGGGTCGAAGCTACGCCGCGCTGCGGCTCGTGGGCGACGAACCGGAGAATGCGATCGAAGGCCGAGTGCCTGCTTCGGTCATCACGATGGAACGGGAACGGGAGAAGGAACGAGTACGGGCGCGACCGACCGGACCGGCGCTTCGTATCGCTGAGCGTGATGCTAGCATGGGACGTACCTGACGGGCTCTCTCGCGTCACACCGCGGTACCGGGCGGGGCGCGGAGTGCGGGGGTGTGTGCCTCGCTTGGCCCTATGCCGGGAGGAGCAGTCATGGGACGGGACTACCTCGATCACCTGTCGGCGCAGCTCGAGGAGCTGACGGCGCAGGGGCTCCACAAGGGCGAACGGATCATCACCTCGCAGCAACAGGCGGCCATCACCGTCGAGGGCGGCGGGGAGGTGCTCAACTTCTGCGCCAACAACTACCTTGGCCTGGCCAACCACCCGGCCGTGATGGCGGCGGCGCAGCAGGGGATCGCCGAACGCGGCTTCGGCATGGCCTCGGTGCGCTTCATCTGTGGCACCCAGGACCTCCACAAGCAGCTCGAGGCGCGCCTCAGTGCCTTCCTCGGGACCGAGGACACCATCCTCTACTCGTCGTGCTTCGACGCCAACGGCGGGCTGTTCGAGGCGCTGCTCGGCGCCGAGGACGCCATCATCAGCGACGGCCTCAACCACGCCAGCATCATCGACGGGGTGCGGCTCAGCAAGGCGCAGCGCTTCCGCTACGCCAACAACGACATGGCGGACCTGGAGCGCCAGTTGCAGGCGGCGGCCGGTGCCCGGTACCGGATGATCGCCACCGACGGGGTGTTCTCCATGGACGGGGTCGTGGCCGACCTGGAGGCGATCTGCGACCTGGCCGACCGCCACGACGCCATGGTGATGGTCGACGACAGCCACGCCGTGGGTTTCATGGGCGAGAACGGTCGCGGCACCCACGAGTTGCGGGGTGTGATGGGGCGCGTCGACATCCTCACCGGCACCCTCGGCAAGGCGCTGGGGGGCGCCTCGGGCGGCTACACCAGCGCCCGCCAGGAGATCGTGGCGTGGCTGCGGCAGCGCAGCCGTCCCTACCTGTTCTCGAACTCGGTGGCGCCGGCCGTGGTGGCGGCGTCGCTGGCGGTGCTCGACCTGCTGGAGGGGTCCGACGACCTGCGCAGGCGCTTGCGCGACAACAGCGTGCGCTTCCGCGAGGCCATGACGGCGGCGGGCTTCGTGCTGGCCGGCGCCGATCACCCCATCATCCCGGTGATGATCGGCGACGCCGCGCTGGCCACCGCCATGGCCGACCGGTTGCTGGCCGACGAGGGCATCTACGTCATCGGCTTCTCGTACCCGGTCGTGCCCAAGGGGCAGGCGCGCATCCGGACCCAGATGTCGGCGCTGCACACGCCCGAGCAGATCGACCGGGCGGTGGCGGCGTTCACGCGCGTAGGACGCGAGCTGGGGGTGATCGCGTGAAAGCGCTGGCGAAGCTCGAGCCGCGCGAGGGCATGTGGATGATCGACGCGCCCGAGCCTGAGATGGGACCCAACGACCTGCTCATCGGCATCACCCACACCTCCATCTGCGGTACCGACGTGCACATCTACAACTGGGACGCCTGGTCCCGGCGTACCGTCCCCGTCCCCATGATCACCGGGCACGAGTACGTGGGGGTGGTCGAGGCGGTCGGTTCGGAGGTGCAGGGCTACGCCCCCGGCGACCGTGTGTCCGGCGAGGGGCACATCACCTGCGGTCATTGCCGCAACTGCCGGGCCGGCCGCCGCCACCTGTGCCGCAACACCCAGGGGGTCGGCGTCGATCGTCCCGGCGCGTTCGCCGAGCGCTTCGTGCTGCCGGCGGGGAACGCCTTCAAGGTGCCGAGCGGCATCCCCGACGATTGGGCGGCCATCCTGGACCCGTTCGGCAACGCCGTGCACACCGCACTGGCCTTCCCGCTGGTGGGGGAGGACGTGCTGGTGACCGGCGCGGGCCCGATCGGCCAGATGGCGGCGGCGGTGGCCCGCTTCGTGGGCGCCCGCTACGTCGTCATCACCGACGTCAACCCGGAACGGCTCGCCATGGCGCAGCGCATGGGAGCGGTCGACCGGGCGGTCGACGTATCCCGGCCCGGCACCGATCTGAAGGACGTGATGGCCGAGCTGGGCATGACGGAGGGCTTCGACGTGGTGCTGGAGATGTCGGGGGCGCCGGGCGCCTTCGAGCAGATCCTGGCCTCGATCAACCACGGCGGCAAGATCGCGTTGCTGGGCATCCCGGATCACACCATCGCGATCGACTGGAACCGGGTCATCTTCAAGGGGCTCGAGATCCGCGGCATCTACGGTCGGGAGATGTTCGACACCTGGTACAAGATGGCCGCCATGCTGCAGGCCGGGCTCGACCTGGCGCCCGTCATCACCCACCGCTTCGCCGTGGACGACTTCCAACAGGCCTTCGACACCATGCGCTCCGGGCGGTCGGGGAAGGTCATCCTGGACTGGACCGCCGGCCGGTAGCGCTGCCTCGACCCGAGGCGCTGCAACTTCTGTTAGGGTAGCGAGTACTTATGCGCCCTGGAAGGGGGGGACGAGCAACGACGCCGTGGTCGCCGCGCGGTCGGCCGAGGCGGGCAGGGAAGCAGGCGCGGCGCGGCCGTAGGCCCCCGTGCTTCGGGTAAGATGGTCAGACTTCACGCTCTGTTGGGAGAAAACATGGGAAGACCCCGAGTCCTCTGGACGATCCTCATCGCCCTCGTAGCGACGCTCTTCAGCGTCGGCGCCGCGCAGTCCGCGCAGCAGCAGACCCTCGTCATCGGCGGTGACTGGACCGACCTCATCACCCTCGATCCCGGCGTTGCCTACGAGTTCTCCTCGACGCCTATCGACGACAACATCTACGAGCGGCTGGTGCAGTTCCACGGGACGGACCTCTCGAAGGTGGTCCCGGGCCTGGCTACCTCGTGGGATATCGCCAGCACCCCCGACGGCGGCAGCACCATCACCTTCCACCTGAAGGACGCCAAGTTCTCCACCGGCCGTCCGGTGACCGCCGCGGACGTGGTGTGGTCGTTCGACCGCGTCATCCAGATCAACGGTCCGTCGGCCTTCCTGTTCACCGACGTGGCCGGCATGAAGGTCGGCTCCACCAAGGCGCTGGACGACAAGACCGTGCAGCTCACCCTGCCCAAGGGCGTCAACCCGCAGATCATCCTCAACATGCTGACCTTCAACGTCGGCGGCGTCATGGACGCCACCGAGGTGAAGAAGCACATCGAAGGCAACGACTACGGCCAGAAGTGGCTCAACGACCACTCGGCCGGCTCGGGCCCCTACATGCTCGACCGTTGGGACCGCGGCTCGCAGGTGGTGCTCACCGCCAACCCGGAGTACCCGAACCCCGGCTCGATCAAGCGCATCATCCTGCGCTACATGCAGGAGTCGAACGCCCAGCGCGCCGCCATCACCTCCGGTGAGATCGACGTCGCCTACAACTTCACCCCCGACGCCTTCAAGCAGGCCGAGAGCGATCCCAACCTCAAGACGCTCAAGACCGACACCTTCCAGATGGCCTACCTGGGGATGAACTCGGGCCCCGGCGCGCCCTTCGCGGACAACCGCGTGCGCGACGCGGTGCGCTACGCCATCGACCAGGACGGCATCATCAACGACCTGCTGGCGGGCCTCGGGCGCAAGATGCAGACCATCATCCCCTACGGCCTGATGGGCGCCGACACCACCCAGTACTACACGCACGACATCGAGAAGGCCAAGCAGCTCATGGCCGAGGCGGGCAAGTCCGGCGGGATGACCGTCGAGTTCCTGATCGCCACCGGCGCCTGCTCCGGCGGCGTGCCCTGCGCCGACCTGGCCGCCAAGATCCAGTCCGATCTGGCGAAGATCGGTATCACCACCAACATCAAGCAGACCACCAGTGCCCAGCTCTACACCATCTACCGGCAGCAGGCCGCCCAGCTGGTGCTGGCGGCGTGGAGCCCGGACTACCCCGACCCGAACGGCAACGCCAGCCCGCTGGCGGACTACAACGCCAAGTCGCTGGCATGGCGCAACGTCTGGAACAACGCCGAGGGCACCAAGCTGGCGACCGAGGCGGCGGCCAGCACCGACCCGGCGCAGCGCCAGGCGCTCTACGCCCAGCTGACCAAGTACGTCGCGCAGAACGGACCCTACGCCATCCTCTACCAGCCGAACGTGCCGATCGTGACCACCGCCAAGGTGGACGGCTTCGCGCGCAGCGCGCAGGGTGACGTCGACTACACGGCCATCAGCAAGCAGCCTTGAGGTCTAGAGCTCTCCGCGGGATCTGCGTGGGAGGGGCCATCGGCCCCTCCCACGCGCCCGCTGTCCCCTCGGAGGTGCCGTGCTCGCGTTCCTGCTGAGGCGCCTGGGCTACCTGATCTTCGTCGTCTGGGGGGTCGGGTTCGCCGCTTTCTTCATCTCCCACATCGTCCCCGCCGACCCCGCTGCGGCCGCGCTGGGGAGCAACGCCCGCCCGGCACAGATCGAGGCCTACCGGCACAAGTACGGGCTCGACCTGCCCGCCTACCAGCAGTACCTGCGTTACATGATGGACCTGTTCCGGGGCGACCTCGGGAACTCGCTGCGCACGCAGCGGCCTATCTTGTCCGACCTGCGGGATTTCTTCCCCGCGACGTTCGAGCTCACCCTCGGCGCCATGGTGTTCGCCGTCCTCTTCGGCCTGCCGGCGGGGGTGATCGCCGCGCTCTATCAGGACCGCCCCGTCGACCTGGGGGTACGCACGCTGGCGCTGGTCGGAGGGGCCACGCCCGTGTACTGGCTCGCCATCCTGGCGCTGGAGCTGTTCCACTCCCGCCTCGGCTGGCTGCCGGGGCCGGGTGAGCTCAACGCCTACCTGATCGAGCCCCACCGGGTCACCGGCATGCTCGTCGTCGACGCAGCGATCGCCGGCGACTGGCCGGCCTTCATCAGCGCGGTCCGCCACCTCATCTTGCCGGCCGCCGTGCTGGGCGCGTTCTCCACCGCGCTGCTGGCCCGCATGGTGCGCAGCGCCATGCTCGAGGTGCTGTCGCAGGACTACGTGCGTACGGCCCGCGCCAAGGGGCTGGCCAGCCGGGTGGTGACGTTCAAGCACGCGCTGCGCAACGCCGCGCTGCCGGTGCTCACCGTGATGGGCAGTCTGCTCGGTAGCCTGCTCACCGGAGCGGTGCTCACCGAGACCATCTTCTCGTGGCCGGGACTCGGCTCCTACGCCACCTCCAGCGCCATCGGGTTGGACTTCCCGGCGGTCATGGGGGTCACCCTGGTGGCGGGTCTGGTCTACAGCTTCATCAACCTCCTCGTCGACGTCTCCTACGCGATCTTCGACCCGCGTATCACCTACGCATGACGGCCCCTGCGTTCCTCCGCAGCAAGCCGGCCCGTCGCTTCCTGCGCAACCCGGGGACGGTGATCGGTACCGGCCTGTCGTTGGCGCTGATCCTGCTGGCGCTACTGGCGCCGGTGCTGGCCGGCAACCCGTTGCACCAGAACCTGGCGGAGCGTCTGCAGGGACCCAGCGCCCAGCACTGGTTCGGCACCGACCAGCTCGGCCGCGACGTGTGGGCGCGGGTGGTGTGGGGCTCGCGCATCAGCCTACGCATCGGCTTCGTCGTGGTGGCGGTGTCGCTGTTCGTCGGGGGCTCCGTCGGCCTCCTCGCCGGCATGCTGGGAGGGGTCTGGGACGAGCTGCTGATGCGCGTCACCGACATCTTCCTGGCGTTCCCGGCGTTGATCCTGGCCATGGCGATCTCGGCCGCCCTGGGCCCCAGCCTGGGGAACGTGATGATCGCGGTGGCGGCGGTCTCGTGGCCCAACTACGCCCGCTTGCTGCGAGCGCAGGTGCTTGCGGTGCGGACTCTGGACTACGTGGAGGCGTCACGCGCCCTGGGCGCGGCGCGCTTCCGGCAGGCGTTCCTGCACGTGCTGCCCAACACCGTGACGCCGCTGCTGGTGCAGGCGAGCTTCGACATCGGCAGCGCCATCCTGACCGCCGCCGGGCTGGGGTTCATCGGCTTCGGTGCCCAGCCGCCGACGCCCGAGTGGGGGGCGATCGTCTCGGAGACCCGCAACTACATCAACGAGGCGCCCTGGGCTTCGTCGGCGCCCGCCATCGCCATCCTGCTCACGGTGCTGGCGTTCAACCTGCTCGGCGACGGGCTGCGGGACGTGCTCGACCCGCGCGGCCGGACGCGAAGCTGAAAGCTGAAGCGCGCTCCCGGCCCTCCGAGGGGGGCAGGGAGCGCGCGGGGCGGGGCGACGGGGCCTTTTCGGCCGGAGCGACAGGGCCTATCGCTAGAGCGATAGGGCCAATCGCTAGAGCGATAGGTAGGCCGCGCGCACCGCCGGGTCGTCGAGGAGCTCCGCCCCGGTCCCCTGCTGGACGATGTGACCGGTCTCCAGTACGAAGGCGCGGTCGGCCAGGGCCAGCGAGCGCTGCACGTTCTGCTCGACCAGCACCACCGTCACGCCGCCCGCGTTGATCGCCTTCAGCGCCCGGAACACCGCCTTGGTCAGGGCGGGGGAGAGGCCCAGACTGGGCTCGTCGACCAGCAGTAGCTGCGGCCGGCTCATCAGGGCGCGGCCGATCGCCAGCATCTGCTGCTCGCCGCCCGACAGGGTGCCGGCGAGCTGCCGGTGCCGCTCGGCCAGCCTCGGGAACAGCTCCAGGACCATGGCTCGGCTGCGGTCGGCCTCGCGGGCGGCGTCGGGCAGGTAGTCCGCGCCGCTGTTGAGGTTCTCCTCCACGCTCATCAACGGGAAGAGCTGGCGCCCCTCGGGCACGTGGCCCACGCCCGCCCGCACGATGTGGGCCGGGCTGCGACCGCGCAGATCCTGGCCCAGGGCCCGCACCTCGCCGTGCACCCCGGGCACCAGCCCGGAGACCGCACGGAGCAGGGTGGTCTTGCCGGCGCCGTTGGCCCCGATGATGGTGACGAACGATCCCTGCGGGACCGTCAGGTCGATCCCCCACAGCACCTGGATCTTGCCGTAGCCGGCCTCCAGTCCGCGCACCTCCAGGGCGGCCGTCCCGTCTGGGGCGGGAGCCGTCGACGTCGCGGCCGCACCGTGGGCGTCACTCATGCCTCGTCCTCCTCCTCATCGTCGTCACGCCCGAGGTAGGCGTCCACCACGCGCGGGTCGGCGGTGACCTGCTGGTAGCTGCCGCTGGCCAACGGGCGGCCGTAGTTCATCACCAGCACGCGGTCGGCGAGGTCGCGCACCACCGGCATGACGTGCTCGATGAACACGACGGTCACGCCGCGCTCCCGCACCCCGCGCACCAGCTCGACCGCCAGCCGGGCCTCGGCGGGCCGGAGGCCCGCCATGACCTCGTCCAGGAGCAGGACCCGTGGATCGGTGGCCAGCGCCCGCGCGATCTCCAGCCGTTTCTCCTGCAGCAGCGTGAGCTCGACGGCCGGCACGGTGCGCAACGCGTCCAGGCCCGAGCGCTCCAGGGCGTCCTCGGCCCGGCGCCGGGCGGCAGCGTAGGTCGTGCCGGGCTTGCCGTAGAGCGCGCCCACCATCACGTTCTCCTCGACGGTCATCTCCGGGAACGGCTGCACCACCTGGAAGGCCCGTCCCAGGCCCGCGTGGCAGCGCTCGGCGCTGCCGGCCGTGGTGATGTCGCGGCCGGCCAGCTCGATGCGCCCGGCGGTGGGAGTGAGCAGCCCCGAGATCATGTTCAAGGTCGTGGTCTTGCCCGCGCCGTTGGGGCCGATGATGGCGAAGATCTCGCCCTCTTCGACCTGGAAGCTCAGCTCACTCACGGCGGCGAGGCCCCCGAAGCGCTTCTCGAGTCCGTCGACGCGCAGCATCAGCCGGCCTCCTCCCCGTCGGCGGCGGGCGGCGTGCCCCTACGGCGGCGCGCCAGGCGGTTGGCGAGCCCCACCAGCCCGCGCGGCATGAACAGGATGGACGCCACCAGCACGATGCCGTAGCCGATCAGGTAGCCCTCGGCGAAGGTGCGCCTGAGCGTCTCCTCGACCGCGGACAGCACGCCGGCGCCGAGGATGGGGCCGAGCGTGGTGTACAGGCCTCCGAAGATGGGCGTCACCAGCGCGAACACCGTGGTCGACACGGCGAAGGTCCCGTCCGGGATGACGCTCCCCAGCCGCATCGCTTCCAGCGCGCCGAGCATGCCCACCAGCGCGCTCGACAGCACGAACGCCAGCAGCTTGACCCGGGCGGGACGCACCCCCATCACGGCGGCGACCTCCTCGTTGGTGCGCACCGCCGTGAAGGCGGCCTTGAGCCGGGTGCGCTGCGCGAGCACCGACACCAGGATGGTCAGCACCAGCAGCCCGCCGTAGACGTAGAAGTAGGCCTCGTTACGCTGGTAGGCGATCTCCCAGCGCTGCATCGCGCCGGGCACGAAGTGGGGGCGGAACAGCGGCGGCACGTTGAGGCCGGCGGCGCCCCCCGCCAGTCCGGTGGGGAGTTCCTGCACGACCGCCTTGAGGACCTCGGTGAAGGCCAGCGTGGCGATGGCGAAGTAGATCCCCTTGAGCCGCAGCGTCACCGAGCCGAGGCCGAGGGCCAGGACCGCCCCCACCACGCCCGCCAGCGGCAGATCGAAGGCGAGTGGCAGGCCGCCGAGCTTGGCGAGGATGGCGGCGGTGTAGGCGCCGGCGCCGTAGAAGGCGGCATGGGCCAGCGACAGCTGGCCGGTGCGCGCCAGCAGGTCCCACGACAGCGCCAGGATGGCGAGGCTGATGGCGTTGGCGGCCAGCGACAGGTAGCTCACCGACGCCTGGGCGAACAGCGCCTTGAGCACGGTCGGCGCCAGCGCCACGACCGCGGCGAGCAACAGCGTCCAGAGCAGGTCGGGCAGCGCGCGCCTCATGCCGTCCTCCGGGCGCGGACCACCAACACCAGGAAGATGATGGCGAAGAACACGGCGTTGCGCAGCGCGTCGCCGTTGGGCACCAGCGTCGCCACCAGCGACTCGGACACCGCGACCGTCAGCGACGCCCACAGGATGCCGCGGATGTTTCCCAGCCCCGCCAGCACCACGATGGCGAACGCCTTGAGGGTGAAGGCGAAGCCGACGGTGGGCGTGGGGGACTGGATGACCGCGATCATCACCCCGCCGATGCCCGCCAGCAGCGCCGACAGCGCGAACGCCACCAGGTAGATACGGTTGACCTCCAGGCCCACCAGGCTGGCGCCGACGCGGTTCTGGGCCACCGCGCGCATGGCCCGGCCGAGCCGGGTGCGCGCCAGCACCCAGTACAGGGCGAGGACCAGCGCCAGCGAGATCACGAAGCTCCCCAGCGGCACCAGGCCGATGCTGATGCCGCCGACCTGGTACCCCACCGAGCGGTAGGGCACGTTGCTGATGGAGCGAGGATCGCCGCCCCAGATCACCAGCGCCAGGTTCTGCAGCACGATGGAGAGGCCGAAGGTGAGGAGCATCTGGTTGAGCTCGGGCGCCTCCAACACGTAGCGGATGGTGGATTGATAGATGACGGCGCCGATGATGAAGAGTGCGGGCGCCACGAAGATAAGGGAGATCAGGGGGTCGAGACCCAGACTCACGGAGAGCTGGTAGGCGAGGAAGGCCCCGATCATGAAGAACTCGCCGTGCGCGAAGTTGATGATGCCGATGACGCCGATGGCCAGCGCCAGCCCCACCGACACGAGGGCGTAGAGCCCCGCGGCGAGAACGCCGGACACCAGGCCCTGGGCGAGGAGGGTCAGATCCATGGGAGGGGGGAGGGTAGGGACAGTAGCATCAGATCCGCGTTCGTGTCCGCCCGGGAGCGGTGGGCCGGCTGGTGCCGACCCACCGCCCTGGTCGGGCAGCTGCGGCGCCCCGCGGGGGCGCCGCAGCGGAAGGTCAGTGGCCCGCCTGGCAGCTCTGCAGCGGCGCGGTGGCCTTGCTGGTGGGCCAGACGATCTGGCGCACGCCGTTCTGGTACTGGAACACCAGCCACATGTCGGCACCGAAGCCCTGGTGATGGGTGATCTGGGAGTCGTGGAACTTCCAGGGCCCCATGGGCGACTTGAAGGTGAGGCTCTCCATGGCCTTGATGACGGCCTTCTGGTCGGTCGTGCCCGCCTTGTTGATGCTGTCGGCGTACGACCACAGCTGCGCGTAGGCCAGGGCCGACATGTAGTTGTCGGGCGCCTTGTTGTACATGGCCTCGAAGCTCTTGGTGAAGGCGGCGGCCTCCGGCGTCGGCAGGTTCGGCATGAAGCCGATCAGGCCGGTGACGCACTGCGCTTCGGGCGCCTTGGCGAAGTCGCTCGGCCATCCCGGAGGGGCCCCGAAGATCTGCTGCGGACGGTAGTTGAGCTCGCGGGTCTGGCTGATCATCGGCACCACGTCGGAGTCGTAGCCGATCCAGTAGAGCATGTCGGCCTTGGTGGCCGCCGCCTTGCTGATGGCGGCGCGGAAGTCGCCGGTGCCGCCGAACAGCGTCGACTTGAACGCCTCGTTGATGGTGACCTTGAGGCCCGCCTTCTCGAGCAGCTTCTGGGCCTCCTGGGAGCCGGGTCCGCCGAAGGCGGAGTCCTCGTGCAGCAGGGCGACCGTCTTCACGCCGCTGGCGGCGATGAAGTTGGTGGACGCCTCGGTGTTCTGGTAGTCCCAGGGGTGCACGTGGAAGAACCAGGGCTCGTTGCCGAGGATCTCCTCGATGCCGTCGAAGTTGTCGATCCCGACGCCCGACACGGCGCCGCCGATCCAGCTCACGATGGGCTGGAAGGTCTTGAACGACTCGGCCAGCGCCAGCGTCACGCCGGAGCTGTAGCCGCCGCCGATGAACTGGACGTTGTCCTCGGTCATGAGCTTCTCGAAGGCCGCGACGGCGACCTTGCCGTTGGCCTGGGTGTCGGCGTAGATGATCTTGAGCGGCTGGCCCAGCACGCCGCCGGCGGCGTTGATCTCCTTGAGGGCCAGGTCGAAGCCCTGCTTCTGGGCCTGACCGGTACCGGCGGCGCCGCCGGTGAGGGGGCTGAGGATGCCGATGGTCACGGGCTGGGCCAGTGCCAGCGACGCGAGGATCGCGACGAGAACGAACACGATGCGCTTCATGCTGCCTCCTGGTGATGAGGCGGCCGCGGAACGGCCGCGCGACGAAGGGCGGATGACCAGTGGATGACGGGTGGGTTCCTCCTCGGGGCTCGGGCGGGTCAGGTCATGGCGGTTCCCCCAGGGTCTCGATCCGAAACGACAGCGATCAGGAGTCTCGCGAAGCGGCCTGGCGCCTCGATCTGGGGGGAGTGGCCGACATCATCCCAGGTGAGGTGCCGACAACGCTCGGCGCCGTAGACGTCGAGCGTGGCGCGCGCCAGCGCGTCGGTGACCAGCGCGTCCTTGCCGCCCCGCAACACCACGACGGAGCCGCGGTAGGCGGCCGCGAGGTCGCGCAGGTCCATGGTCTCGAGCGCGTGCGCGTTCGGGACGATGGCTTCGGGGGGGATGCGGGCGGCCTCGTCGACCAGCTCGTCGAAGTAGGGAGGGACGCGGGTCGGCATCACGGCGGGGAGCGCCTGGGCGATCATCGCGCGGCGCGCGGCCGGGTCCGGCTCCGCGGCCAGTACCTCGGCGCCGCGCAGGCTCGCCTCGGGGGCGTGGAAGGCGCCGGGCGCGGGGGAGTCGATCAGCAGCAGGCGCGTGACGCGGTCCGCTGCCAGGCCGGCGCAGGCCTGCGCCGCCGCGCCACCGAGGCTGTGGCCCACCAGCGTCACGTCGCGCAGGCCGAGCGCCGCCAGGAATGCGGCCAGCACTGCGCCGTAGGCGCGCATCGTCACCGGGCCCGGCAGGGGGTCCGAGGCGCCGAAGTTGGGCAGGTCGGGGGCGATGAGCTCGAGCCCCGCCGGTGGCTCACTCAGCAGCTCCTGCCAGAAGCGGTGGCTCGCCAGGTTGCCGTGGACCAGCACCACCGGCGCGCCCGCGCCGGCGCGCACGTAGGCGACGACGGTCCCGGCGACCTCCAGGCGCTGCAGGGCGCCGCGTGCCGGGCCGCTCATGGGGTAGGCCCCTCGGCCCGGACGTACCGGAAGAAGGCGTCCAGCTCGGAGGCGACGACGTCGGGCCGCTCGATCGGCGCAGCGTGGCCGGCGTGCGCCACCGTCACCAGGCTGCCGCGTCCAGCCGCCTCCAGCATCTCGAGGCTGTAGCGGGCCGGGCTCAGCAGGTCGTCCTCGCCCACCAGGGTCATCAGCGGTCCGGCGTAGGTGCGCAGGGCGCTCACCGCCTCGCGCTCCTCCTCCCCATAGGCGAGCGCGCCCTCCACCAGCGCCAGGACGGGACGGGGGTCGGCCCGGGCCGCTTCGTCGCGAAGACCCAGCAGCCAGCCCTCGTGCTCGGCGAGGAAGCTGTGGCCCCACACCCAGGGGGTGGCCACGTCGAAGCGGCCGCCGGTGCCTCCCAGTGCCAGGGCCGCCCGCCAGGAGCGCAGTACCGCGCGCAGCAGCGCATCGACGCGACCGAAGCCGTCGAGGATGGCGAGCGAGCGCAGCTGCTCGGGGCGCCGGCCGGCCAGCTCGAGGGCAGCCAGCGCGCCGTTGGAGAGGCCCACCAGGTGGACCGGCCCGAGCGCGAGCGTGTCGAGCAGCGCCTCGAGGTCGTCGGTGTGCTGCGCCACGGTGTAGGGTCCCTCGGGCTTGGAGGACTCCCCCTGGCCGCGGCCGTCGTAGCGGACCACCCGGTAGTCGGCCGCGAGCGCCTGCTCGAGTCCCTCCCAGCTGCCGGTGTGCATGAAGATGCCGTTGATCAGCACCACCGGTTCGCCGTCGGGCCGGCCCGTCTGCACCACCCGCATGCGGATGCCGCTGCGCAGCTCGAGATCGTCGGTGGCGTTCCAGGCAGGCGCGTTGGTCACGTCGATCGCTCCCCTTCGCCGGACGCCGCGCCGCGCTCGAAGTCCTGCCTGAGCTCGCTCTTGAGGATCTTGCCGGCGCCGCTCTTGGGGAGACGCTCGGCGAGGCGGACGTGTTTGGGGACCTTGTAGCGGGCGAGGCGCTCGGTGAGGAAGGCGCGCACCGTGTCGGCGTCGAGCGCCAGGCCGGGGCGCGGTACCACCACCGCCAGCCCCACCTCGCCCCAGCGCGGGTCGGACACCCCCAGCACGGCGCACTCGGAGACGCCGGGCAGGTCGTACAGCGCGTTCTCGACCTCGACGGGGAAGACGTTCTCGCCGCCGGAGATGAACATCTCCTTGCGGCGGCCGGCGATGGTGACGAAGCCGTCGACGTCCATGGTGGCAAGGTCGCCGGTCCACAGCCAGCCGTCCCGGAGGGCGTCGGCGGTCTCCTGGGGGCGCTCGAAGTAGCCGGCGAAGACGTGCGGGCCCGCCAGCGTGAGCTCGCCTACCTCGCCGGGGTCGCAGACGTCGCCGTCGGGTCGGCGAACGGCGGCTCGCGCGTGCAGGATGGCTTTTCCAACGGACTCGGGATGGGCCTCGGCCTCGTCCAGGGACATGGTGAAGCAGTTGACGCCGGCCTCGGTGAGGCCGTAGCCCTGCTTGAAGCGCACGCCGCGCTCGCGATAGGCGCGCTGCACCGGCTCCGGGCAGGGGGCGCCGCCGGAGATGGCCCAGCGCACGGCGCTCAGATCGGTCGCGGCGAAGGCCGGGTGATCGGCCACCATCTTGTACATGGTGGGTACCAGGAACAGGATGGTGGCGCCGGACTCGCCCGCCAGCCGCAGGTAGTCGCCGGGCTCGAACGACCGCTCGATGGCGACGCGCGCGCCCAGGTGGAACAGCGGCACGGTGAAGGCGTTCAGCGCGGCGTGGAAGCAGGGGGTGGCCTGCACCACGCAGTCGTCCTCGCGCAGGCCCCACGACACGATGGTGTTGACGGCGTTGTAGAAGCCCTGCCGGTAGGGCTGCATGGCGCCCTTGGGCAGCCCGGTGGTGCCGCCCGTGAACAGGATCATCTGGATGTCCTCGGGGTCGAGCGGGGGCGGCTCGGGGGCGGGCGGCGCCGCCGCCAGCTGCGCCTCGTAGTCATCGAGCGATACCGCGGGGACGCCGAGGGTGGCGGCCACGTCGAAGTTCTCGGCATCGGCGAGCACCAGGCCGGGCCGCACGTAGGCGGCGATGGCGCGCGTCTCGGTGGGCGACAGGCGGTGGTTGAAGGGGGTGTAGATGGCGCCGGTCTTGGCGGTGGCGAGCAGCAGGTCGAGGTGGGCGATGTGGTTGAGCGCCAGGATCGCCACCCGTTCGCCCTTGCCGATGCCGCGGCCCGCCAGCAGGCCGGCCAGCCGTTCGGCGCGGCGGTTCATCTCGGCATAGTCGTACCAGCGCCTCTGCCAGTAGACGGCCGGGCGCGCCGGGGTGAGCTCGGCCCGGCGGCGGGCGATGTCCAGGATCACGGCTCGGCCTCCGTGACGGACGGGCGCCCGCCGCTGCCCGGGACCGGGCCGGGGCGCACGCCGCGCAGCCCGTCCCCGGCGAACGGCAGGCCGGCGTCGGTGGTGCCCCAGCGCAGGCAGATCGCGTTCCACACGTAACCTACGCCCGCCGCGACCAGCACCACCAGGTCGCCGGGGGCCAGCAGGCCGCGCTCCTCGGCGAGCCGCAGGCTGAGGATCTGGTCCATCTGGCCGAGGTGGCCGACGTGCTCGAGGTAGATGGAGCGCTCCTCGGGCACGCCCAGGCGCTCGAGCAGCGTGCGGTGGGCGCTGCGTTTGACGTGGAGCATGGCCACGTAGGCGACCTCGTCCAGCGTCGCGCCCGACTTGGCGACGGCGCGGCGCACCACCTCGACGAAGTTGTCGAGGCTGGTGGGCTCGAGCCGCTCCTTCATGCCGACCGGGTCGGCGACCTGCAGCCGGTAGTCCGGCACGCGCTCGGCTGTGAGCGGGGCGGCGGTGCCGCCCACCGGCACCATCACGTCGAGCGAGAAGCTGCCGTCGGTGAGGATGTGTGAGCCGAGCAGCTCGTGGCCGCTGCCGTGCGGGCGGCGCTGTACCACCGCGGCGGCGGCGCCGGCGGCGAGGTTGTACATGAAGCGCACGTTGGGGTCGGTGAAGTCGATGAGGTCGCCGTTGCGGTACCCGCCGGCGACGAGCACCGTGTTCACCTCGGGGTCGGCCAGCAGCAGATCCCTGGCCTGCTTCAGCCCCAGCACGCTGGTGCCGCACTTCTGGCCGATGTCGTAGGCGTAGGCGCGGCGCGCGCCGACGTCGTAGGCGATCTTGATGCCGGCGGTCCACACCGGGTACTCCTTGTACTCCTCGGTGATGGAGATCACCACGTCGACCTCGGCCGCGTCGACGCCGGCGCGCGCCAGCGCCTCCTGGGCCGCCCAGGCGCCCATCGCCGCGGGTTGCTCGTCGGGCGCGGGCAGGACCTTCTCGAGGATGCCGAGCTTGTCGCGGACCACCCACTCGGGCAGGCCGCTGGCGGCCGCGATCTCGGCCGAGCTGATGCGACCGGCCGGAACGTAGGCGGCCAGCCCGGTGATGGCGACCGGCCCCCTCATGGGGCGGGCGCCTCCAGGCCGTGCAGGATCATGTCGAAGGCGGTGCTCATGACGTTCTTCGGGGGGACGCGGTGGTCCCAGATGGTGTAGCGCAGGCCGAGGAAGTGGGCGATGCCCATCAGCGCCCAGGCCTGCGTCTCGGGGTCGCCGGAGCGGAACTCACCGGCGCGCTGCGCCCGCACCATGCCCACCGCGTAGGCGTCGGCCAGCGTCTGGTAGTACTCGCGGTAGATCGACTCGTCCACGAACTGCGACTCCATCACCACGCGGTAGAGGTTCTTGTGCTCGAGGCTGAAGCGCAGGAACGCCTCGAAGCCCTGACGCTCGATCTCGGTGCGGCTGGGCGCGCCGGCGGTGGCGCGGCTGAGCGCGTGCCGCAGCTCGCGTCCCATGTGGCGGACGAGCTCACGCAGGGCGTCCTGCTTGCCGGGGAAGTATAGGTAGAACGTTCCCTGCCCGACGCCGGCGCGCTTGGTGATGCTGGAGACCGAGGCGCGGCTGAAGCCCTTCTCGCCGATCTCCGCCTCGGCAGCCTCCAGCAGCCTCTGCCGCGTGGCTTCGCCGCGTGCCGTACTGGGTTTCGGGAGCTCGCTCACAGCGCACCCTTCGAGGTTCGTCCCGGTGCAGGACTGGGAGCGCCGGAAAGAACCTGACAACTGATTCAGGTGTCAGAAGTCTACGACCGGGGCCTTTGGGGCGTCAAGGGGTGAGAGGGGTGAGTGATGTCGCGCACCGAATTCGTGCCGCATACGTTCTCACGCTAGATGGCACAGCGAAAGAAGCGGAACACGGCGAAGCCTTCGCGCGCAGCGGCGTCACCTAGCTCTACAACATCTACGGCTTCGGCTACCCGCTCGGTGTCGATCATAAGGAGATGCTCTGGCCGGAGGGCCTACGTGCTCTGCTGCAACGGTCCCAATCGGTTGAGAGGACGCCATGGCACGATCCGGTGACTTCAACCGAACGACGAAACGCGAAACGATCGAACGACCAGGCGGCGTGTGTGCGTCTTGCGGGTCTGCGCTCGACACCCCGTGGAGCGAAGGGAACCATCGAGGGTACGCCCATCACGTGCGACCGCTACGCCACGGTGGCACTGCAGAACTGGCGAACTGCGTCTACCTCTGCTGGGGGCACCACCTCTACCTTGGGCTCGGCATGGCACCCTTCGGGATCGACCCGCAGGGCGGTTCATCGAGCACTTGGGTGATAGTGGAAGCGGAGGACTTCGCTTACTGGAGTGGGTTGCCAGAGGACTGGGTCAAGTCCTGAAGCATGTGTGATTTCCTCCATGCGCCTGTTGTCTGTTCAGGCCGCGAGTACGTCCTGTTCCGAAGGGGAAGGCCGACCTCAACCCGTGACGCGGCAAGAGCGGCCCCGCCTGCCGCACTCTTGCCACGTCACTCTAGGCATCCGCCCTGATGTACACCGGATTCGACAGCGCCCGCCTGCGCGGCCGGCCCAGGACCTCGTCCAGTGACAGGCCGTGCGGTACCTTCCCCAGCGCTCGCAACGCCTCGTACTGCTCCGTCACGGCGGCCTCGTCTCCCACGGCCAGCACCTCGGCCCGCAGGAACGGGCCGTCGGCCGGCCAGGCGAAGCGGTCGGTGAAGCGCTCGCCCGGGATAGGCACCTCGCGCACGACGCCGTGCGCGCCGACGTAGCGCAGCGTCGATCCTGCGCCGCCCTCTACGTCGGACGTCACCTGGAGCGCACGGCCTGCCGGCACGTGCACTGCCGACCCCATGCCGGCGCCCTCGACCTCGAGGTCGAGGCGCGGCCCCTGCGGCCCCTCGCTGACGAACGCGCGGCCGCCGGCGAGCCCTTGGAGCAGCGTCGCTTCCGACAGCGCATCGAGGTGGAACCAGGTGGTGGGGGAGCCGACCCACAGGCTCTCGGGGTCGGTGTCCGGCCACCCGGGCTGGTGGCGGTCGCTACCGCCCACCAGCGTAGGACGTAGGCCGCGCCGCAGGAGCGCGTCGTAACGTTCCAGCGCTTCCCAGTTGCGATAGGCCCAGGGCCCGTTCCAGGCCTCGAAGACGTCGATGGTGTCGGGGATGGGATGTTCCCAGTCGCACCCGATGCAGTTCGGGGAGTGACGAGGGTGGTTGACGGCGAACAGCCCGCCCCGACGGTGCACGTGTTCGACCAGCCGTTCGACGTCGCCGGGGCGCGTGATGCGGAAGTCGACCCAGCCCGTCACGCCCCATACGTTGGCGTGCCCGCGGTAGGTGGTGACCTCCTCCCCGGGCAGGATGACCAGGTCGCTGCTGCTCGCCGCCCGTGCCGGCACGTGGTGGCCCACGGTGTTGTGGTCGGTGACCGCCAGGAAGTCGAGGTGCCGGGCCCTGGCGGCGGCCAGGAGATCGTCGAGCGAGCCTCTCGCGTCGCTGTAGTAACTGTGGCTGTGGAGGTCGCCGCGGAACCAGCGCGGACCGGGCACCGTCACGGACCTCGGGCGGGGCTCGGCCCCCTGGGCTCGTGGCGCGCTGTCGGTCGTGATCTCGACGTGGTAGTGGCAGGGCGTAGGGCCGAGTTTCGCGAGCCCCAGCACCACCTGCCAGGTCCCGGCGTCGATCGCGCCTCCCAGGTAGCCGGGGGTGGCGCCGTCGCGGGCCACGAACACCTGTCGCCGGGCCGAGCCGCTCCAGCCGCGGAATCCCTCGCGCGAGGGGAAGCTCGCGATGCGGGCGTCGAACAGGCCCAGGTCGAGGATGTGGCCGTCGTCGAAACGGTACGTCACGTCGATGCGGGTCGTGCCGGCGGGAACCTCGAAGGGGAGGGCGAGGTAGGGCCCGTTGTCCAGCGCGTCGCGCGTCACCGCACCTTCGAGGACGACGGTGGTCAACGCACCACCCGTACGCCGGACTCGTCGAAGAGCTCGAGATGGCTCTCGTCGATGCGGAAGTGCGCCGTGTGACCGAGGTCGGGGGGCTCGTCGCCGAAGAGCCGGGCCGTCACGAGCTGTCCGTCCACGGTGCAGGTGATGAGCGTCTCGGGGCCGAGCGGCTCGACCGTATAGACGGTCCCCGTCAACGTGGCCGCCCCTACGTCGGGCACCAGACGGAGGTGCTCCGGTCGGACGCCCAGGGTCAGGCCGGCGCCGTCGCGGAACTGCTCCGCCAGTCGCGCGCGCATGGCGCTCAGGTCGACCTCGAGGCCTTCGGCCTCCAGCCGTGCGCTGGCTCCGTCGAGTCGCAGCCTGACCGGCACGAGGTTCATGGGCGGGTTGCCGAGGAAGCTGGCCACGAAGGTCGTGAGGGGCTTGCGGTAGACGTCGAGCGGCGGTCCCATCTGCACGACCCGCCCGCCTTCCATGACGGCGATGCGGTCCGCCAAGGCCATCGCTTCGGCCTGGTCGTGCGTGACGTAGAGAGCGGTGACGCCCAGTTCGACCTGCAGATGCTTGAGGAAGCTGCGGGCTTCGATCCGCAGCTTGGCGTCGAGGTTGGACAGGGGCTCGTCGAACAGGAACACCTTGGGTTTGTGCACGACCGCCCGGGCGACGGAGGTGCGCTGCTGCTGGCCGCCCGAGATCTGGCCGGGGCGGCGCTCGAGCAGGTGCTCGATGCCGAGGCTCCTGGCCACGTCCAGGGTCCGCGCGTCCCGGTCCTTGCCTGCCGTTCCCCGCACCTTCAGCGGATAGGCGATGTTCTCGGCGATGGTCATGTGTGGGAACAGGGCGTAGTCCTGGAAGACCATGCCCACGTCGCGCTCCTTGGGTTTGGCGAAGGTGACGTCGTGGTCGTCGACGGTGATCCGCCCGCTGGTCGGTTGCTCGAGCCCGGCCATCAACCGCAAGGTGGTGGTCTTGCCGCAGCCGGACGGCCCCAGGAGGCAGATGAACTCCCCGTCGACGATGTCGAACGAGACATCGTCGACGGCTCGGACGGTGCCGAAGTGCTTGCTGACGTGATCGAACGAAACGCGTGCCAAAGGACCTTCTCCTAGGACTTGATGCCGCCGAAGAAGCGGAAGCCGTAGCGCCAGTTGACGAAGAGGTAGAGCGCCAGGACGGGGATGGTGTAGAGCAGCGAGTACGCCGTGGTGAGGGTGATGATCGGGGTCCCGCCCTCGGTGTAGAAGGAGTAGATGGCCACCGAGGCCGGCATGTTGGCCGGGCTCCTGAGCAGGATGAAGGGCACGAAGAAGCCGCCCCACACGTTCACGAAGGTCCACACGGCGACCACCATCATGCCGGGCCGCACGATCGGCAGCGCGATGTCCCGGAACATGCCCCACGCCGACGCGCCCGACACCAGGGCCGACTCCTCGTAGGAGCGCGGGATCGAGTCGACGAAGTCGCGCATGATGAAGATCGCAGCGGGCAGTAGCCCGCCCGTGAAGACCAGGATCACGCCGAGCTGGGTGTCGATGAGGCCCAGCGAATAGATCAGCAGGAACAACGGCACCATCGCTGCCGTCCCGGTCACGATCGACGAGAAGAGCACCAGACCGTACGACAGCATGTCCTTGCCGCGGATCGGCGCGCGCGACAGGGCGTAGGCGGCCAGGGTGGCGAGCAGCGTCACCAGCAGCATGGCGCCGCCCGCCTGGATGATGCTGTTCTGGAACAGCGCGCGCACCGCGAAGGCGTTGGCGAAGACCTTCCCGAAGTTGGCCAGGGTGAAGGGGTGTGGCAGGCGTACGGCCAGGTTGGCCCGCGCATCGAACGGCGCGAACAGCAGCCACACCAGCGGCACCGCGAAGAAGCAGGCGAACAGGGCGGCCGCGGCGTAGAACGCCGCACGCGTCACGACCAGGCGCAGCAGTCTCATCGCGTGCCCTCCCGGCGACGCAGCAGGCTGAGGTAGATGAGGGCGAACGCCAGGTTGATGAGCATCATGATCATGCCGATGGCGCTGCCGGAGCCGAAGTTGAAGTACTTGAAGGCGATGCGGTACGTCAAGATCGATACGACCTCGGTCCTGAACGCCGGCCCCCCGCCGGTGATGAGGAAGGGGGTGAAGGTATTGAAGGTCCAGAGGGTGATCAAGATAAGGTCCGTCACGATGTGCGTGCGGATGAGCGGAAGGATGATGTCGCGGAGCTTCTGCCAGGCGTTGGCGCCGGTGACCTCGGCGGTCTCCAGGTGGCTCGGCGGGATCGAGCCGAGCGCGGAGGAGAACAGCAGCATCGAGAACGCGGTGCCGCGCCAGGTGTTGAAGAGGATGATGGACAGCACCGGCACGCCCAGCAGCCAGTCCACCCGGTGGAAGCCGAAGGCCGTGACGATGTGGTTCAACGTGCCCTGACCGTAGTCCAGGAAGGCCGACCAGGCGAAAGCCACCACCACGTCGGGGATGATCCAGGCCACGATGGCCAGCGTCTGGACGGTCTCCTTGACCCAGCTCTCCCTGCGGTAGAAGAGCCACGCCAGCAGCAAGCCCAGCGCCGCCTGGCCGATGAGCGCCGAGAAGAGCACGAACTGCGCGGTGATGAGGAGCGAGGAGCCGAACTGGCCGGGTTGGAGGAAGGTGCTGGGGTTGAACAGCCGCAGGTAGTTCGTCAGGCCCACGAAGTGCGGATGCAGGGCGCCGAGGCCGGTGAGCGACCGATTCGTGAAGCTGACCACCGCCACCCAGAAGAACGGCAGCACGATGAAGGCCACGACGAAGGCGGCGGCCGGAGCCAGGAACAGCAAGCCGGTTCGAAGGGGGAGGATGGTGCGTCTCTCGGGCACGTCGCACTCCGCGATGGGCGGGAGGGAGCCCGGACGAACCGGGCTCCCTCGAAAGAGGGCTCAGTTGCTGGCGGTCTTCAGGAGGTCGACGGTGTTGTCGGCGCCGACGATCTGCGTGACGGCGGCGGCGTAGGCGTCCATCGCCTGCTGCGGCGACATCTGCCCGGAAACGACGTTCTCCGTCATGAGCTGGATCTGCTCGGAGACCTTGGCGTAGGCGTCGTTGTTCGGCCGCGACACGGTCAGCGGCAGCAGGGTCTTGGCGGTGTTGGTGAGGAACGGATTGTTGGGCACCGGCACGTCGTCGCGCGCGCTGATGGTGGGCTGGTAGGTCTCGAAGTCGTCACGGGCGGCCTTACCGTTCATGAACGCCAACAGGTCCCAGGCCTCGGCGGGGTGCGCGGTGTTGGGGTTGAGGACCCAGCCGGTGCCGCCGGAGGCGGTCACGAAGCTCTGGCCGCGGACGCCCATGCCGGGCTTCTCGGCCGGCATCTTGGCCCAGCCCATGACCTGGTCGCGGTTCGCCACCGCGAACTCCGAACCGGGCTTGGTGACCGAGCGGTAGAACCAGTCGCTCTCGACCAGCATCGAGGTGACGCCGTCGCGGAAGTTGGCGAACGATTGGTTGCGGCCGTCCTTGACGAGCTGCACGCGCTGGTCGCCGACCTTGGTGTCGACGTAGATCTTCTTGTAGAAGTTGAGCGTGTCGAGGATGCCCTGGCTCTTGACCACCCACTTGCCGTTCATGAAGGGCTGCTCGCCGGTGCCCAGGATGAGCATGTAGTAGCCCTGCAGCGTGGTGGCCTCACCCATGTTGGTGCCGGCGTCGATCTGCAGCGGGTAGGAGTCGGGCATCGCCTTCTTGACCATCTGGGCGGTGTCGAGGATGTCCTGCCAGGAGGTCGGCTGCCAGGCGTCGGCGTTGGGCACGCCGGCCTTCTGCAGGATGTCCTTCCGGTAGAAGATCATGCGCACGTCGGTGCCGTTGGCGATGCCGTAACGGTGACCGTCGTAGGCCATGATGTCCTGGATGCCGGTGGAGATGTGCGACCAGCCGTCCCAGCCGGCGACGGCCGATCCGGCGACGGTCTCGAGGGGCTTGAGCAGTCCGCCGCTTGCGAACTCGGGGATCCAGAAGCCGTCGAAGGCCATGACGTCGTAGCCCTTGTGGACCGACAGGTCGAGGGCGTACTGCTGTTTCAGGGCCTCGTCGGTGCCGCCGAACTGCGTGAGAGCGACTTTGACCGGTGTGCCCTTGTCGGCCATGGCCTTCTCGAAGTTGGGGATGACGTAGTTCTGGAGCCACTGCACCTCGGCGTCGTTGACGCCGCCTGCCACGCAGCGGCAGGTGATGGTGAGGGTCGTCTGCGCCAGCGCGGGAACGGCGAACGCGACCAGGGCTCCAAGAGCGAGGAGGATCTTGCGCGGATGGACGGACATGGACTACCTCCGATGGACCGTGCGTCCAGATGAGGGCTTGGGGCTTACCTGCTGCTCCGTCGTGAAGCTTCGGACCCCCCTTTCGGTGGCATGGGAACGATCTCCAGCGTCAGGACGTGCTTGGGCCCGACGGTGAGATCGACGGTGGACGCTTGGGTAGGCAGGGTCGCCAGCCGCTCCTCGGCGAGCGACACTTCGTGTACCGCCGCGGGCGCCGCCCACAGCCGGAGGGCGCCCGCAACCACGTGGGTGCTCGGGTTGAAGACGCGCACGATCAGACTGTCGCGATCTTCGGCGTGCTTGACGGCGCTCAGCGTGAGTGGTCGCGGGAGCTCGAGCCAGCTGGTCGACGCCGGAGCGACGGCGCAGCCGAGCGTCAGCGGCGGAGCGACGAACGCCTGCGCCTGCTCCGGGAGGCCGCTCTCGTCCCAGGGCCCGGCGAACGGCAGGACGGCGAGCTGGAAGGTGTGGGGGCCTGGCATCTGGGCGCCGGGCGTGGGCAGACTCGGGCCCGCCCCCTGCGGTCGGGAGCGTAGGTCGTTGCGCGACAGCCAGCCGACGCAGCGCAGCAGCGTGACGCGCAGCTCGACGCCGTCATCGGAGGCGGAGGCCTGGTACTCGGGCAGGCCGCGATTGAGCAGCGCCAGTCCGCTCGTACCGTCGGCGACGGCCACGAAGCGGCGCTGGTGGCTGGTGGGTTGGGGCGCCTGGAACCAGCCCCGCCCCGACGGCGGCTGCACGCTGCGCTCCACGACGTCGAAGTGCCCATCGGCCAGCACCGTTTCGCTGGCGACGTGGGTACTCAGCTTGAGCTGCAGGCGGTGATCCTCGGCGCGGTTGTCGACGGTCACGTCCAGGTGCAGTGACGGGTCGTGGGCCCGGAGCGTGAGGTCCAGTCGGAGTGGGAGCTCGACCCGGCCCTCGCGTCGGCTGCGGTCCTCGCTCAGGCGCGCCGGAAGATCGGTGCGGTAGTGCAGCCGGACGGTGAGCGCCAGTGGCCCCTCGTCGATGATGTCGGGGGCCGACACGGTCCTGTCCAGGACGATCGGTACGTCGCCCGGCAGGGGCGAGAAGTCATACGTGTCGCCGGCGTCGGCCACGTCCTCGAAGGCCAGTTCGAGCGGGTGTCGAGCGCCGCTCTCGAGGTGCGTCAGGGTGACGCGGCCGCTCTCGTCGAGGTCGACCCGGAGGGTGTCGTTCTCGAGGGTGACGTGGTCGCCCTGGCGCGCCAGACGTACGGCGGGCGCGGTGGCCGTGTCGGGCGCCCCCTCGCTCAGGCGGTAGCCTCGGATGCCCAGCGCGGGCAGGTCGGCCTCGAAGCGCACGGTGGTGCGGTCGACGCGGTGGTCGCTGGCGCCGGGCGGGAACACGGATGCGACCCGGACCTGGCACGGCACTGCGGTCCCGTTCTCGTCCTCCACGACCAGCCGGCTCGCACTGCCGTTCGGCAGGTCCAGGGTGTGCTCGACCGTCGTCCGCTGCGGGTGGGGCAGGGGGTTGAAGACGGCCACGGCATGCAGCCCGGGCGCGCTGGTGAGGCCGGTCAGCGCCTGTGTGGCGACCAGCCGGCCGAGTTGCCGGGCGTTGTCGAAGCGCACCATCATCTCGTCGTGGACGTCATCGACGGAGCAGCCGCAGATGGAGTCGTGAGGATGGTTCTGGAGGAGCTTGCGCCAGGCCTCTCGGAGCAGGTGGGTGGGGTGGGGCCGGCCGGCCAGCCAGGCGAGCGCAGCGAGCGGTTCGGCGTAGGCCTCCAGCAGGGTCTGGTTGGCCTCGTTGGCCTGCTTGAGGTAGAGGCGTGCCGACAGGACGCCCGAGAGCACGTGCTGGTAGCGGCTGCCGCGGAACTCCCCGCGATGGGTCTCGAGCGCGCCTCGTGGCGCGCGGGCGGCCTCCAGGAACTCTTCGATGTCGGCGTGGACGAACTGCGCCTCGGGGATCCGGCGGTTGAGGTCGGCCACGATGGCGGGCAGGTTGTGCTGCGGGAACAGGTGATCGGAGCCGTTCAGCAGCAGGACGGCGCCGTTCGTGCTGTAGGGTGCGATGCCGCGCGGCAGCCGCTCGAACGACTCGCGTAGCCAGGTAGGTAGCTCGTCCAGGTCCCCGTCGGCTCCGAAGAGCACGGCGCGCGCCTGGTGGGCGGCCCGGTCGGCGTCGTAGTCGTCGGTGAGCTCCCAGTCCGCGTGACCGATCCCCGCCGCGGCCGAATAGGTCCCGAGGAGATGGACGGCGAACACGTCGGTCTCGCCGTCGGCCGCCAGCCACGTGAACTCACCTCGGAGCCGCTCGCCCTCATCCCCCACGCCGCGTTCGAACACGATGCTGTCGAGCCCGAAGCCGCGGACGATGAGGGGCAACTGCGAGATGTGGCCGAACGAGTCGGGCGTGTAGCCCACGGCCATGGGGGTGCCGAAGGTGGCACAGATGCGCCGACCGGACTGGAGGTTGCGGACCAGGGCTTCCGGGCTCACCAGGAACTCGTCGGCGAGGACGTACCACGGCCCGATGCGCAAGCGCCCCGCGCGTACCTGACGCAGCACCGCGTCGCGCCGCTCGGGTCGCAGCTCGAGGTAGTCCTCGAGCACGACGGCCTGGCCGTCGAGGGTGAAGCGCCTGTAGCTGGGGTCGTGCTCGAGCAGGTCCAGGACCTGGTCGACGACCTCCACCAGGCGGGCGCGGAAGACCTGGAACGGCCGGTACCACTCGCGGTCCCAGTGCGTGTGGGGCACCACGAAGGCGGTGACGGGAGGATGCGACGAGTCGGGCACGGTGTCCTCGATTCCATGGACGGCCACCCCGGCCGAGTGGGCGGTGGTCGGATGCGGGCCGTTCATGCCGACTCCCGCAGCTCGAGCCGGTGCGGCACGATGCAGCGCAGGCGCTCCGGCTCCTCACCGCGCACCGCCGCGAGGAGCAGCGAGGTGGCGCGGCTGCCCAGCTCGAAGGCGTTCAGCTCGACGCTCGACAGACGCGGATCGGTGTACTCGCACAGGTCGTCGTTGTTCATGCCCATGACGGCAACGTCTTCGGGCACGCGCAGCGACGCCTCGCGCAGGGCGCGCATGGCGCCGATGGCCAGAGCGTCGCTCACCGCCAGCACGCTCCGGAAGCGCACGCCTCGCTCCAGCAGTGCCTGCACCTCGCGGCGGGCAGCGTCGGCCTCGCCGTGGATGTAGCGCAGCAGATCCTCCGACGACGTTCGTCCGGCGATCCGCAGCGCCTGAAGGTAGCCGTCGGCGCGGTCCTTCGTGAAGGTCTGGTGCTGAGGGCCGTTCAGCAGGACCACCGGGCCGGGCGTGTTGGCGAGCAGGTGCCGGGTGGCGTCGAAGGCGACCTGCCGGTTGTCGTTGTCGACACTGGGGATATCGGGCAGCGGAGGCCGACCGAGCACCACGAAGGGGAAGCGGTTGCGCGCCAGGGTCGTCATGATGCCCGGGCTGGCCGAGGGGTTCATCAGGATGATGCCGTCGGCCCAGCGTTCCTGGACGAGGCGCTCCGCGAGCGCCTGCGCCTCGCCCTCGTCGTCGAGGATCGAGAGCGCTACGCCGTAGTTGTGGTCGCGGGCGGTGTCGTGGATGCCCCGCACGAAACGGGTGAAGAAGCCGCTGGAGAGCGCTGCGGTGGCCACCGGGTTGAGAAGGTGCAGCGACCACGTCTTGCCTTGCGACAGGCCGCGCGCCACCCTGCTGGGATGGTAGTCGAGGTCCTGCGCGGCATCGAGCACACGCTGGCGCGTCGCGTCCCGAACGCGCTCGTCGCCGTTCAGCGCCAGTGAGGCCGTCGACACCGCGACGCCGGCGCGCCGGGCGATGTCCCTAATGGTCGGCACGGCGGACCCAGCCGAAATCGAACCGGTTCGATGAATAGCGCATCATCACGAGCCCCTCCTGGGGCGCATCTCTGCCTTTCGGACTGTTCCGACTCTAGGGCGTTGCGTGGCGGGTGTCAAGCGACTCCGGCCGGGGATCCTCGGCGGCGAACCGGCAGGATCCGAAAGCCGGAAGCGTTCGATTCGTTTCGATATCGCCCCCGAGGGGTTCTGGTATACTTCCGACCATTGACTCGAACGCTCGCGTCGGCGGCGCCTACGCAGCACGACGCCTGGCGCGGCCGCCGGCCGGCCCGGGTCGCGCCGAACGTTCGTGCGTCCGGCGAAGTCACCACCTTCGGAGGGACGATGTGAGAACCGTTCGCATGACCACGGCGCAGGCGCTGGTGCACTACCTGGCGCGCCAGCACTCCGAACGCGACGGCCGGGAGCATCGTTTGATCGAAGGGGTGTGGGCGATCTTCGGCCACGGCAACGTGGCCGGCCTGGGCCAGGCGTTGGAGGAGTACGGCGAGGACCTGACGCTCCCCACCTTGAGGCCCCAGAACGAGCAGGCGATGGTGCACGCGGCGGCCGCCTTCGCCAAGCACCGCAACCGGCTGAGCACCTTCGCGTGTGCCAGCTCGATCGGACCCGGCAGCACCAACATGATCACCGGCGCCGCCGGGGCTACCATCAATCGCCTGCCGGTGCTGCTCCTGCCGTCGGACTACTTCGCGAGCCGCATCCCCGACCCCGTGCTCCAGCAGCTCGAGCACCCGAGCGAGCACGACGTCAGCGTCAACGACGCGTTCCGGCCGGTGAGCCGCTTCTTCACGCGGGTGAGCCGGCCCGAGCAGCTCATGGCTGCCCTGCCCGCGGCGATGGCGGTTCTGACCGACCCGTCCCGGACCGGTGCCGTCACGCTGTCCTTGCCCGAGGACGTGCAGGCCGAGGCGTACGACTGGCCCGTCGCGCTGTTCGAACGGCGCGTCTGGAACGTTCGCAGGCCGCCCGCGGCGGCGGAGCAACTGGCAGCGGTGGCGTCGGCGCTGGCGCGTGCGCACCGGCCGCTGATCGTCGCGGGTGGCGGCGTGATCTACAGCGAAGCGTCGGCTGCCCTGGCCTCGCTGGTCGAGCGCTTCGGCCTCCCCGTCGTGGAGAGCCAGGCCGGCAAGGGGGCGCTGCCGTGGGACCACCCGATGAACCTCGGACCGGTCGGCGCCAACGGCGGCGAGGCCGCCAACCGTGCGGCGCGCGGCGCCGACTTCGTGCTCGCCGTCGGCACCCGCCTGGGGGACTTCGTGACCGCGTCACGCACCGCCTTCGGCCGCGCCGGCGCGCGGATGGCGGTGCTCAACGTCGACCCGGACGACGCCCGCAAGCTGGACGCGCTGCCGCTGCTGGCCGACGCGCGCGTCGGCCTCGAGCAGCTCGGTGGCGCCCTGGACGAGATCGGCTTCGGCGGTACCGACGCCGGCTACCGCGAGCAGCTCGAGGCGCTCCGATCGTCCTGGCACGCCCGCGTCGATCACCTGCGTGCGGCGCGCGGGACGGGGCAGCTCGCGCAGTCCGAGGTGATCGGGGCGATCAACGCGGCCGTCGGGGGCCACGCTACGGTGGTGTGCGCGGCCGGGAGCATGCCCGGCGATCTCCTCAAGCTGTGGCGCCCCGAGGACGACAAGGCCTACCACGTCGAATACGGCTACTCCTGCATGGGCTACGAGATCCCGGCCGGGTTGGGTGTCAAGCTCGCCGAGCCCGAGCGCCGGGTGGTGGTGATGGTCGGCGACGGCAGCTATCTGATGATGAACTCCGAGCTCGTCACGGCGGTGGCCGAGCGGGTCGACCTGACCGTGGTCGTGGTCGACAACGGCGCCTTCGGCTCCATCCGCGGCCTGCAGATGTCGGTCGGGTCACCGTCGTTCAACAACGAGCGACGCGCCCGCCGCACGGAGACGGGCCGCACCGACGGCGAGGTGGTCGGCGTGGACTTCGCCAAGCACGCCGAGGCCATGGGCGCCACGGTCTATCGCTGCGAGGATCTCGGTCAGCTCGTCGGTGCCCTGGAGGCGGCCCGGCGGCGCGGTGGGGTGAACGTCCTGGACGTCAAGGTCGGGCTCGAGCCGGCGGTGCCGAGCTTCGAGGGCTGGTGGGAGGTGCCGGTGGCCGAGACGTCGCACCAGCCGGCCGTACGGGCGGCTCGTGAGGCCTACGAAGCCGCTCGCTCCCGGCAGGTCCTGGTCCACGGTAGCGACGCGGAGGAGGGCGCATGAAGATCGCGACGGCCCCCATCAACTGGAACAACGAGGACGTGCCCGGCTACCGGGACGCCACGCCCTACCCGCCGATCCTCGATGCGATCGCGGCGGCGGGCTACCGCGCCACGGAGTGGTCGTCGAGCCTGCCGGACGACGCTGCGTCGCTCGGACCCGAGCTGGAGGCGCGCGGCCTGAGCATGCTCGGCGCCT
Source organism: uncultured bacterium (assembly GCA_964616005.1). Taxonomy (GTDB): domain Bacteria; phylum Deinococcota; class Deinococci; order Deinococcales; family Trueperaceae; genus JASBRS01. Next base: position 29,304 of record CAZTTB010000004.1, on the reverse strand, counting down.
TCGTCGGTATGAACCTGCGCGACCCCGTCGGAGTTCGGGCCGAGCTGGACAGGGCACGCACCAAGGCGGCGTTCCTGAGGAGCCTGGGAGGGCGCTTCCTGGTTGCGGCGGACTCGGGCGACGCGGTCAGGCAGGCCGCGGCCGGTCATGCCGAAGGGGCGCCCACGCTCACCGACGATCAGCTCCGTGGCATGGCAGAGGCGCTGAACGGGCTCGGCCGAGAGCTGGAGGGGCTCGGGATGGAGCTGGTGTTCCATCCCCACGTCGGCACCTACGTCGAGACGCCTCGCGAGATCGATCGGCTGCTGTCAGGCACCGATCCGGACGCCGTCGGCTGGTGTCTCGACACCGGTCACCAGGTGTACGGCGGTGCCGACCTGCTCGCGCTGGTGGGCGCCCACAAGGAGCGGGTCCGTTACGTCCACGTCAAGGACGTCGACCCGCAGGTGCTGGCCCAGGCACGGTCGGAGGGGTGGAGCTTCCACGAGGCGCTGGAACGCTTCGTGTTCTGCCCGCTCGGCACCGGAGCGGTGCCGCTGCCGGAGGTGCTCGAGCTGCTCCGCGCCGGCGGCTTCGACGGCTGGCTGGTGATCGAGCAGGACACCACGCCTGACGACCCCACCGACACCGCGCGCCGCAACCGTATCCAGCTCGAGGCTCTCCTCGCGAGGCCGTGAGGGCGGAAGGGAAGCATCCGTGGACAGATTAGGCATCGCGTTGCTGGGCGCCGGGCGGATGGGCATGACGCACGCCGCCGCGCTGCCGGCCATCCCGGGCGTGCGCGTCGTGGCCGTGGCGGATCCGATCGAGGACGCGCGCGAGGCGGCGCGCTGGGCGTCCGGTGCTGCGCGCGCCTATGCCGACCCGGCCGAGGCGATCCACGACACCGAGGTGGACGCCGTCATCGTCGCCACGCCGACGCCGACGCACGCCGATCTCGTCGAGGAAGCCGTTCACGCCGGGAAGGCGGTCTTCTGTGAGAAGCCCGTCGCCGAGGACCTCGCAAGGGCGACGGCGCTGTGGAAGACCGTGCGGGCCTCGGGCGTCCCCTTCCAGATCGGCTTCCAACGACGCTTCGACCCCGGTTACGCGGAGGCGCGCCGCCGGATCGACGCCGGCGAGATCGGCACGATCGACCAGTTCCGTTCCGTCGGGCGCGACCCCGCGCCTCCGCCGCTGTCCTACCTGAAGGTGTCGGGCGGTATCTTCTTCGATCAGGCCCTGCACGAGTTCGACCTGGCGCGCTTCCTCGTCGGTGAGGTGAGCGAGGTGATGGTCTGGGGCGCCACACGTGTCGCCGAGGAGATCGGGGCCATGGGTGACGCCGACACTGCTGTCACCATGCTCCGCTTCCAGAGCGGCGCTCTGGGCGTGATCGAGAACTCGCGGCGGGCCGTCTACGGATACGACATCCGCACCGAGGTCTTCGGCAGCGGCGGCAAGCTGGTGGTCGATGCCACCCCGAAGACCCCGCTGTTGCGCTACGGCGAGCAGGGCGTGAGCGCCGACCACTACACCTTCTTCACCGATAGGTTCCGCGACGCGTCGCACGAGGAGATGCGGGCCTTCGTCGCCAGCGTGCGAGCGGGGACGCCGCCGTCGCCCGGCATCGACGACGCGTTGCAGGCGATGAAGATCGCGCAGGCTGCGACCCTCAGCTTCCGAAGGCAGCGGGCGGTGCCCGTGGAGGAGGCGTCGTGAACCCGATCCGGCCCACGGCCGATCACGGCGTCCTGGTCGATGTCGACCCGGCTTCGGCCGGCTGGACCTACGTCTCGTTCCGGGCGGTGCGGCTGTCGGCCGGGGAGCGTTTCCGGGCCCGGACCGACGGCAGCGAGGTGGCACTGGTGCCGATCGAGGGTGCCGGGCGCGTGGAGGTGGGCGGCGAGACCTTCGAGCTGCGCCGAGCCAGCGTCTTCCAGGCCCTACCCTCGGTGCTGTATATGCCCCCGGGCACGGACTATGCGGTGATGGCCGAGGAGACGTTCGAGTTCACGATCGGCGGCGCCCCTGCCGAAGGGCGCTACCCGCTACGACTGTTCCGGCCCGATGAGATGAAGGTGGAGCTGCGCGGAGGCGCCAACGCCTATCGCCAGGTGAGCCACGTGTTGGGACCGCACCTGCCCGCGGAGCGGCTCTACCTGTTCGAGGTCTACACCCCGAGCGGCTACTGGTCCGGGTGGCCGCCCCATCGTCACGACGGAGAGGAGGGCTCGGCCTACGTCGAGGAGATCTACTACTACAAGGTCCAACCGCGGCACGGGTGGGGCGTGCACCGCAACTACACGCGTGAAGGCGACCTCGACGAGCTCGTGCTGGTGCGCGACGGCGATCTGGTGCTGGTGCCGCGCGGTTTCCACCCGGTGGCCGCGCCGCCCGGGTCGAACCTCTACTATCTGAACTACATGGCCGGCGAGCTGCTCGACGATGCCCGCGCCACACCCCCGGTGGACGATACCGAGTGGGCATGGATGCGGGGGGAGTGGGATGGCCGGCCGCTGCGGTTGCCGATCCGCGCCGATTCATGAAGGCGGGCAGGCGAAGGAGCACCATCATCGACCTGTTGGAGCGGCAGCGCGCCGTCTCGGTCGACGAGCTGAGCAGCCGCTTCGCGGTGAGCGAGGTCACCATCCGCAAGGACCTCAAGCAGCTCGAGCAGCGCGGCCTGCTGGAGCGCGTCCACGGCGGCGCGGTGTTCGCGCCGCGGGTGCTGTACAACCCCTCGTTCAAGGAGAAGGAGCACCTCCGGTCGCGCGCCAAGCTCGCCATCGCGGAGCTCGCCCTGACGCGGATCCACGACGGTGAGTCGATCATCCTCGATGGCGGCAGCACCACCTTGGCGCTGGCACGCTTGCTTCAGCGGCGGCGCAGGCACGTGGTGGTCATCACCAACTCGATCCCGGTAGCGCTCGAGCTCGCCGGCTCGTCGTTCGATGTGCTGCTCCTCGGTGGTCACTTGCGGCACCACAGCCTGGCGATGATCGGACCGGCCACGGTGGAGACGCTCCGCGCCTACCACGCCGACGTCGCTTTCCTGGGCGCCACCGGTGTGGACGTCGAGCGCGGCTTCACCACACCCAACGCCCTGGAGGCGGAGACCAAGGCGGCGATGGCGCGGTCGTCCACCCGGACGGTCGTGCTCGCCGACGCCAGCAAGCTGGGCCGGGTCACGCTCGCCAGGTTCGCCGACCTCGCGGATGTGGACGAGCTCGTCACCGACGCCAGTGCACCGCCCGAGTTCGTCGAGCTCGTCCGGCGCTCGATCCGCTGCGAGACGGCTCCGTTGGAAGGTGGCGAGGTCGGACCCACCGGCCCCGAACCGTACGAGACCCCCACGCTCGACCATCGGGAGGTCGCGGCCGAGCGTTCAGGATGACCGCGACCGTACCGATCCTGGAGGGACCATGACGACCCAGAGCAAGGAAGAGATGCTGAACTTCGTGGCCGGCAGCTGGCGCCGCTCCGGCGCCGGCGCCCGGCAGGATGTGCTCAATCCCGCTACGGCCGAGGTGATCGCGTCGGTGCCGCTGAGCGCCGCATCCGAGGTCGACGAGGCGGTGCGGGCCGCGCACCAGGCCCAGCTGGCCTGGAGCGAGGTGCCCGTGGTCGACCGGGTGCAGCCGTTGTACCGCCTCAAGTCGCTCCTGGAGGAGCACATCGACGAGCTGGCACGGACGACCACGCTCGAATGCGGCAAGACGTTCGCGGAGTCCAAGGGCGAGCTGCAGCGCGGCATCGAGAACGTCGAGGTGGCCTGCGGCATGCCGAGCCTGATGCAGGGCTGGAACAACGAGGACATCGCGCCCGGGATCGACGAGCACGTCTTCCGGCAGCCGTTGGGGGTGGTCGCGGCCATCACGCCCTTCAACTTCCCGGGCATGATCCCGCTCTGGTTCCTGCCGTACGCGGTGGCGACGGGGAACGCCTTCGTGCTGAAGCCGAGCGAGCGGGTGCCGATGACCACGCAGGCCCTGTTCCGCCTGATCGAGCGGGCGGGTTTCCCCGAGGGCGTGCTCAGCCTCGTGAATGGCGGCAAGGAGACGGTCGATGCCTTGCTCGACCACCCGCTCGTGAAGGGCGTGTCGTTCGTGGGCTCGACGCCCGTGGCGAGGTACATCTACGGTCGCGCCACCGCGAACGGCAAACGCGCGCAGTGCCAGGGGGGTGCCAAGAACCCGGCGGTGATCCTGCCCGACGCCGACATGGACATGAGTACCCGCATCCTGGCCGACAGTGCCTTCGGCTGCGCCGGCCAGCGCTGCCTGGCGACGTCGGTGGCCATCACCGTCGGCGACGCGCGCGCCAGTTTCACCGAACGCATCGTCGAGGACGCCGTCGGCAGGAAGGTCGGCTTCGGGCTCGACGAGGGGGTGCAGATGGGTCCGGTGATCACCGCCGCCTCGCGCGAGCGGGTCGGTGCCCTGGTCGACCGCGGCGTGGAGGAGGGCGGACGGCTGTTGGTCGACGGCCGCGGCCGTGAAGTGGCGGGCGATGCGTTCAGCGACGGCTTCTTCGTGCATCCCACGGTGGTAGACGAGGTCGACCCGACCGGCACGCTGGCGACGACCGAGGTGTTCGGTCCGGTGCTGAGCCTGATGCACGCCCGCGACCTGGAAGAGGCTATCGACCTGGTCAACGACCGCGCCTTCGGCAACCAGGCGTGTGTGTTCACCGCGTCCGGGTCGGCCGCCCGGGCGTTCCGCAAGCGCGTGCGCGCCGGCAACATCGGCGTGAACCTTGGCGTCGCGGCGCCGATGGCTTTCTTCCCCTTCAGCGGCTGGGGCGACTCGTTCTTCGGCGACCTCCACGCCCAGGCGCGGCATGGGGTCGAGTTCTACACCCAGACGAAGGTCGTGATCGAGCGCTGGCCGGCGGCGTGGAGCCGGCAGTTCTGAGGCGGGCACGGTGAGCAACGACCGATACGATCTGATCACGCTGGGGCGCTCCTCCATCGATCTGTACAGCAACGACGTGGGCGCGCCCTTCGAGGAGATCACGAGCTTCGCGGCCTACGTCGGCGGGAGCCCGACGAACATCGCCGTGGGAGCGCGCCGGCTCGGACTCGAGGTAGCGCTCCTGACCGCCGTGGGTCGGGACAAGGTCGGGGACTTCATCCGCCACTTCCTGGACCGGGAAGGGGTGGCCACGCGGTTCATCCCGACCAAGCCGGGCAAGCGGACCAGCGCGGTGCTGCTCGGCATCGAGAAGGACCGGTTCCCGCTTGTGTACTACCGGGAGAATTGCGCCGACATGGCGCTCACCATCGACGACGTGGCCGCGGCGCCGATCGCCGAAGCCGGCGCGCTGGAGATCTCGGCGACCGCTCTGTACGCGGAGCCGAGCCGCTCCGCGGCGTTCTTCGCCGCGGAGCAGGCGCACGTAGCCGGGGTGACGGTCTACCTCGACCTCGACTTCCGAGCCGACCAGTGGCACGATCCGCGTGCCTTCGGCCTGGCCGTGCGCGCGCTGTTGCCGCTGGTGACAGTGGTGTTCGGGACCGTGGAGGAGATCAACGCAGCCATGTTGAGCGATCCGGCCGACGTCGAGATCCGTGACCAACAGATCTCCGCGCCGATCATCCGTGGCGACGTCGATGCCAACATCGAGGCGATGCTGGCGCGTAGGCCCGGCCCGGAGACGCTGCTCGTGAAGCGCGGCGCGGAAGGGTGCACGGTACACCTGGCCGACGGCACCGTCACGCGGGTGCCGGGCTTCCCGGTCGAGGTCATGAACGTGCTGGGCGCAGGCGACGCGTTCGCGGCGGGCGTCATCTACGGTCGTGCCCGGGGCTGGGATTGGCACAAGAGCGCCCGCATGGGCAACGCCTGCGGCGCCATCGTGGTGACGCGACACGGCTGCGCGAACTTCACGGCATTCGAGGACGAAGCCCTGGAGTTCGTGAAGGAGCACGGCGGCTTCTGAGGTGCCCTTCGTCGAGGACGGTCGCTCGCTGATCCGCTACGCCTTCGGGCGAGGGTTCAGCCTTGCGGCCTTCAACGTGTGCAGCGCCGAGATGGTGCGTGCGTGCGTGGAGGCCGCGGAGGAGGCATCGGCGCCGATCATCGTGCAGACCTACCCGACCGATCTCGAGCAGGTGCCGGCGGCAGCGATGGCGGCGCTCGTCCGGTCCCTCGCCGCGCGCACGAGCGTGCCGGTGCTGCTCCACCTCGATCACGGCCGGGACTTCGAGATGGCGATGACGTGCCTGCGGGCCGGATACGGCTCGGTCATGTTCGACGGGGCGGAACGGCCCTTCGTCGAGGTGGTCGCGCAGACGAGCCGCATCGTGGAGGTGGCGCACGCGATGGGAGCGTCCGTGGAGGTGGCAGCCGACAGCTTCAACCATGGTCACGTGACGGCGACGCGTGCCGAGGAGGCGGCCCGGCTGTTCGAGGAGGCCGGTGCCGACATGGTGGCGGTCTCCGTGGGCAGTGAGCACGGACGGGCGAGCGTGCTCGACCTGGACCGGTTGCGCGAGGTCGCCGAGCGCGTCGGGCGCCCGTTGGTGCTCCACGGGGGGAGCGGGATTCCGACTTCGGATCTGGTGGTGGCCCGGGCACTGGGCGTCGTGAAGGTGAACATCGGAAGCGCGCTCTACCGGACCCTCCGATCGGTCTGGGAGCACAGCGCAGACGCGCCCGACCATCGAGCTGTGTATGCGCGCGCCAGGGAGCAGCTCAAGACCGTGGCGCTGGAACGGATCCGAGCGACGGGGGCTGGTGGCGAAGCAGTAGACGTCCACGCACCCGCCGCGCCGTCCACACCAACCATCGGACGCCCCGGGGCCCATGGATGAGCGCTGAGGGCTTCCGCGTGTTCGCGCGGAGTGCGAGCTGAGGCCCGCAACGACAACGTCCGAAGGGTTACTGCGATGCGCGATTCTCGGCCCGAGCGGCGATGGCACCCGACCTGCTGCGCCGAATCCGGCGCCGTTCGGTCACGGCCTTCGCGGCGTACATGGCCTTGTCGGCCATCGCCAGCAGCGCCTCGACGGTGGCGCCGTCGACAGGATAGTGGGCGACGCCGAAGCTGGCCTGCACGGTGATGGGCATGCCATCGATGATGGGCGGCTGCGCGAGGCTCCTGCGGTAGACCGTAACGATCCGCGCGCTCTCCGTTGGCGTGACATCGTTGAGGAGGATGACGAACTCGTCGCCTCCGAAGCGGGCCACCAGGTCGCTCTCGCGCGTCCGCCGCCGCAGGCGCACGCCCACGCGCTCCAACACCACGTCGCCGACCCTGTGGCCGTAGCGGTCGTTGATCTCCTTGAACCGGTTGATGTCGAGGAAGATGAGCGCCGGATGCCAGCCTTGCCGTTTGGCGAGCAGCAGCAGATGTTCGGCCTCGAGCAGGAAGTAGCCGCGACCGGCGAGCCCCGTGAGGGGATCGAGGTTGGCCCGCGTCAGCAGCGTGTCCTCGCGGGCCTTCTGGGAGCTGATGTCGCGCAGCGTGACCATGGCCCCCCGTTGCCCGTCGGTCACGAGGGTGACGCTCAGCAGGAACCAACGGATCTGGGAATCGAAGGCGTCGCGGTACTCCAGCTCGAAGCGAGCCAACCGGCCGTGCAGGACCCCCTCGATGCCTTCCAGGATCCGGGCGATGGCGTTCTCGGCGATCCCGTGGGCCGGCCGGAACGCCTTGTGAACGGGGAGACCGACGAACTCCCGCGGTCCAGATGCGTCGCGCAGATGCGCGTCCCGCCACGCGGTGTTGCAGGCAACGATGGTGCCCTCGAGGTCCAGGAGGAGGACCTGGTCCGTCATGGCGTCCAGAGCACCCTGCAGGGAGACTTCGACCTGCTTCATCTTCGGGGCCACCTTCCGAGGGTTCGAAGACTTCGTTCGGCGTGATGAGCCAACCTGGACCTGTGATGCCATGGACTCACGTTACGGCCCGCGCGCCGGTGCGGGTAGACTCCGCAAGCCCTCCCGCAGTGGCGTTGTGGCCCCATTCCGTTCGGGCGCACACCACCGTGACCGACCCGCGTCGCCGCTTGGAGAGGTGCCTGCACGTCCCGTTCCTTCGACTGGTACGCTTTGTACTTCCTCGTCGCGGAGGGCGACCCCGAACCGGGTGGGAGGACTCGGCCCGGGGTCGCGGGGGAGGGGACGTCTTGGGTGCAGGCGATGCCGATCCATCTTGCAGCGTGGGGGCGATACGTCGGCGGTGCTCTCCCGGCCCATAGCGGAAGCTCTGCGTGGGGACCGGAGTGGGGATCTGCGGGTCTCGTTGAGTGGCTTCCGGATCAAGCTTCCCCCCAATCGTTGCCGGCTGGGTCTGGCGGTGGACGAACGAAGATGCCAGCGAGTTCAACATTGAGCCTAGGCCCGCGGCGTGCCGCCGCCCAGAGGCGCTGTGGCCATCCGGGGTGGGGTTTTGACACCGGTACCGGACGCGTGTCGCATGGGGGTCCGGCGCGCCGATCCCCGCTGATAATGGGGGATGGGGACGAGGGTGTCTCCAATCCAGAGTGAGGGCAGGAGAACGGCTATGTCGAGGTGCAACAGACGCGACGATCTCGTCGTGCACCACAAGCAGCGCGGCAAGGGCAACCGCCTATCCAATGCAACGGTTCTCTGTCGACCTTGCCTCGAGAAGACGCCGTTCTACGGCCTCTCGGGGCCGACGCCGGAGCCGTTCACGGAGGCTACCCGGCAGGAGGCTCTGCGACGGGCCGGCAACCGGTGCCAGTGCAAGAGCTCACGGGACTGCCACTAGCGGTTCGGGGCCGACCTCACATCTCATGGACGTGAGGGTCCCTTGGCGGGGTTCCCGGCGAAGCCCTATCATCGATCCATGAAGGATCGAGGATCCGGCAAGCCTGCCCACAACGGCCGTGCGGCAACCGGTATCGGGGGGCTCGACACCATCCTGGAGGGCGGCCTCCCGCGCGAGTGGATCTACCTCGTGCAGGGTGCGCCCGGCACGGGGAAGACCACGTTGGGGCTGCAGTTCCTGCTCGAGGGGGTACGGCTGGGCGAGCGGGTGCTCTACGTGACGCTATCGCATAGCGAACGTGAGCTTCGGGAGATCGCACGTTCCCACGATTGGTCGCTCGATGACCTACCCGTCTTCGAGTTCTCTGCGGGCGAGGCGGCCGACCGCATGTCGGCCGATCAGACGGTGTTCCACACGGACGAGGTGGAGCTCGGCGAGACGATCGAAACCATCCTGACGACCGTCAGGAGCATTCAGCCGCAGCGGCTGGTGCTCGACCCCGTCGAACAGATCCGGCTGCTCACCGCCAGCCGGCTGAGGTACCGCAGGCAGCTCCTCATCCTGAAGCAGGCGTTCACGGATTTCCCGTGCACCAGCCTGTTCCTGACCGGCCCATCGCCGGAGGGCGAGTCCGAGCTCGAGGGTCTGGTTCACGGCATCCTCTCGCTCGAACGGTGGTCTCCGGCGTACGGCACGGTCAGGCGCCAGCTCGAGATGGTCAAGGGACGCGGCATGCACTTCCAGGCGGGCTACCACAGTTTCCGCATCCGAACGGGCGGGTTGGAGGTGCACCCGCGCCTCGTAGCGTTGGGATCGAACGAGTCCAAGAATGGCAGCCCGTTGCTCAGTGGCGTGGAGGCCGTCGACACCCTGCTCGGGGGCGGTCTCGAAGGGGGTACCGCCTGCCTCATCCTGGGGCCGACCGGCACCGGCAAGACCTCCATCGCCACCCTCTACGCCTTCTCCGCGGCGAAGCGAGGCGACAGCTCCGCGATCTTCATGTTCGACGAGCGTCCCGAGAGTCTGTTGCGTCGGGCCGATAACCTGGCCATGAGCATCCGGCCCTTCGTCGATTCCGGCGTCGTGCACCTGGAGCAGATCAACACGGGCGAGATCTCCCCCGGCGAGTTCGCCCACAGGGTGCGCAAGGTCGTCGAGGAAGACGGTGCCAAGGTCGTGGTGATCGACAGCCTGACCGGATACCTGAACGCGATGCCGCAGGAGGCTTTGCTCGTCACCCAGATGCACGAGCTCCTCGCCTACCTGAGCCGGCGAGGCGTCTTGACATTGCTGGTCATGGCGCAGGGAGGGATGCTGGGAAGCGAGGAGATCATCCCGCTCGACATCAGCTATCTGGCCGATGTCGTGCTGCTCCTCCGCCACTTCGAGACCGCGGGTCGCCTGCGGAGGGCGATCTCGGTCATCAAGAAGCGCGATGGAGCACACGAGTCGACGATCCGGGAGCTGGAGTTGACCAAGACGGGCATCCACGTGGGCGAACCTCTCGTCGGCTTCAGGAACGTGCTCTCCGGGACCCCGGTCCTCGAGCCACACGACCTCGATGCCGACCGCGATGAGCGCTAGCTCCCACGAGCTGCGCGTCCTCGTGTCCGCCCCACTGGGCCGGGACGTCGCCCTGCTGTGCGGCGCGCTGTCGCGCGCGGGCCTCGTTGCCGTTCCCTGCGCCGATACCGCGGAGTTGCGGCGTCGGTTGCACGAGGGATCCGGTGCCGTGGTGCTCTCCGGGGAGGCCCTGACCACGGCAACGGCGGGCGTCCTGAGGGAGGCGAACGAGACGCAGGCCGCCTGGTCGGACCTGCCCATCGTCCTCCTGCTCGATGCGCCCTGGCACGGACCGGACGAGCTGGTCGACGGCGGCAACACGACGGTGCTCTTCCGTCCCGTCCACCCGTCGAGCCTCGTCACGGTGGTGCGCGCCGCGATCCGGGCGCGACGACGTCAGTTCCAGGTACGGGACCTGCTGGGCCGGCAGGAGCGTATCGCTCAGGATCTCGAGGCGCGGGTGGCCGAGCGCACCGCCGCGCTCCGGGCCTCTCACGATGCCGTCGTGGCCGAGCAGACGCATGTCGCGGCGATCCTGCGGAGCATCTCCGACGGGTTCGTGACGGTCGACCGCGACGATCGCTTGACCTACCTGAACCCGCGAGGCGAGGAGCTGATCGCGCAGTTGACGGGGAAGGTGCCCGCGGATCTGATCGGGATGTCGGTGTGGGACATCTTCCCGGGCGGGCGCGATAGCCCCTTGGCGCATCGCTACCGTGGCGCGAAAGCGAGCCCCGAGCCCGTAACCTTCGAGACCCACGTGCCTTCCCTGGGCGCCTGGCTGCAGGTGCGGGCGTACTCGGGCGCGGAGGGGGAGGGCCTCACCCTCTACATCGAGGACGTCAGCGAGCGCAAGAGGAGCGAGGAAGAGCTCATGCGGGCCGTGCAGGAGGTGATGACCGATACCGCGTGGTTCAGTCGGTCGCTGCTGGAGAAGATCGCGCAGATCAGGGGGAGGCAGGGGGATCGGCCGAGCTCCGCGGCGGTGGCCGAGCTCACCCAGCGCGAGCGGCAGGTCCTGGAGCGGGTGGCATCCGGTCGCAACAATCGCGACATCGCAGAAGAGCTTGGGATCAAGGAGCAGACCGTGCGGAACTACATCACCAGCATCTATGACAAGCTCGGGCTGCACTCGCGCGCCGATGCCATCGTGTGGGCCAGGGAGCGGGGCCTGGTCGGCTACTGACGTACGACCGACGGCGGCGTCCCTAGATCTGTCGTGGGGTGCGCGGTTCGACGGCCGGCTTCGCTGCCGTTCGCTGCGTCGTGCTACCGGATTCCGCCGTGCGCTTCGCCTCGCGGAAGGAGACGAGGCGATGCCGATCTTCATCCCACAGGTTCAGGGCGGCCGTCTTGAGGCTGGCGTTGAGCGTGAGCATGGGGGCGGTCTGGAGGACCGGGTTCTCGTCGTGGCACTTCTGGAGGTTGTAGTTGGGGATGCGAGGGCTGAGGTGGTGGATGTGGTGGAAGCCGATGTTGCCCGTGAACCACTGCAGCACTCGCGGTAGCGCATAGTACGAGCTCCCGTTCATGGCGGCGAGCACGTAGTTCCACCGCGGCGTGTGCTCCCAGTAGGTGCGTTCGAACTGGTGCTGCACGTAGAAGAGCCAGGTGCCTGCGCTCGCGGCGATCACCATGATGGGGAGCACGATCGACACCACCGCCAGCACGCCGAGAGCGAGGCTCGCCGTACCCAGCAGCGCCACGATCGCGACGTCGGTCCACCAGACCGAGGCCGTCTCGCCGGTGCGCCACCTTGGGTCACCCTTGAGGGGGAGGCGTTGGAGGACGATGAAGTTCACGGCGGGCGCCACCGTGAACAGGAACAGCGGGTGGCGGAACACGCGGTAGACCGCCCGCACCCGCCAGGGCGCCGCCTCGTACTCCTGCACCGTCATGGTCCACACGTCACCGATGCCACGCTCCTCGAGCTCGGCGTGGTGGGCGTGGTGGATCGCATGGGTCTTGCGCCAGAACCGGTAGGGCACCATCGTCAGGACCCCGCTCGCCGCGCCGACGATGTCGTTGGCCCGTCTGGACTCGAAGAACGAGCCGTGCCCGCAGTCGTGCTGGATGATGAAGATGCGGACCAGGAAGCCGGCGGCGGGGATGGCCAGCAGCAGGGTCAGCCAGTAGCCGACGTGCAGCGACAGGACCATCAGACCCGTTGTCAGGAACAGGCCGCCGAAGGAGTTCACGATCTGCCACAGGCTCGTTCTCAGGTCAGGTTGCTGGTACTTGCGAACGAGTTCTTGCCAACCGGTGAAATCGGATGCAGCCCTCGTTGTCTCGTCCATGGACGCGCCTCCCGGATCCCCCTCACGTCGCCGCCTCCCGCGCCACCATCATGGCGGCGAGGAGGCCCAAGCCGACGTGCATCCGCCATCTCCAGACGCCTGCGCCCCCTGAAGGGAGCCGCCGACCCCGGTGAGTCACCGACGAGAAACCGCCCGACGGGCTTCCCGGTGCGCATTGCCAGCTCCCTGCGTTCGTAGCCTAGCGGGTACAGCCGTCATCAGCCAGAGGCCAGAACCCCAACGGTCCGGTGGCTTCTGTCATGCCGGGCTCCGGGTACGGGCCCGCTCGTCGTGCGTCCAGGTTCGTCCTGGCGCGGCGGTGGCAGCTTGGCGTCGCGAGCCTCAACCTCGGCCGGTGACGGAGGGCTCCTCGGCACGGGGAGCGGCGGCTTGCGGTTGCCCCATACGGACCATCACGCGGTGCGCGCGCCCGTCGCGGCTCAGGGGTACGCGCGGTCCCGCTTGGAGGTGGCCGTCGACCGTCACCGCTTCCACGCCGCGGGCGACGTGGTTCGGGTTCAGCACCTCGATCCGGTAGGAACTCGCGCCGTGCCGGTAGTCCACCTGGAACCCGTCCCAGTCCGGGGGGATGCAGGGCTGGATGTCGAGGACGTCGGCGTGGCGGTGCAGGCCGAGGATCGCCTCGATTCCCAGGCGGTACATCCAACCGGCCGACCCCGTGTACCAGCTCCATCCGCCGCGTCCGACGTGCGGCGGGACGCCGTAGACGTCGGCGGCGATCACGTAGGGTTCGACCTTGTAGCGTTGGGCGGCTTCGGGCGTGTCGGCGTGCCGTATCGGGTTGAGCAGGTCGAACAGGCCGTGCGCGGTGGCCCCGTCTCCGAGCATCGCGAACGCCCACGCGGTCCAGATCGCAGCATGTGTGTACTGGCCGCCGTTCTCACGCACGCCGGGCAGGTAGCCCCGGATGTAACCGGGATCCACCGTGCCGCGGTCGAACGGCGGTGCGAGCAGAAGCACGATGCCGTCATCCGGGCGCACCAGATGCTCGGCCACCGACGCCATCGCTCGTTCGGATCGCCCCGGATCGCCCGCTCCCGATAGCACGGACCAGGACTGAGCGACGGAGTCGATCCTCGCCTCTTCGTCCCGGTGCGAACCGAGTGTCGCGCCGTCGTCGAAGAAGGCCCGCAGGTACCAGTCACCGTCCCAGGCGTGCGTCTCCACGGCCGTTCGGTAGGCGTCTGCCTGGCGCCGGTAGCGCTCCGCGCGGGCCGAGTCGGCACGGGCGTCGCACAGGGGCGCGAATCGCCGCAGCGTCGCGATGAGGAACCAGGCGAGCCACACGCTCTCGCCGAGCCCGCCGATGCCGACCCGGTTCATACCGTCGTTCCAGTCGCCACTTCCCATGAGCGGCAGGCCGTGGCGACCCAGCGTGCAGGCTCGGTCCAGCGCCCGGCAGGCATGCTCGTACAGGGAGAAGCCGTCCTCGGTCTCCGGGGACCGATCGTAGCGTTCGCCCTCCCCGGGTTCCAGCGGGGCGGCATGCAAGAACGGCAACCTCTCGTCCAGGATGGCGTCGTCGCCCGTGTGATCGAGGTAGCGTTCGATCACGAACGGCAGCCACGCGAGGTCGTCGGAGATGCGCGTACGCACCCCGTGGGCCCCGCCCGGATGCCACCAGTGGAGCACATCGCCTTCTTCGAACTGGTGACGGGCCGAGCGCAGGATCTGGGCCCGCGCCAGCTCGGGGGCGGCGTGCAGGACGGCCATGACATCCTGCAGCTGGTCACGGAAGCCGAACGCGCCGCCGGCCTGGTAGAACGCTGCGCGGGCCCATAGCCGGCAGGCGATCGTCTGGTACGGCAGCCAACGGTTGAGCATCGTGTCCATCGCCGGATCGGGAGTGTGCACGATGACGGCGCCGAGACGTTCGTCCCATGCTCGCTGCAGCGCCGCCGCAGCGGCATCGAGTCGGGCCGGATCGCGGAACCGACGGATCAGGTCCCGGGTCGCGGAGCGATCCGTGCCTGCGCCCAACAGGAAGAACACCTCGTCGCTGCCGTTGGCGGGGAGGTCGACGTGGATCTGCAGGGCCGCGCAGGGATCCCGGCCGGCCTCGACGCGCCCGGACAGGCCCACGCGCGTAAGGGCTGCCGGTCGGGCCACGCTCCCCTCCCGACCGAGGAACTCCTCCCGATCGGTGGTGAGCCCGTGCGGGACGCGGCTGGCAACCAGGAAGGCCACCTGGGACGGGTAGGACGGATGGTACGGATTGCGGGCCAGCAGCGCTTCGAGGTCGCCGTCGTACTCCGGGATCACGAACGCCTGGGCGCCCTCGCGGGTACTGCCCAGGACCCACTCGGCGAAGTAGGTGACGGTGAGCCGCCGCGGCCGCGGTAGGAGGTTCTCGATCCGTAGCCGTACCACCTTCAGGGGTGCATCGTCCGGCACGAACAGCTGCAGGTGCTGGTCCAGATCGTGACTGCGGTGGTCGAAACGAGTGGAGCCGGCTGCATGGTGCACGAAGTACGGTGCGCCGCCGGGGATCGGCTGGGGTGTGGGGGTCCAAACCTCGGCCGTCTCCTCGTCGCGCAGATAGAGGACTTCGCCGCTGGGATCGGCGACCGGATCGTTGGACCAGGGCGTGAGGTGGTTCTCTCCGCCGTCGACCGCCCAACTGGTGCTCGACCCCGATTCGCTCACGAGGCAGCCGAAGTCGGGATTGGCCAGCACGTTGATCCAGGGTGCCGGGGTCGGGGTCCCGTCTTGAACGATCCGGTACTCGCGGCCCTCCTCGGCGAATCCTCCCAGGGCGTTGTCGAAGTGGAGCGTCTCCGAGGACGGCAGCGGCGCCAGAGATCCGGCGGGGTCGGTGACGCTGCGGGTGGCCATCAGGGTGGGAAGGCGGGGCTCGCTCCGGTCGCGGGCCAGCGCCAACGCTCCTTCGAGCGGGATGCCGGCACCCACCACCAGCCGTGCCGCCGTCAGCAGCAAGGCCTTGTGCGCGTCGTCGATCCGGTTCGCTCCCAGGATGAAGATGCCGGCAGGCTGATCGATCCAGGCGTCGTGGCCGCCGGCCCGGACGAGGGCCCTGAGGCGACCCTGGGTGGTCTGTCGGTAGCCGTCGTCCCGTTCGTCGAGAAGGACCAGCTCGGTCATGAACCCCTGCTCACGCCAGTACCGGTGCGCCTTCAACAGCAAGCGGACGACGTCCATGTCTTCGGGCTCGCGCACGCGGACGAGCGCCATCGGGTGGTCGCCGGAGATCCCGTATCCCCACAGGTCCGACTGGCCCAGGCGATTGTCGTGCAGGATCCGCGCCGGCGCGCGCATCGCGTGGCTCGGGTAGAGGAGGTGGGACCGGAGCCGTTGGACGGTCCACCAGTCGGTCCCTTCGAACTCGAGCTGTTCGAGCGCCGTCATCTGGTGTGCGCGGGCGTCGCGGAACGCCGCCTCGACCGCGTTCCAGTGGCCGAAGCGCTGGGCGACGGTCCGCACGGTTGCCTCGTCGGTGCCCGCCACCGTGACGAAGGCGAGTCGAACGGTCGCGCCGGGAGGGACGAGGCGCGAGGTGCGAAGGGCGAACACGGGATCGAGAACGGCGCCGGTGGTTCCTGACAGGACGCCGGCCCGGAGAGCCGATGCGTGCTCCGCGCTCCCGTGCCGGCCCAGGAAGCGGGCGCGATCGCTCTCGTACTCGACGCTCTCGGGTCGGCCGTCCTCGGTGACCAGCCGGTGCAGCAGCGAGTAGGCGTGCTCGCCCTCGTCTCGAGGCCGTCGGCGGAAGAGCAGTCCGTGGACCTCCGGGAGCCAGCGGCTCTCGATGAACAGGCCTCCGAAAGCGCGGTGCCGTAGGTCGGCGGCGTGCGGGGCGAGCACCACTTCTCCGTAGCTGGTGATCGCCAGGCGACGGGGGCCAGGGCCCTGATTCGTGATGGCGAGGCGGCGGATCTCGGCGTCCTCGTCGGGGTCGATGGTCACGTCGAGGCGGGTGACGATGGAATCGACGCGTCGCACGAACTCCGCGGCGTGAGGATGGAAGACCACCGTCTCGTTCGGGTCGGCGTCGCCGGTAGGTTGCCGGGTCGCGGACCACAGTCGCCTCGATTCGAGATCGTGCAGGTACGTCCAGGTGCCGTGCGCATCCCGGGTCGCGTCGGCCCGCCAGCGGGTGAGATCCAGTCCCGTCCAACGGGCGCCTCCGCCGCCGGCGTTGCTGAGGAAGACGGTGTAACGGCCGTTGGAGAGAACGTTCACCAGGGGCGCGCTCGTTCGAGGGGGGATCTGGCGCGGGATGACGGGCAGCGGCTCAGGCGCCGGCCGCCGCTCGGCGGGCCGTGCGTTGCCCTGCTCGTGCCGCAACGCCGGCACGCCGACTGCGGTCTCGTACAGGAGGATCTCGGCGCTCTGGACCCGGACGTCGGCATGGAAGCGGTCGACGAACCTCGACCCGTCGAGGACCGCGCAGAGCCCGAGTAGGGACATGCCGTGATGGTGTGCCATGAACGAACGAACCACGGTGTCGTGGCGACCCAGCGGCAGGTGGGCGGGGGTGTAGTCGATGGCCTCGTAGAAGCCGTAGCGCCCGACGCCGCCGGCCTTGGCGAGCCGTTCCAGGTTCTGCACGGACTCCCGTTGTGCGAACGGCAGCGCCATCAGGGTCGCATAGGGAGCGATCACGCGGGATCCGGTCTCGGTTCGGGAGAGGGCGAGGTCGGGCACCCCGAACGCACGGTACTGATAGTTCCCGTGGGCGTCGGTCCTGGCGTATCCGGACTCGGATACGCCCCACGGGATGGCGCGTTGCGCGCCGAAGGCGATCTGGCGCCGCACGGCCGAGCGGCTCGCCTGACCCAGCAGGCTGTCATGCGGTGTCCGCATCATGAGCGAGGGCATCAGATACTCGAACATGCTCCCGCTCCACGACTGCAGTACGGGACGCCCGCCGGCGAGTGCGAACGGCCGGCCCAGGTGGAGCCAGTGTTCCTGGCGTACGCGCCCCAGCGCGATGGCGAGGAAGCTGCCGATCCTCGCTTCGGATGCCAGCAGGTCGTAGGCGTGCTCGTCATTCCGGCCGGTGTCCACGTGGGCGCCGATCCGGAAGACCTTGCGGCGCGCATCGTAGAGCGCCTCGAAATCGGCTTCGCGCAGGTAGCGCTCGGTCTCGTCCACGACCTTCCGAACCGTGCTCCGGACGTCTGCGAGCGCCGAACCGGCCGCGATCACGGCGTGGCGCAGAAGGTCTTCTGCGTCTGCGACGCTACCGGCCCCTCCGTGACCTCCATGCTCGGCCGTGGCGGACAGGGTCCCGAGGATGCGCGCGTAGATTTCGTCGAGCTCGTCGAAGGTCGGCGAGGCCGGCCAGTCGGCCGCGAGCGCGTCGAGCCGCGCCGTGCGGATACCCGGCGCCAGCCACGGGTGGAACAGGTCGCGTTCGCGTCGCAGGGTCTCGGCGTGGCCGTGCAGGCGCCCGGACCACATGGCGAGCTCGGTCAGGACCTCGCGGTCGATGTGGGGCGCCGTCGACCGTACCAGGTCGAGGATCGCCGCGTTCAGGGTCGGCAGGTCCTCGTCGAGGAGCCTGTCGATCGTGTCGGACCAGCGTTCGGGCGTGGCCTCCACCGCCTCGACCTTCGCGCGCACGGTCGCGAGACCGGCTTCGATCGCCGACGTGTCGCCCGGCAGCGAGCCGGCGTTCTCATCGAGCAGATCCAGCAGGACCTCCACGCCGGCCCACGACGAGCGCTCCACGGGCCGTTGCTGTAGGATCTCCAGGCAGCCGTGCTTCACGGTCACCAGGCAGGCGAGGAAGTTGCCGCTGTCCACGAACGACACGTACCGGGGGGGCAGCGGCTGAAGCGATTGCGTGTCGTACCAGTTGAGAAGGTGGCCGCGCGAGCGCTCGAGCGCTGCGAGGGTCGCGAAGGTGTTGCCGATCCGTTGCAGGGTGGTGCGGGCGTCGAGGAAGCCCAGGTCGTTCGCCGCCAGCGTCGACGTCAACAACAGCCCGATGTTGGTGGGTGAGGTGCGGTGCGCGATCGCGCCGCGCGGCTCTTCCTGGAAGTGGTCCGGGGGCAGCCAGTGGTCGCCGGGCCCCACGAACCGTTCGAAGTAGAACCAGGTGCGCCGTGCGATGGTGGCGAGCCAGCGCTTCTGCTGGCTCTGCAGGGGAGGATCGACGCGTTCGACCGAGCGCCCCGATCGGAAGGCGAGGGCCGGGGAGCCGAGCCACGCCAGGAGGAACGGCAGCGCGACCGGCAGCGCGTCGGAGCGGCTCCAGGTCACGATGGCTGCGAGCGCCACGGCCGCCAGCGGCGCGAAGGCCATCTCACGCCAGGTCGCCGCGGGCCCGTCGTGCGATCGCACCTCCCGGGCGGTGCGAGCCGCGTCGTGCCACGAGAGCAGGTGGCGTCGCGACACGCTCAGGCGCCACAGCGTGAGGCCGATCGCCGAGACGGAGACGGCGGCCGTGGCCGGAAGGAAGGCGAGGTCGGCGAGCCAGCGGCGTGCTTCGGCCAGCCAGGTCGATGCACCCCGGTCCCGCCGTCGGAGTGAGCGCGTCAACCGCGTGAGGCGACCCAGCAGGAAGGGGACCGCGGACGCCCCGAGGACGATCAGCGTCCATGCCCACGCCGGGCCTGGGACGACGGTCCATACCAGTGCGAGCGATACCGCCAGCGAGGGTGGCGACAGGCTGCGGATGAGGTTCTGGAAGATCAACCAGCGCGTCAGCCGCGTAAGGGGGTTGGCGCTGTGGCCACCGTGGGGCAGCGGGGCCTTGCGGCCCAACCACGGCAGCAGTTGCCAGTCGCCCCGCACCCAACGGTGGAGCCGGCGCACGTAGGCGAGGTAGGTGGCCGGATAGCTCTCCAGTACGATCACGTCGCTCACGAGGGCGGCCCGGCCCAAGCCCCCCTCGAACAGGTCGTGACTCAGGATGCTGTCGTCGGGCACCTTGCCGCGGGTGACACGGTCGACCGCTGCAACGTCGTAGATGCCCTTGCCGACGAAGATGCCCTCTCCGAACAGGTCCATGTACGGATCCGAGACGGCGCGGGCGTAGAGGTCGACGCCCGAACTGCCGCCGAACACGCTGTTGAACGGGCTCTGCGGCCCGTACGTGGGAAGGATGTCGACGCGGGGTTGCAGGACCGTGTAGCCCTGCGCCAGCGAGCCGTCTTCTCTGAAGCGGGGGCGCACCAGCGGGTGGGCCAGGGTGCCGGCGAGACGGGCGGCGGCGCCCGGCGGCAGCATCGTGTCGGTGTCGAGCGTGACGACGAACGCGTAGTCTTTCGGGCCACCGAGAACGCTGTCCGGGACCACGAAGCTGCCCCGCTCCCCGCGCTCGAGCCAGGCGTTCAACTCCGCCAGCTTCCCGCGCTTGCGCTCCCACCCCATCCAGCACCCTTCGGACGGGTTCCAGCGCCGATCACGATGCATGAGGTAGAAGCGCGTGGCGGGGTGGCGTGCGCGGAGGGCCTCCAGGTGCGTCTCGAGCGAGGCGAGCAGCGCGGCGTCTTCCGGCATGACACGCTCCGGTGCGTCGGCGAGATCCGTCAGGACCGCGAAGCCGATGTTGGGGTCGCGGTTGCCGACGGCGTGCCGTTCGAGCTGCGCGAAGAGCCACGGAACGTCGCCAAACGAGGAGACCAGCGTAGGGATCGCGACGAGGGTCCGGGCGGTATCCGGCACACCGTCGGAGAAGTCCAGTTTCGGGAGCGTCCTGGGCGGGAGCAGGTGTGTGATCAGGTAGTGCACCAGCGCCTCCGCTACGACGGTCGCGGGGGCGAGGAAGGCGGCCAGAAGCCAGGGGAGCGACGCCCGTGCCCCGTACCACGCCGCCAGGAGCGCGGTGCCGGCGAGGAAGCCCGCGGTGAGCGCGCCGATCGCTGCGAGGTAGAGGGGCGCCCGAAGGCCGCCGAGCCAGCCGCGTAGGAGCCGACCGGGCCCCGCGCGGACGCCCAGACGCCCCTCGAGCGTGCGGCGTCCCTGTCCGAACAGAACGCTGCCGACGTGGTGGGTGTCGGCCGTCTCGCCTGCGAGGCGCACGGCCTCCTGCGCGACATCGGCCTCGGAACGTCTCCCTCGGCGCGCGATGCCCTCGACGACGCGGCGGTAGGAATCGCGCGTCGCGAGATCCATACGGGCGTAGATGCCGGCGGGGTCGCCGCGGAGGCGGCGTTCGATCACGCTCGATGATTCGACGAAGATCGTCCAATCCTGCTGCTCGATCTCGTGGAGCCCCCGCACGAGATCGGCGATCGAATCCTCCTCGCCGGAGATCTCGTGATGTGAGAGCAGTTCCCGGTCGGCTGCTTCGACGAGGCGTTCGAGCGAGACCACGCGCAGCAGGGCGGGTACGGCCCACAGCTCGGCGAGCGTGAGCGGGACGATGCGCTGGTAGGCATCGACGAACCGTAGGAGGACGGGGATCTCGATGCGCCCGCGAAGGCGGTCCATGAACGCCTCGATCAGATCGGCGACGCGCAGGTTCGTCTCGGCGCCGTGCCTGACGCACGGCAGGACCCGGAAGAAGGCGTCGGACACGTCTTCGCTGGCCTGCCTGACGGTGCGGAGCACGAGATAGTCGTTGTCCAGCAACCAGCGCTGTCCGCTGGTGATCCGTGGTTCATCGTTCGGCAAGCGCTCGTATAGGGAGCGAACGCGCTCCCGTACGGCGTCGATGCGGCGGCGGAGGCGGCGCGGCGATCTGCGACAGGGTGCCGCTTCGTGCATCGCCGCGAGGGCCTCGGCGTGCTGCTCGAGGGTCTCGTCGTCGATAGACGGAGCAGCGGTGTCTTCGATCACGAGTGGCCGGCTCGCTGACGGGCGGCCGCGCGCGCCGGACTGGCCTCGATCTCATCGCGCGAGCGATCCTGCACGATCAGGATCGGCCGGCTTCCGTACAGCACGAACTTCTCCGCGATCGCCCCGAACGGGCGCCGGGTCGTCCCGGTGGCGCCGTGGGCGCTCATCAAGATCAGATCGACATCTTCGTGTTCGGCGAACGCCTCGAGCTCGGTGACAGGGTCGTTGCCGCTCAGCACGTGAACGCTGACGCTCCGGCCGGCACCCGCGAGATCGTCGCGCAGCGCGTCCAGGTACGCCGTGGCATGGCGGCGAGCGAGAGCCCCGAGGCCGTCGACGACCGCCTGTTCGTCCTGGCCGAGCGGCAATCGATGGGGAACCTCGGGCTCCCGTACCACATGACCCAGGAGCAGCGCCGCGCCGTGCTCGTCGGCGATGCGATGGACGACGGGCAGCGCGCACTCGGCACGGCGCGAGCCGTCGAGTGCGACGAGCACCTTCCGGTAGCGGGTGGCGTCGGCGTCTCGCCGTCCCGCACCGAACGCACGGACCAGCAGCAGGGGCACGTGGATCCCCAGGATCGTCTTGAGGGCGACCGCACCGAGCTCGGCCCCGGTCACCCCGGTTCGACCGTGGCTGGCGAGTGCGACGAGGTCCACACGTTCATCACGAACGTGATCGATGATGGTGGTGGCCGGATCTCCCTCGTAGATGCGGACGTCCACGGAGAGACCGCGTGCTTCCAGGCGCCTGGCGATGTCGGCCAGATAGGAGGCTGCGGCGTCCTGGTGAAGCTGCCACGCCACCGGATCGGTCGGTTGCACGTTCCCCGCCGTCGTCGGACCCTCGAGCACGCGCATCAGCGTGATGCGTGCGCCCGTGAGCTGAGCGATCGCCGTCACATGGGGAAGCACGCACTCGGCAGCGGGCGATTCGTCCAGCGGGACCAGGATGTGCTCGAACATGGTGCTCCTCCGTCGCGCCAGATCGCCCATGCTCCGCGTTCGCCTGGGGGGTGGTGGCGGACGCTGTTGGATGGAACTGAGAAGAGGAGCCACGTCGGGCGAGGGGAGCGTGCGCTTCATGGTACTGCGTCGGTGGCGCGTCGACAGGCTCGGTCGCACATCGCCGGTCGTCCCGGCAGGTCGGCTGCTACACCATCAGGGCGATCAGGACCAGCGCAACGGCCGCAGCCATCGCCTTGCGCTGCACGCCGCTCGCCTGCGCCCTCACGGCCGCGAGCTCCGCGGCGTCCGCGATGGCTTCGGCATCCCCGCCGAGCTTGCGCCGGCCGCGGGCGGCCAGCGCCACACAGGTGTGGTCGCGCCACTGGAAGACGCCGAGCGCACCGGGGTAGAACGCCAGCAGGAGCGCCAGCCGCCATCCCCGCGGGGTACCGGTCGCCAGCAGCAAGGCGAACGCGGCCGCCCCTACCACCAGCGCCGCCATCCCGAAGACCAGGCGCCGCCGCCGCTCGGGCGCGTCGATGTTGGCGATGCAGGCCCGTGCCACGGTGCCACCTTCTCCTGGATCGAGCATGGAACCAGTCTAGAGAGGTCCGGCCGGCCGGACGCCTGCCGGGACGACAGTTGCCGGGGGCGACGCCTTCCGGCAGGGCGGTCGCCCCGAGGCGGAGGTCCTCGACCCCCTGGCAGCTTCGGCGTTCACTCCGACGCGGGCTGCCGGCTCCAGTGGACGCAGAAGACGGCCCCGAACGGATCGGCCAGAACCGCCATGCGCCCGAAGGGGGTGTCGGACGGGGGCTCCACGACTGTGCCCCCGCCCTCGACGGCGCCCCGTAGGATCCTGTCGAGGTCGGCCACTTCGAAGTAGGTCAACCAGCGCGACGGCGCGGCAGCCCCCGGTGGGGGCGTCTGGGCGATTCCGGCGATGTTCTTGCCGTCCTTGACGAGGATGTAGTAGCGGGTACTCCCGCCGTCGAACGGCTGTGCCTCGACCCCGAGCAGCTCGGCATAGAACACGCGGGCGCCTTCAACGTCGGCGGTGTGAAGGTCACGCCACGTCGTCGCGCCGTGCACCTCCTTGATGCCCGCCCCCAGGTGTCCGGTCCCCTGCCAGAGCCCGAAGGCCGCCCCGACGGGGTCCACGATCACGGCCATCCATCCCTGACCCGGCACCTCCATCGGCGGCATCATGATGGTGCCACCGAGCGCTCCAGCACGCTCGGCCATGGCATGGACATCGTCGGCAGCGAAGTACACGGTCCAGGCGGATGGGAAGCCGGCGCCCTCGGGGATCTGGCCGATACCTGCGGCGGCACGGGCGTCCACCCGGGCCATGTGGTAGAAGCCGTACTCCGGTCCGCTCTCGTCGTATTCCCAACCGAACAAGCCCCGGTAGAAGCCGGCGGCCACCTCCACGTCGGGCGACATCAGGTCGGTCCAGCAGGGGGTGCCTTGGGCGGGCCTTCCGTCGATGCGTGGCACGAGGGCCTCCTCCTCCGCCCACATGGGTCGGGGCACTAGCCTACAGCAGCCTCGCGAGGCGCCGCAGTGCGCTCATCGCAGGCCTTGCTTGCGAGACGGCCGCCGAGGTGAACGCCACGCCACCGATCACCATGAGGACGCCGGCCGCTCCGCCCGGGTGGGCGGTAGCGGCCGGCGACGTCTCGAACGCTGAGAAGCCAGGCGCGTCCCAGCGAACGGCTCAGTACTTGGAGGGGTCGACCGTTCCCACGTTCTGCAGGACGGCGTCGACGTACGAGGCGTCGATCGTCTGCTCGTAGCTGGGGATGGTGTCGATCTCGCCGAAGTCCTTGAGCTTCTGGGCCGTGTACATGTACGACTCCTGCGTCGGCAGACCGGCGTTCAACGGCCAGATGTGGCCCTTGATCATCAGGTTGTAGGCGTACTCGATGGCGGCGGGGTCTTCACCGCTGGCCTTGGCGCCGTCGGCGATGACCTTGGCCTTGTTGGCCGGGTCGTACATCCAGCGGCTGGCGAGCACCAGCGCCCGCAGGAAGCGCT
This sequence comes from uncultured bacterium, assembly GCA_964616005.1. Lineage (GTDB taxonomy): Bacteria > Deinococcota > Deinococci > Deinococcales > Trueperaceae > JASBRS01. The sequence continues at coordinate 4,967 of CAZTTB010000004.1, read as the reverse complement.
TGACCTCACCGGGGTTGGCCTTGACGTAGGCGTCGTTGGCGGCCAGCGCGCCGTACCACCAGTTGGGGATGGCCTCGTACTCGTAGGCCAGCGCCGTCACGCCGGGGTCCTTCTGCAGCACCACGTAGGCGCCGTCGGCGTGGAAGACGGCGGCGGAGATACGGTGGCTGACCATGGCCGGCACGAAGCCGGAGCGCTGCATGTGGATCATGTGGACGCTGTCGAGCGACACGCCGGCGGGCGCCAGGCAGGCCTGCAGCAACGTCTGGGCGAAGCCGCCGGTGTCCGTGACGCCGACGTTCTTGCCGACCAGATCCTTGGCCGTCTTGATGCCGTCACCACCGATGCACACGGTGTCGAGCTTCAGCCCGTACGACCAGATCACGTGAGCCGCCTGGCCGTGCGAGGCCGCGATGATCGGGTCGGTGGCCGACGTGAACGAGAACTTGGTCGAGCCCGCCACCGTGCTCAGGAACGCCGGGACGCCGCTGGTCTCGGGGACCAGCTTGACGTGCAGGTGTTCACGATCGAAGAAGCCTTCGGCCTGCGCGATGAAGGGCACCAGGAACACGGCCTTGGGAGGCGACACTGCAACCGTGGCGCCGATGGTCCCCCAGGCGGTGGAATCGGTGACGTTGGGCCAGTCGTTCGAGCCTTGGGCACTGGCTGTGCCGGCCAGCAGCGCTGCGACGACCAGGGCCGCTGCGACCGCTGCCAGCGGCCTGCTCGTGAACCATCCGTTGATCGACCTGCTCATCTGCTGCCTCCCTTTGCTGTGCACGGGAGCGGACACGGTCCGTCCCGGTGACACCGATCGGTTCGTCTGCCCCGAGGGCTCGGGCTCAACGCCCGGACTCCTTGTTGAACCAGGGCGCAAGACGTTTGCGGAGCTCCTCGATGACGGTCCGGAAGGTGACCCCCAGGATCATCACCGTCAGGAGCACGGCCAGCATGTCGGCCGTCTTGTAGGCGTTGGCCGAGAAGGCCAGGATCTGCCCCATGCCCGACAGCGCGGTGTAGATCTCGGAGATGAACATGCCCACCAGGCCCATGGCCACCCCCTGACTGAGGCCGGTGACGATGTAGGGGACGACGCTGGGGATGATGACGTGGCGCCACATCGCCATCTCGTTGGCGCGGAACGAGCGGGCGACCTCGATCAGGGAGGCGTCCACGCTGCGCACGCCGTTGTAGACGGCGATGGTGATGGGGAACAACACGAACATCGAGATGATGATGAGCTGAGCCTGCACGCCGAAGCCGAACCACAGCGAGATCAGCGGGATCAACGCCACCAGAGGGGTGGAGTAGATGGCGTAGACGTACATGCCGAGGGCGGCCTCGAACATCGCGAAGCGGCCCATCGCCACGCCCAACGTGACGCCGATGATGCTGCCGATCACCAGGCCGCCGAAGAACATCGACAAGCTGTAGACGATGGCGCCGGCCAACGGCCCCGCTACCAGCAGCTCGAAGAGATGGGCGATGACCGTGGTGAAGGGCGTGAAGATGATCTCGAGGCTGTTGTCGCCGTAGATCTGCCAGGCGCCCAGCACCACGACGAACGACAGTGCGCGGATGAGGAGGTAGCGGTTCCGCTTGCGGCGTTCGGTCTGGCGCCGGCGTTCCTTGACGCGCTCGCGCAACGCGGTTCGCTCATCGGCACGGCGGTGTCCTACGTCCATCACTCGACCCTCCCGCTGCCCTTGAGCATGTCGTTCCAGATGGTCTCGCGCAGCGGCTCGTAGGCCGGGTGCTGGCGCACGCTGTTGACCGTACGCGGGCGGTCGATGGGCACGTCGAAGACGTGGTAAACCTCGCCCGGCCTGGCCTTCATGACCACGATGCGATCGGCCAACGTGATGGCCTCGTCGATGCTGTGCGTGACGAACACGACCGTCTGCCGGAAGCGCTCCCAGAGCGACAACAGCTCCCCCTGGAGCAGCTCGCGCGTGTAGGCGTCGACGGAGGCGAAGGGCTCGTCCATGAGCAGGACTTCGGGGCCTACCGCGAGCGCGCGGGCGATGCCGACGCGTTGCCTCATGCCGCCCGAGAGGTTGTCGGGGAAGGAGTCCGCGAACCCCTTCAGGCCGACGAGATCGATGGCCGCTTGCGCCTTCTCCTCGATCTGCGCCTTGGGCACGCCGGCGAGAACCATCGGGAAGGCTACGTTCTGACTCACCGTCTTCCAGGGGAAGAGGCCGAACTGCTGGAAGACCATGGCAGCCTGTCGCGGGGGGCCGTGGATGACCTCACCGTCGATGGTCACGTTGCCCTCGTCGGGCTGGATCAGGCCGTCGAGGATGCGCAACAGGGTGGTCTTGCCGCAGCCGCTGGGGCCGAGGAGGCACAGGAACTCATGCTGGTAGATCTCCAGGTTGATGTCGTGGAGAACCTCGAGGTCGCCGTACCACTTCGAGATGTTGGAGGCTGCGGCCTTGGCCTGCCTCACTGGGGCGGACACGGTCACGGCCGGACGCGCGCTCGGGCAGGACCCGTGCTGCGTGCAACCCTGGAGAGAACGAGGAACCCTTGAATGAGCCACCTCCCGGCGCTACGGCGCCCGATGTTCGTGACAACGGCGGCGCAGGTGCGCGTGCTAGGCATCGAGATTGTCGATTCGGCAATTCTAGGTCGCGCCAGGACAATTGTCAATTTTCAATTTTCTGTTATAGTCTTCTCATCATGGGGAAGCCGACGATCGGCAAACTGCACGTTCCAGAGCGCGATGTTCTGTCGCGCCAGGCCTACGACGCGCTGCGCGAGGGCATCCTGACGCGGACCCTGCCGGCCGGGAGCAAGCTGGTGATGCGGGACCTGGTCGAGCAGCTCGAACTCTCGCCCACGCCGATCAACCAGGCGCTTGCCGCCTTGGAGCGCGAGGGCCTGGTGGAGTCTCGGCCGCATCGGGGCTACTACGTCATCACGCTGGAGCCCGCCGACATCGTCGACATCTACACCCTGCGCGAGGTGCTGGAAGGGCTGGCGATGCGGCTCGCGGTCGCGGCGCACCCCGAGACGCTGGCGACCGCCCTGCGCGAGCTCCACGAGGAGCAGGTGGAGTGTCGTGACCAGGGCGACCTGGCGCGCTACGCCGACCTCGATGTGGCCTTCCACCGAACGGTGTGGGAGTCGTCGGGCAACGATCGACTGCTGAAGATGTCGGAGATGCTGATGGGGCAGCTCCGCCTGCTGATCGGTACCTCCGCCGAGGTCGAGGGGCGCCTTCCCTCGTCCATGGCCGAGCACGACCGTATCCTGGCGCACGTAGCGCGCGGACGCGTCGGTCCGGCGGAAGCCGCCATGCGCGAGCACGTCCGCAACGCCGGTTCGGCGCTGCTGGCGCACCTCGGCGCGGAGCTCACGCTGCCCACCACCAACGGCAAGACGGAGGTACCTTCATGAAGACGTCGCAGCCCGTGCTGATCCTTTCCCTCCCGTCGCGCCGTGGGATGCCCGGCACGGCCGCCGACCGATGACGGAGGCCGCCTCCGGGCTGCGCCGCGTCGTGGTGTGCGGCGCACGATTCGACCCGCTCGACATCGAAGAACGCGTGCTCGCACCGCTCGGAGTCGAGGTGGTCCGAGCGACCGGGGACGACGAGGCCGCCCTCATCGACAGTTGCCGTGGTGCCGCCGCCGTCCTGGCCGGCTCGGCGCCCCGCTTCACGCGTACGGTGCTGGCCGAGATGCGCGGCACGACGGCGCTGGTGCGCTACGGCATCGGCGTCGACCGTATCGACGTCGGAGCCGCAGCCGAGATGGGCGTGGCGGTCTGCAACGTGCTCGACTACTGCACCGACGAGGTGGCGTTGCATGCCGTGACGCTGATCCTGGCGCTCACGCGCAAGATCGAGACGGCAGCCGCCCACGTGCGGGCGGGCGGCTGGGGGGTCGCGGAGGTGCGGCCCATCACGGCCCCCGAGGCGACCACCGTGGCGGTGCTCGGTCTCGGACGCATCGGCCGCCGTGCGGCCGAGTTCTTGAAGGGACTGGGGTTCCGGCTCACGGGCTTCGATCCGTTCGTGACCTCCGACCCTACCGGCGGTGCGCTCGAGCTGCGCGGCTCGCTGGAGGAGGCGCTGGCGGACGCCCAGGTGGTGTCCCTGCACCTGCCCTTGAGCGACGCCACGCACCATCTGCTGGGCGAGCGCGAGCTGAGGCTCCTGCCGGCAGGGGCGTTCGTGGTCAACGTCAGTCGCGGCGGCCTCATCGACGAGGCCGCGTTGTTGCGCGCTCTCGACAGCGGCCGGCTGGCGGGCGCGGGCCTGGACGTGACCGAGGGCGAGCCGCCCACGGCGGACGATCCGCTTCGGAGCCACCGTTCGGTGCTGGTGACGCCGCACATGGCCTGGTACTCCGAGCAAGCGCAGGTGCGCATGCGCAGGCTGGCCGCCGAAGAGGTCGCGCGCTGCCTGCGCGGCGAGGCCGCGCTCCATCCCGTTACCGTGCCCGTCGGGGGGTGAGGCATGAGCGATGACGCCCGCAGCTCGAGCCACGTCTGTCGACCCGAGACGGGGCAGATCGAGGGCCTCGTCTTCTACAGCTCGCGCAGTCGATCGTGGGTGCTGACGAGCGTGCCGCCGGGCGCCCTGGTGTGTGGGGTCCAATTTTCGACACAAAATTGAAAATTGACATTGGTGGGAGCCGCCCCCTAGAATGGCGCCATCGCAATCAAACGGCCGGGCCCCTCAGGCGCCCGGACCATGTGGGGCCGACTCGGCGCCCACAGGGGAGGTGGTCCGCCATCCACAAGTTCCTGGTCCATAACGAAGGCGACGACGTCGGGGTCGCAACCGAAGACATCGACGTCGGTGACGCGATCGTCGGCATCTTCATGGATACCGGCGGCGAGGTCGGTATCACCGCGCGCGGCGCGGTTCCGCTCAGCCACAAGATCGCCGTCCGCGCGTTGAAGCGCGGCGACGAGGTCACCGAGTACGGCACGCGCGTCGGCATCGCCACGGG